>JBDNIG010000734.1:0-17060 GCA_041688415.1 Rhodopirellula sp. | reverse complement strand
GGGTTCCCGTCAGTGGCGGGGTTCCCGTCAGTGGCGGGGTTCCCGTCAGTGGCGGGGTTCCCGTCAGTGGCGGGGTTCCCGTTGGCGCGGGATAGGTGGGTGCATACCCGCCGGGACGCGATTGGTTTTCGTAGGGTGGGTTGCCGTAATTCTGGCCGCCGAAATTTTGGTCGCCATCAGCCTGTTCCCCGTAAGGCTGCTCTTCATAACCGGATTGATTTCCGTAGGCACCCTGGCCCGCGTAACCCGTGCTCTGGGCCGGTGTCGATTGCGGCCAATTACCTTCGGGGGCCGCGTAACCGTCCGTGGCGGGCGCGTTGGCCTGTCGCTCACGCTCGCGTTTATCGAGGATTTCGCGACCCTTATCGATTGCGCTCTTTGCGTCGCTACGGATCTCGTTCTTGTTGATGTCAATCCGAGTGTGATCGCCATCACGCTCGATCGTAAACCAATTGGCCATAAAGGCGGCCCCAATGGCCAACCCCAAAAATAGTAGTGTCCGCATCGCTCATCCTTGAGTGCAACGACTGCCCAGTCCATTCGACGCCCACGCCGGCGAGCATCGCGTGACAGCGATCATAGAAAGATCGTCAGATAGTGAAAGATCAATTTGCTCGCTTTTTGGACGCGATTGGATTCTCCGGCATTTTCCAAGGGGCAGGTGCTGCCGTTTCAATTTCGGCATCGAGTTCATTCAACGCCTGGTCAGTTTATTGTACTGAGAAAATATTTTCTTGTTTGTGCGATAGCCGAGTTTCGGTTCAAGTAGTTTCGTGAATCAATTTCTTCGGTAGCGTAACGCGCCGAGGGTTTCAACAACGTGTGTGGGCCGACGGATCTCGACGACTTCCGCGACGATCGAGTTCGGCAAATTCTCATCCAGGGACAACTCATGAACAACCGCCAAAAACCAACGGACATTCGCGTCGTCAAGTCGCAGATGTACTTACTCCCCTTCGCGATGCGGGTTCCGCTCAAGTTCGGCGCGGAAACACTGACGCATTTTACCTGTCTGCGGGCGTGCATCACGGTTCGTGATCGAGCTGGCAATCAATCCGTCGGCTGGGGCGAGACACCGATGTCGGCTCCATGGGGCTGGCCGAGTGCACTCAGCTACGAGACTCGGCTGACTTCGATGATCGAGTTTTCAAGGCGCTGCAATGATGCGTGGTCCGAGTTCGAGTCGTGGGGCCATCCGATGGAGTTGGGCAGCGATTTCCTGAACAACCGCCTGCCCGCGATTTTGGCCGAACACAACGCGAGCGAGAGCCAAAAGTCGATCGGCGAGCCGATGCCCTATTTGGCTGCGTTGATTTGCTCCAGCGCATTCGACATCGCCGTCCATGACGCTTTTGGGCAGTCTTGCGGACTCGACACGTATCGAACGTACAACGCGAACTTCATGAACCACGACCTGGCCCACTACTTAGAGCCAAGCGACACGACGGTTTCTTACGCTGGAAAATACCCCGAAGACTTCTTTGTCGCGAATCCACCCAAGAAGCTTCCGGCTTGGCACTTAGTCGGTGGCCTTGATCCGATTGAAGCTTCCGAATTGACGGGGACGGAGCCAGACGATGGAATTCCGGTTCTGCTACGAGATTGGATCGACACCGACGGATTGAAGTACCTCAAAATTAAACTGCGCGGCAACGATGCGGCTTGGGACTATGATCGCCTGGTACGGATCGGAATGATCGCCGAAGAGAAAGGGGTGATCGCCACGACAGCGGATTTCAACTGCATGGTCAACGACCCCGCCTACGTGAACGAAATTCTAGAACGTCTGCAGGCCGAGCATCCCGGCATCTACGACGCACTGTTGTACGTCGAGCAACCGTTTCCATATGACCTGGAGGCAAATCGTATCGACGTGCATTCGGTGTCCCGACGCAAACCGCTGTTCCTGGACGAGAGTGCCCACGACTGGCAGCACGTTCGCCTGGGAAGGGAGCTGGGGTGGACGGGCGTTGCGTTGAAGACTTGCAAGACGCAAACCGGAGCGTTGTTGAGTCATTGCTGGGCCAGACCGCACGGCATGGGCATCATGGTGCAAGATTTGACAAATCCGATGCTCGCTCAGATTCCTCATGTTCGCTTGGCCGCACATACTGGCACGATCGGGGGCGTGGAAACCAACTCGATGCAGTTCTGTCCTGCGTCCTCGAACCCTGAAGCCAAAGTGCATCCGGGACTGTACCGTCGCCGAGCAGGAATGGTTGATCTGTCAACGCTGTCGGGACCGGGCTTCGGCTATCGGATCGACGAAATCCAACGCGAGTTGGACACCTAATGTCTCCGGCGTCCGGTCGTCCGACTTGCTCTTTCTCACGCCGCCGGTTCGTTACCGTCATTGTCGATCACCAGTTGCCAGGATAATGCAACCACCTTACTGCTTGCCAATTTCTTCAAAGGTCACATTGCCGATTCTGTACTTCTTCCAGTCTTTGAAATCAAAATGCCACCATTCAAATTCGTAAACCGTGAATCCTTCGGCCTCCATCGTTTCGCGTAGCAATTCACGATACCAGCGTTGCCGCGATGTACCGCCCGGGTACATCGCGAACGAGCGTGGCGAAAATTCGTCGTAGCCGGCGACCATCGGAATCGGTTTACCGGTCGTGAGGTCATACAGCGTCAAGTCGACAGCACAGCCACGGTTGTGGCGAGACCCGGTAGCCGGGTTCGCGACAAAGTCTTTGAGACCGCTAGGCGTTGCGTCCCAGAACATTTTGGTGACCTGCCATGGTCGATAGGCATCGTGAATCAACAAGCCGAGTCCTCGGTTGCTGAGCCGAGCGTTGGCTCGAACAACCGCCTCGGCGGCTGGCTGCTGCATGAAGGCTTTTGGCTGCTCGTAAAAGACTGCTCCCGTAAAGTTGTTGGTCGTCGCGTAGCGAATGTCCAACTTGATGGTGGGATCAAGTTGAACCAACTCGGCCAGATTCGCATCGCGGAAGTCACCGGGCTCGGACGGCGGATTGGCTGCCAAAGCGCCGGCTCGCAACTCGTCGATTGGTTTCACGGGTGAGATCTTGAAAGTCTCGCCGTCCTTCGTACCAACCTCACGCCGTTGGAAGATAACCTCCGCCACGTTCACCTCCGTCGCGATACCGTCCGACGTACGCGTGAACTTCAGACCTTCGCCGTGGTGCAACCCGTCGTCCGGGAACTCGAAAACGTTCTCGCTGACTTCTTTCAGCGGATAGTAATCGAGCCATTGAATCAATGCGTACAGCTCGCCGTTGTCTTCCAAAATGTACAGCGTGTTGTGATCCCAGCCATATTCGCCAATCAACCCGCGCCAACGACCGGGAATTTCTTTGGGCGGTTCATTTGGCAGTCGTTCGAAGTGAAGTGCGCCAACGCTCAGACGATTCTCGCCTTCACGCTTCACTTGGGTGCCGGAGCCGATGACATCGTCCGTCATGATGGAACCGTCATCCGCTCGTGCACGCAAATCGTGACGGAACGAACCACGCCGCATCATGACTCGGCCGTTTAGTTCCGAAATCTGCGTGAAACGTTTGCCGTCGACTTCGCGATATGTTCCCAGCAGGTCGGGGATTCGTTCCGGCGGGATTGCAACGGTGCGGCCATATTCGGGCAACGTTTTGCCGTCCTGAGTTGCCAGCATCAAACGCAGTGCGTAGTTCGCCAGGCGACTCACGACACCGTTTGACGCATCGAGCGCAGAAGCGGCTGCCACTCCGAGCTCGCGTTCAGGCAATGCTTCGATCAGAGCGGAGAAACCGTCAACCGCGCCGCGATGGCCGATTCGAGCATGACCGTCCAGATCCTGAATGCGGAGACCCAGTCCCTGCCCCACCGAGTTTCCATTCGCGTCTTTGCGAGGCGAAATCATTTCGGCGACGGCTCCCGGTTTGAAAATCCGTCCGCTTTCCGTGCGACCATTGTTGAACAGACACGACAGGAACTTAGACAAGTCGATAACGTTGGAATACAAATTTCCCGCGGGCCCGGTTCCTGGCGGAAACGTCGGTGCTTCAAAACGTCGGTCGTCGTACGTCCACATCCAGCCGGTCGCAAGTCTCGGTGCGACTTCGGGTGTCACGACAAAACTGCTGTTCTTCATTCCCAACGGAGCGAAAATAGATTGCCGCACGCGTTGCCGGTCGGAGACTTTCACCTGATTTTCCAATACCGAACCGACCGCAGCGATGTCGCTGAATAGTTTCGAGATGGAGCCGACGGGATAGACCGTTTCCGCAGTCGCCGGAATTTTCTTTTTGGCATCCTGAAAGCCGAATCCGTCGGCCCACACCATCTCGTTTCGATCAACCACCGAGATTGAAAAGGCGGGCAGGTCCTTTCCGGCGACTTCGTATCGAACGGCCGCCCGCAACTTTTTGATGGCCGGAGCGTAATCGAACCCTTTCGAGGAGACCAAGTGAATCTGTTTTGCAACGGCGGCGGAATTTCCCGGGACGCCTTCTTCGCTCAGAGACTCACGCGTCCGTGCGTCGATCTGCTGATCGGACGATTGACCCAACACCGCGGCCGGAGCCAGCCCAACGAAGAAAGCGACAGCGAACAGATTTCGGAAGACACTCATGGTGATTTCTCTCGGGTTTACTTGTTTGTCAGTTCAACGCCGCTGCCCAAAACCCGCCCCAATGCGATCCGGCCCGTATCATCGACGACGACACCCGTTGCGATGTCTTCCGAAATGAGCGCGGCTCCGTCCATGTCCGCGTAATCGAGCAATGGCAACAACTGTGCCGCGCCGGAAATGCCGACGGAGCTTTCAACCATGCAGCCAACCATTGTCTTCAAGCCCAGCTCACGCGACTTCCGTAGCATTCGTAAACCCGGGGTCAGCCCGCCGCACTTGCAGAGTTTAACGTTGATACCGTGGAACAGCCCGGCACACTTTGCGACGTCCGTCTCGATCAGGCAATTTTCGTCGGCAATGATTGGTAGTGCTGATTCCTGAAACACTCGCTGATGCTGCTCCGCCGGTGATTCGGCTGGGAGTGGTTGCTCAATGAACTCAACTCCCAGATCTTTTAAGGTGTGCGAGTTGGAAATCGTCTCGTCCACCGTCCAACCGCAATTGGCATCGACGCGCAAGATCGCGGATGTTTTTTTCCTCAATGCACGAATGATTTCGACATCGTGCTTTGACCCCAGTTTGATCTTGTAGATATTCCAGTTGGGACGAGACTCCAGCTTCGCAATCATCTTCTCCGGCGCGTCGATGCCGATTGTGTAACTCGAGTCCGGAATATTGTTCCACTCCAGTCCCAGCGTTTCGTAGGTTCGCTGTCCGTTGAGTTTGCCGAACAGATCGTACGCAGCCAAGTCGATCGCCGATAGCGCGAAGAAATCTGTTTTCAACGCCGGTTGCAGCATTTGCCACAACTGTTCTGGCTTGCCGAACGTGAATGTTTCGACTGTGTCGCGACAAGCCATGATGGATTCCGACATTGAATCGAGCGTGTGGCGGTAATACGAATTGGCAGTCGCTTCCCCAAAACCACGCTGCCCCTCGTGTTCCAATTCAACGACCAGCGATGGTTGCGTGCTGATTGACCCGCGCGAGATTGTGAACTCGAATTCCAACGGTAGCTGATATCGATGCAATCGCAACTTCATGAGAACAGCTCCTTACCAAGACGTTCCACTGCATCGGCCAGCGGTGCGGCTCCGTCGCGAAAGACGTCGCAAACCGGCAGGCCCAATTCTGCCGATACTCGCTCGCGTTCGACCGCTGCGGCATCGGCCGACAACTTGCGTCCATTCATCGCGATTCCGATCACTTTGCAAGGATGCCTGAGCGCCCCGGCCATTTCGTAAGCCTCAATCAATCGCTTCGTCGACAACAACGGCACATTCTCGAGACCCTTGACTTCTTCGCGGGTAGCCTCGTAGCAATAGATCAGACCGTGCGGAGCCGATCCATGCAACAGGCCCAATGTGACCGCGGAAAAGCTCGGATGCGCAATGCAGCCCTGACCCTCGATCAGCAAAATATCATGTTGTTCGTTCCGGCGCACCAACGCTTCGGCCGAACCGTTAATGAAGTCCGCGACGACGCAGTCGATCGGCACGCCTTCGCCCGTGATCATGATGCCCGTTTGTCCGGAAGCAAGAAATTGTGCATCGCGTTCTCTCCTTCTCAGTTCGCGTTCAATCTCCAGCGTGGTCACCATTTTGCCGACGGTGCAATCTTGACCGACGGTGTGAATTCGCAAACAGCCCTCGCGAAACGGAACAGCGGTGGCAGTGACCTTTTCCGTATTGCGCCGAACATCAATAAGCTGACTGCCGGATGCGGCGGCGAGCGTTGCAAACTCCGAATCGTCACCCAGAAAATCGTGCAACCCAGAGACAATATCGATTCCACGCTCGATCGCTTGCTTCAGAATGGGCCGCCAGATCTTGGGAAGTTCTCCACCGGGCGGCGCGATTCCGATGAAAATCGAATCGGCTTCGGGAATGATGGAATCGACGATCGGAATTCCGTCACCCGTCCCGAAAACTTCTCGAGCGTCCTGGCCAGCGAGCTCCACGTCCAGCACAGCGGCGATGTCGTTGCCACGGTAACGCAGCAGGCTGATTGCCGTTTTGGCAAGGAATGGAGTCGAGTATCCATCAGTCAGCAGAACAATGTGTCGATAGTTTTTGAGTTTTTCAGTATGAGTCATGTTTTCTGCGCCGCAATCAGATCGTTGCCGGGGAGACCGAAAGAAAGTGGTGGTGTCAGTATCGAGCCGCGACGAGGGACTAGAACTGCATGTTGTACTTGTCCGTCATGACCTTGCGAATCTCGCCCGTCATTTCGTCGATCTGCGAGAGGACCTTGCGGTAGTCGGTGTAGGCGTTGCCGCGGGCGGCGGCACTCGTGATGGCTTGATAGTCCGACGTCGAATTGGGATTGTAATAACCACTGCTGGAGTATCCCGCACCGCCGCCGTAGAAACCGCCGCTATAACCGCCAACGTTGTAGGAGGTGCCACTTTGCAAAGACTCGTTGGCTTTGATCTGGCCAGCTTGGATGTTGGTTTGCCGGACGGTCAGGGCATTGCCACGAAGCAGGCTGGCAACGTCGCTGCCGTATGTCACCATCACTGGATCGACGTTCAGCGTGCCCATCTCATCCAACAGGCGCGCTTGCTGGTCATTCCATTTCGCCAGCCCGCCAGTTGTCTTGGATTTGTGCTTACGGATTTGGCCAACGCGCTTGGTGACTTGGTCAAAGTAATGTTTGGTCGTGTAGGCGATCCGATCGGCCTCGCTGCCGGGCGAATCGCTCAGGGTGATGAGTTTATCGGAAACACTTTCGGCGGAGCCGAGGAGGCTGAAGATATTCAGCAGACCGGTCAGCGATGCTTCGGTGATCGGGCCTTGGAAGGACAATCGATTGCCTTCGACTTTCGGTTTCCACGTCAAGACTTCGGGAGCGGCGGTGCCATTGCGTTCGAGAATCTCCGCGAGCAGCTCGCTGGCAATGGGCTTCAAGCTGGAGGGGGATTTCTCGAAATCGATCGCGAGGATGCACTGCGACAGGCTCTCGCGTCCGATGATCACGCTGAGACCCCGCACGCTGGCGAGGATCCCGGCAACGGTCTTGGGCTGCTGTGCCTGGAGCGATTCGAAGTTCTTGAGTTTTGCTTCGAGCGGCACTGCGGAGACGAGATTGCTCAATTCGGCAGCGAACATCATCGACAGGTACGATTCCGGTTGAGCAGACAGCTTGGTGAGGTAACTGGTGTCGTTCACCGAGCCGCTGGCCGTGACCCAACGTCCGAGCAACGAACGATTGGCGGGTCGCAGGAACCCCAGGCGATTGTCCTTCATCGGCACGAAGTACGTTTGCCGGGGCGACCACACCGCGTCGTGCCCCACGATCGTGTCAACGTATCCGGAAACGGTCGCCGCAAGTTCCTTCGATTCCACCGGCGCCTTCAGCGTCGCGTAGCCAGCTTCCCACCGTGGCTTCAGCTTAATGAAGTCCAGATCCGAGATCATCCACAGCTCGTTGATATTTTCCGTCACGCGCGTCGACAACTCGGCGTCTTTGATCAGTTGATTCAAGGACGGAACATTGACGTACAGGACCGAATTGGCGGGTGCCGGCGAGCGTTCGAGTAACTTGGCGAGTTTGGATTCCTGGCCCTGAGCACGGATTGGCATGCTGGCGAGAACGACGACAACCAGCGAGAGTGAGAGGACGTATTTGCGAATCGATGTCATGAGGAGGGCCAACTTCATGGGTGAATGATTTCAGGGTGAGTGAACCGCCACAACTATACACACTCCGCGACGCCGACGCGTCAGGGTATCCGATGGGCTTCATGACGAGTTTAATTGAACATGCTGGCACGGCTAGTCCTTGGCTCGCCGAAACACCAACTCACCGATGGCTGACAATTCCCTAGATGGCGGCCCCGTCGCCCCTGAATTGGTTGGTTGGCGATTGGCGGGACGAGACCAACGAGGATCCGGTGCACACGCATGTACGCCGATCCATTGGCGGCGCGTTCCTGATCCGCTCATGCACGAGCGAGTCGGCACAAGCGACCCAAATCATCGGCTGGAACACCCGTGAACGAGTAGGCGAGCGTCCTCGCCCACGAACCGGTGCGCGGGCATCCTCGCCCGCTTCCGTGCAAGGCATCGTTTTTCTGAAAAACCCCATCATCATGCGGCCCTACCGTCGGGGTGCTTGCCACTGCACGGGCCGGCCAGCGGTCGACATGGAGGGTTGATTTGCCGCTGGCGAGGAGTCGGCGAAGCCACCGCCCGATGTCGGAGCGGAGGTACTCGGTCGATTCACCGGAGGGGCTGGGGGAGTGATCTCTTGCGGTGCCCTGCTGTTCGCATTCGTACCCGGCATGGGCATCAGCGACGTCGCGGGAACTTGCCCGGGCTGAGCCTGTTGCTGCGGTTGCTGCTGCTGAAGTTGCGGTTGTTGTTGATAGCTCTGCTGCGGCGCGTAGCTCTGCTGCGGCGCGTAGTTCTGCTGCGGCGCAAAACTCTGCGGGTTGGCGGTGCCCGTGGGGCGATTGTAACCGATCGGGGCGGAGTAACCGGGTGGCGGTGGAGCGCCCGTCAGATCGTTGACTTGCATCCCACCGCTGCGCGCACTGGTGGCGGTATCGCGGGACAGGTCCATTTTTGGGTTGTAGGCGGCGCCTGGGTTCGCGCTGGTTTCCTGCCACTGTGAATTCGCCGCCACATTGTTGCCAGGGTTGTTGGACTGGGGATTCGCGAACCCGCCCGCAACGGCGACGTTGTTGGCGCCCGCCGCGTCGTTGTAGGCCATCGGTGCGATATTCGGCGGCGCGTAGTTGGCGGGCATGGCGTTCCTACCACTGGCAGCTTGGCCCGGCGAGCTGCCATAGGAACCCGTTGCCGGTGGTGGCACGCGGGCGGAGGCACCGAAGGGACCGAGCGCTGGCATGGCGGGTCCGTTCATCGGAGTTTGGCCAGGAAGACCATTGATCGGAGCCATTCCGGCGCCGTTTGCGGGCGCACCGGCTTGACGACAGCCCGACGCGAGCAGCAGCATCGAGACGCAAACGACGACGACGCTGCACGTCGTTCCGAGCGACGGACGGGCGGCAACGGGCGGCAGCGGGTGAGCTGGGGTTGGAGATTTCAACATCATGGGGATGTTTCCGATCGATCAATCGAGTGGGCTCGAGCGGTACGAAACATCTTCGCATTCGCTTGGATCACTCGGCTTTAACAAATCTTGACATTTTGTCGAAAGAGCAGAATGAGTAGTGAACAATTGCTCTTTCTTTTCCGCTATCCGCGGGACCGCGCCGCTGACTAAGGTGAATAGGATCATGAGAGCAGGTCCGTTTCTCAAAGAGATATCACAGATGATTCGCGTTTCGATTATTTGCCTTAGCTGCTGTTCGTTCTTGCTGGCCGCCAGTCGCTGCCCGGCCCAGGATCAGCCTGCGCCGCCCAAGCCGCAACCGCGGTACTGGTCGACGCAGTGGTCCTTTGATGACATCGACGCCGGGAAACTCGTGTCCCGACTGTCGAAAATCGGCATCGACCTGGGCGTGCCGCTCGACGGCAAGGTATCGGTGCGATTCGACGTCGGCGTTCCCTGGACATCGCTTGGCGATGCGGCCGCCTACCGTTTCGACGGAACACTGCGCAGCCCCTCCCTGCGCGTCGACAGCCTTCGTTTCGACGACCTCGGTGCCAACGTGATCTATCGCAACGGGAAAGTCACGTTGAACAAGCTACACGCGAGTTTGAACACCGCCCAATCTGACACGCCGGGTGTGATCGATGGCTCGGGCACGGCGGCGCTCGTGCCGCGCGGCGATGCGTCGGCGAAACTAAAGATCGAGAATATCGACTTGAGCCCGGTCACGGATGTCGTGATGAAGGTTGGTGCCAAGACAACCAACTCGCTCGTCCAAGCGGGCCGGGTATCCGGCGACGTGCAATTCACCGTTCCGCTCGATTCGATCTCACGAATCGAAACCTATCAGCTTCACGGTGGCGCCCAGGGGGAAGCATTGAAACTTCGGGGCCTGCCGCCCGCCTCGCTGAGCATTCGCGATGTGTCGATCGAAGCCGGCACGCTGAACCTTCCACGATTTGAGATCACCGCGAAGGATGCAGCGGCGGAGACGATCCAACTGCTCGGCAGCGCCACACTTCCGTTGAACGGAAGCGGGCCGTTCCAGTTTGAAATCGCTGGTGATGATGTGCCGACCCAGGCCGTGGCGTCCCTGTTGCAATCGACCGGCACTGAAACGCCAGCCGATGGGTTTTCTTGGGTGGCGGGCAAGCTTGACTTTCACGGCACCGGCAGCGGGCGATTTACCGCGGCGTTACCGGAGAGTCAGTGGGACATTCACGCCGCTGTCGCGTCTCCGGGCCTGCGCGTCGCCGGAGTCGATTTAGGCGTGCTGGAACATGACCTCGAGCTGACACCGACAAAACTCAGCATCGCACCGAAACGTCCGGTCGACCAGCTCCCGGATTCCGTCAAGATCCGTGAAGTGATCTGCGACTATCAAATCGGACCGGACGCCGTGATCATTGACGCTCTGGACGCCAAACTGTTCGGAGGGCAGGTGGAGGGATCGGCCACGCTACCATCCAACGGCCAGGACAACCTACTAGCCGATCTGCATTTCTCCGGAATTCGTCCGACGATCCGCTTGCCCGTTTCGGCATCAACACCGCCTGAGTTCACACTGTCACTTGCCGGCGATGTCAAATGGCGAGTGCCGGTGACGTCGCTCAATCAACCCGCGGCGCATCAGGGAACCGCTCGACTACGAGTCGACGACATGCGTTTGGCTGACGAGTCAGTCGGTCAGCTCACGCTCGCGTTGTCGGCCCAGGAGGGCGAAATATCGGTGCGCGGTGAGGGCGAAATTCTTGATGGCACCGTGCGAGTCAACATGGCCGCGACGACGACCCCGCAAGACCGCTGGTCGGATGTGATCGGACGATTGCACAAGAGCGAGATTCAATTGAGTGATCTGTCAATCGGATCCCTGTTGTCGCTGGTGCAAACGAGTCGATCCGACGTCAGCGGAAAACTCTCCGGCACACTCAGTGGCACATCCCTTCCAACTCTCGGCAGCGTGGGAGAGTTGACGCGAGTCGAGGTGGATATGACTGACCTACGATACCATCAAACCCTGATTTCGCGACGGCTTACGGCGCGCGGTGGTTTCGATGGTCGCGTGCTGTCGATCGATTCCCTCGTGGGCGACTACGCGGGCGGCACCATCCGGACCAATGGGCGATTGGAGATCGAGCAGCGAGACAATGGATTGAAGTTGCGAACCGATCTAACGGCGCGAGTCGCGCATATGGATCTGCAACGTGGACTGTTTTTTATCCCGACGGTCAGCGATCAACTTGGTGGCAAGGCTTCGGGAACCATGCGGCTCAGCGGACACGCTCAGTCGCTGCGGGTCCGTGGCAATATCGTCGCCCGGCAACTCGTCGTCAGTAAAATCCCGTTGGGAACCGCTCATAGTGGGCTCCACTATGACATTGATGTCATGACGAGTCGATGGAAACTGCGTTTACCGACAATCACGGCGAGGGTCGGCGGTGGATCGTTGGAAGGGGATCTGGAGGTTTCCTCCTCCCATCGCGGCGTGCATGGGGTCAACTTGTCGAGTCGCTGGAAAACGAGACGCGTCGACTTTTTCCGTTTGAGCGATCAGCTCGGCCAAGCGAACAACCTCGCGACGGGACAAATCACGGGTGAAATAACCCTCGGCGGCAAATCGGTGCGTTCGATCGACGACATCGCCGGTCGATTCCGATTTCGCTTGGGTGAGACTCGCGGCGGTGCCGTCCCGGGTCTGGTCGGGGCCGGGCGATGGCTCGGACCGGTGTCATTGGCGACCGAGAAATTTGATGTCGGTGAAGCTCGCGGTGTGATTGGCAACGGCATCTTGACGATGGACGAATTCTGGTTGGGATCGGATGCCGCGTTGGTCCGCGCCGACGGACGCATTTTCTTGAAGAGCAAACGATTGGAGATGGAGGCTTTGATTGCGACGGGTGACTATCGCGATGTCGCCTACGACGTGCAACAGTTGGCGCAGCGATACCTGCTGCGGACGCTGCTGCCCGGTTCGGCGATTCTCGATATCTCCGAACTGTTGCGAGATCGCACGTTGGTGGTCCGAATTCTCGGCCGGATCGATCATCCAATCGTGCGGCTGCAAACAGCCGAGACGTTTCGTGAAGAAGCCGCCCGTTTTTTAATTCGCGAAAGCGGCCGGTTGATTCTCGTCGGTGCCGGTGTGGGCATCGCCGGTGGATTTTAAGGGAGCGACCATTTTAATGGCAACGCGTTCGCTTGGGTATTCCGCAGGGTGTTAGGATCGAGCGGAAAAGAATCGTCGCCTTTCGCTCCGCGAAAATTGCGTGGAGCGTTGCTTTCGCGGATAGGCTGTGAACTTTTGGTAACCCGACGCGTGAGCGAGGAATTGAACGCCGCCTCGCTGGCGCGTCGGGCTGGCAAATTGTCCTCGCCTCCGTGGCGTGCCGCTAAATCAGCAACCAATTCCTAACCACCGGCACGGTCAACGAATGCCCGCAACTGCTCCATCACCAGGTCGACGGCCGGCTCGAGTTCGGTGAATTGTTCGCGCGCCGTGGCCAGATCGTTTTCGCGTGCCGCTGCTTCGATGGACTTCAGCGGATCGATGATCGAGGTGGCGGCAAACAGACTCGCGGCTCCTTTGAGTGCGTGCGCGGATCGCCCCGCCACCTCGAAATCTTCTTCCGCAATCGCTTTGTGAATCTCATCGACCCGAGATTCGCATTCCGAGACCAGCACCTTCGCGAGCTCGGATAGCACCGAGTCGGCGCAGCCGCCCAACTGTTTGCGCGCGGCCTCAATATCGATCATTGATGCAGGGGCATTGCTTTCCGCCGTGGTTGGGGGCGATGTTTGCGAGGTGGTTGGCGGCGAGGTTTCCGCTGCGGTTGGCGGCCGTCGAGAATCCGCCGTAGCGACTGTCGGTGCGTCAACGTCTGCTGAATCCGTCATTCTTGCCAGGATTGCCGTCAGTGCCTCCGGATCAACGGGTTTGCTGACGTAGTCATCCATGCCCGCGGCGAGACACTGTTCCCGGTCACCCTTCATGGCCGCGGCGGTCATGGCGATAATCGGAACGTGACCGCCACCGAACGCTTCTTCTTCACGGATGATCTTGGCCGCCTCGGTACCGTCCATCACCGGCATCTGCCAATCCATCAAGATCACATCAAAGTTGCCATCCCGCCAGGCCTCGATGGCGGTCTGTCCATTCTCGGCAAGTTCGACGCGGTGCCCCATTCGCTCGAGCAGTCCCGAGGCGACTTGCTGATTGATGACGTTGTCTTCCACCAACAGAACGTGCAGTGAAGTCGCGGCCGGTGCGATCGCCGATGAACTCTCGACCGAGCGTTCGGGCGGCGCACCGCTGAGCTCTTGCAGCATCGTTTCGAGCAATTCGGATTGCACGACTGGCTTGATCAAGTAGCGTGAAATACCCAGCTCGCGACAACGCTTGGTATCGCTGCTGTCTGCTGCCGAGGATACCATGATGATCTTCGTGTCGATAAAACTCGGATCGTCATGCAATTGTTTGGCCACGCCGAATCCGTCCAAACCCGGCATCATGCAGTCGAGCAACATCATCGGGTACGGCTCGCCCATCGCGTTGGCTCGTCTCAGTTCGGCAATCGCTTGATACCCGTCATCGACGCAGACTGGATTGAGCTTCCACGCCTTCAACAGCTCTCGAAATATCCGTTGGTTCGTCGGATGGTCATCGACGACGAGCACCGGTGTTCCGGCCCACTCACTCAATTCCCCGGGTGGCGATGGAGGCAATGTGTCGCTCTTGCCTAAACGCACACGAAAATGAAACGTGGTACCAACGTCCACTTCGCTCTCGACCCAAATTTTGCCGCCCATCAACTCGACGAGTTGATCCGAAATCGCCAACCCTAATCCGGTGCCACCGTATTTTCGCGTGGTGGATGCGTCGATCTGCGAGAACGAGTCGAACACCTTCGATAGTTTACCTTCAGGAATCCCGATGCCGGTATCACGGACGGAGAAATGCAGGCCCACATCATGCTCAGTCTGCTCGTCCATTTCGACGGCGATCACCACCTCCCCTTCATCGGTAAACTTCATCGCGTTACCACCTAGGTTGATGATAATTTGCCGCAGTCGCCCAGGATCTCCGAGTAGCCGATAGGGTACCGCTGGATCGATCCGGCAGGCCATCTCGAGACCTTGATCGGTGGCTCGCAGACTGAGTGAACGCGCCGTCGTTTCGACGCATTCTCGCAAGTCGAATGGGATGATTTCAAGTTCCATCTTGCCGGCTTCGATTTTTGAAAAATCGAGAATGTCGTTGATCAATCGGAGCAACGAGTCCGCTGAGCCGCGAACCATGCCCAGGTATTCTCGCTGCTCCGGTGCCAGGGATGTATCGGCGAGCAATTCGCTCATGCCAATAATGCCGTTCATGGGTGTGCGAATCTCATGGCTCATGTTTGCCAAAAATGCACTCTTGGCCGCGTTGGCCTCGCGCGCCTCATCCCGGGCCGAAACCAGCTCGGACTGCGACTGCTGCAACCGTTCACTCATTAGATTGAAGTACTTGGCGAGTTTCGTGATCTCGTCGTGACCGCGATCCACCACACGCGTTGCGAGTTTCCCTTCCGCCAGAGCAACGGTTGCCCTCGTCAAATGACTGATCCGGTGGGATAATGACCAGGCAATCAAACCGCCGATAACTGCGGCCATCAACGTCGCGATCAGTGAGAACCAACGCAGGCGCGACCGCAATTCCGTCACCGGCGCAAACGCGAGTGATTCTTGCGTCTCGTTAATGAGCACCCAACCCAAACCTTGAAAGTCACCGTAGCCCTGGCTCTTGGCGATCGCGACGAGGTAATTCTCGCCCGTCTCAGGATGGGGGAAATAGATTGTTGCGTACGGTGAGGCGGCACCGAGTTGGTCCCCGTCGAGGTAACGCGCACCATCGTCTTTGGGAACCATCGTGTGGTTGCTGACATGGATCACCTTGCCGTCCCGATCGAGCAATAACAATCGCTCGCCCTTGCCGGATCGATCTGCTCGGCGGTCGATGATGCTGAACACCTCATGAATATTCATGATGACTTTGACGACTCCGAGCAACTCGCCGTCGCGGTTATCGACCCGCAGTGCAATGTCGATCGAATGGATACCGGCACTTTGATCGAGCATCACGTCACTGACCGAAACACCTTCGGCAACTGCCTCGTTCCACCACGACTCATCATTTTGGCGATAATCGGACGTGCGCCCAGTCTGTGCTGCATTGGCACCATAGCGGTTGGTGAAAAAAACCTCGCCGAACACATCGTAGTCGTTGCTCTCGTTCAACTTGCCCATCAGCGAACGAAGTTCTCGTGATAGGCGATGGTTAGTCAACGCATCCATCAACGCATTGGTCTGGTCCGCAGGTGCCTGGTGCCATTGCTCGTCGCGTTCGTCAATCGTCGCCTCAATGTCATCAAGTTCGCGAAACTCGCGATTCGAATTCACGAGTGTCTGTTGTACCAGTTCACTTCGATTGTAGGCTTTGGACTGCGTTATGCGTGTTTGGACGACGCGATCGATTTCGTCCATGACCGAACTGGCGCGCGTCAGCGATGTCTTTTCAATCGCGGCCCGTAGACTCTGCTGGCCGACGCTGGCCGCATAATTCCCAACGGTCCAAATCAGTACCGCGGGCAAGAGTGTTGCCAACAACAGTTTATAGATAATTCGCACGATCGCAGCCTTGTTAGTTACCCTAGTGCGCGGCGCAGTTTCTCGATGCGGTCGGGCGACCCACCCCAGTTCGCGTCCACGTTGTGCCCCGCCCGTGCCGCGGCGACGAGATGAGCCAGCAATTCCTCCGCACTGACTCCTCGGATTTCGCTGATTTGATCAATCGTATATCCGTCGCGACACAGCCGCCACGTCCAGTAATCCGCTCGCCACGACTCCTGATCGGCGGGAATCGATTCGTCGGCCCGGAGAACGTCATCCGCCGCCGCGGTCGCTTGCGGGACGATCGTTTTCGGTTCGGGTGATCTCGTTTCGATCGTTTTCGGTTCGGGCAGGCCCGGACCAGGAACGTCATGCTGTGATAGCGTGGTCGCGATCAGATCCAGCAGATCGTGTCCGTAGGTATCAATGAACTCGTTTCCAATCCCGGGAACGTTTTCCAGCTCAGTCGCGTTCGCAGGGCGTGTTTCGGCGAGTCGCGCGATCGTTGAACCGGTGAGAATTTGGTGAGGCGCCAAGCCCAAGGCTGCCGCCCATTTGCGGCGAAACCGCTTGATCCGGTCGGTGAGTTCCTGGGTCAACGTTTCGTTGGCGTCGGCGATTGTAGCCGGACCGCTCCGCCGGTCCGAGCTGCTCCCCTCCGCTTCGGACGGGCGGAGCCGTCGGTCGACAATTTCCGCTTCGGACGGGCGGACCGGTTTGTCGACAATTTCCGCTTCGGACGGGCGGACCGGTTTGTCGACAATTTCCGCTTCGGACG
>JBDNIG010000733.1:0-4981 GCA_041688415.1 Rhodopirellula sp. | reverse complement strand
GGCCCGCTCCCTCGCGTACTCCTGAACGGCGCCTGCTGCGACCTCCCCCCATGATCGTCGGGAGAGGTACAGAAGCCAATCGCCATCGGAACAAAATACGAAACGGAAATATTGAGTCAATCGCGAAGTTTTAACAGCCCAGGCTACGCGACCGCGAATGAATCAAGCGAGTAGCTACGTTCGCCAGCACGTGGATTCCACCGTCTGGCGACGGCAGCTACCCTGGCGACGGCAGCTACTTTGATTCGATTCGCTGCTCGCTACTCAGCTATTGATGACATCGGCGAGTGTTTGATCGCCCGCCGCGTTGCGTTCGGCCAGTTTCAGACTGACGAGTGCCTTCCACGCCGGATGTGCGCTCATCGGACGTGCTTGATGTGCCAACCGCAAAATGTCCGCGATCAGGATTCGTTCAGCGGGCCGCGCGAGTGTCAGGTGGTCGTCCTCATCATCGCCCGGCACGCGCCGCAGGCATCCACCACTGATCAATTGGTTTTCGAAATCGTGGACAATGCGGCTGTTCAAGCCCAGTTGGTCGGCAAGTTCTTGCCGGCCGATCATCTCGCCTTTGCTAAATGCCATCGCCACTTCGGTCATGATCGGCAGCATCCAATCCGGATCACCGGTCGGTAGAGCATCCGGTTCGACGAAGTTGCGACGCAGGCGACGCCCCCGCATTGTTTGCGTGGTGTACGTCAAAACCAGTCCGAACAACACAATCAGCCACGTCACATAGATCCAGAATAGAAACAGGGGGATCAAGCCGAGTGAACTATACAGCGCCGCATACGGCAACGCTTTGCTGACGTAGATCTGAAATCCAAATTTCGCGAATCCCCACAGCACCGCGCCGACAGCGGAGCCAATGGCCGCTGCCCGCAAGGAAACATGCGTGTTGGGCATCAGTGCGTACAGCAAAAACAACAGCACCCAACCGGCCAAAAACGATAGCAGGTGCCGCAGCACCCACGTCGGATTCGATCCCACACCGATCGTGCCAAACCAATCGACAAATTCCCCAGACAGGTACAAACTTAGCGCCAGCAATCCGCTGCCCAACGTGAAGATCGACCAATGGATGGCCAGTCGCAGATGAATCGGGCGCTGACTCGGCGCTTCGTAAATGATATTGAACAGGTACTCCGTCGAGTTGGCCAACGCGACAGCCGCATAGAGAAACAACGTCAGGCCAACCACACCGATCGATGCAAAATTGAGCGACGCGATTTGCGAGGTTGCCTCACGCAATGTCCGCCGGATGCTGGCCCGCGCCTCCATCGTCGTGGCCGCGTCGTCCGCTTTGTCGTCGATCGCTTCCACCAACGCCTCGTCGATCTTCTCATCAGGACGAGGCTTACCGCTGTAATCGGGAACGATACCGTCGTCAGGTTCTGCCGGTGATTCGAGTGGTGGATGGCTTACCAACGGCGGTGAATGGTCCGTTTCTCCATCGCCCGCGAGCGTTTTTTTGATCTTATCTTTGGATTCTTTTTCAGACCGCCGGGATTCCTGTTTGACCTCTTCGGCCTCCTCGTGCAGGTAGTCGCTCGGAATATTCGGCACGCCAAAGAACGAATACAATCGGTTCTCGACGTTGGCTTGCACGTCATCGAGACCGCCGACAATCCGGAACATGACCAATGCCAGCACCACGACGGGAATCAGCGAGAAAATCGTTCGGTAGGTGAGTTCCGCCGCCATCCCCTCGGCGCGATGATGCACGAGCTGGCGGCCACAGTAAACCATCACGTCCCAGCCGTAGCGAAGTTGGTGCTGTCGTTTGGAAAGTTCCTCCCGCGGTTGGCGAATGGCATCAAAAAGATAGTTCAGCCATTTAGGCAAGGGACACCTCGCATCGCAATGGTTGGTTTTCCAAACCGGCCAATACATTGTCGACCGCAATCTCGGTCATCGCATGGCGCGCCGTATCGGTTGCACTCCCAATGTGCGGCAAGATGATGGCGTTGGGCAGCGCCACCAAAGGATGCGAGGGCGGCAAGGGTTCCGGAGTCGTCACGTCCAGGCCCGCGGCAAAAATCCGGTGCTCACGCAGTGCTTCTACCAACGCGTCTTGATCGACAATCTCACCGCGTGCCGTGTTGACGAGGACGGCGGTGGATTTCATGTTCGCCAACGCTGCGGCGTCAATCAAGTGACGAGTTTCCTCACACAACGCCACGTGGAGGGAAATGAAGTCGCTGTGCCGGAGCAGTTCATTGAGTTCAACGTGGCGGCCTCCCAGTGAACTGTCAATCTCGGGTCGTGCCGACCGAGAAGTGTACAGCAATCGCATGTTCCAACCGCCGACCATCCGCCGTGCGAATGCGGAACCGATCCGCCCCAGCCCGACCACGCCCAGCGTTCGCCCGCTCAGCTCTTGTCCGAGCAGTCCCGAAGACTCCCATGTTTTCCAGCTACCATCGCGAACCTTAGCGGAGGCTTCTCCCACACGCCGCGCCGCGGCGAGTAACAGCGTCGCGGCTAAATCTGCCGTGGCATCGGTCAGCACGTCGGGAGTATTGCCCACGCGAATACCGCGCCGGTTCGCCGCAGCAACGTCAATGTTGTTGTACCCAACCGCGTAATTACTGATCACCTTCAGGCCCGGCCCCGCGGCCTGCATGATACTCTCGTCAATGCGGTCACTCGATAGCGTCAGCAAACCATCGCACCCGGCTACGCTGTCGAGTAATTCGGCATGGGTTGGCGGCATCCGATGCGGCCACACCAAGACCTGGTGTGCTTGACGCAGCCGATCCAACGCCGCACCGGGAAGCTCCCGTGAAACGAAAATTTTGCTCCGTGTATTGTCTGACATTGAAAACTGCGTGAAACAGAGAAGAGAAGTGCCACCAACAAAGCGGCGATTTCGTCAAGATTGGCCTTCGCTGGGGTTGCCCGGTTCGCCATAATCAGGCATGAAAACTCTGAGCCCCTCCAAAAAGCTGACCAACGTCTTTTCGGATAAACTCATACGTACCGATCCGAAAACCTCGAAAAAAACTGCGACTAGCGCCGTCGGCTCAAGATTTTCGGATAGGCTGCCAGATAAATCACTACGACACCCCATGCGAGAATACAGGATGAATCGAATTTCAATCATAGCGGAAGCCGCGACCAGCTACGACCGATCCCCCACACTTCGTATGCTCGCTTGTTTCGTGTTGCTCGGCGGCCTAGGTGGTCCCGTTGCCGTTTCGGTGGCAACCGCTCAGCAAACCCCACAGGAACCCAACAAAGAAACGGCGTCCACATCTGACGACGACGATGCGCCGCCAGAACCGGCCGCAGAAACGGAGTCGGAAACGACTCCTACGGCGGCCCCGCCGCTGGCACCCCCCTCGGTCAATACCGAAGTCGATCCGGGTCAAGCCGATTTGGACGAAGCGGTTTTGAAACGAATCGGCGCCGAATCCAACGGGGACCTCGAAGCGGCGGCCGCGTTGATCGAATCGGCGCTCGCCAAGGGGCTCAGCGAAGAGAACAGTGCGTTCGCCGACAAAATGCTCGGTAGCGTCCAACTCCAACGCGGACAGGGACTCGCCGGCGCGATGGTGCAGCTCCGCGGTCGACAGCGACTCCTGGCACGTAGCGAAGCGATCCGCGCATTGACCGAAGCGATCAAGTACGACCCCGATTTGGCGGAAGCCCACATGCTGATCGCGCAGCTCAACTTGCTCCCCGATGGTGATACCGAAGTAATCAAAAAGTCAACCACTGCCGCAATTGCTCTGCTTGCCGACGATCCGATGGAGCAAAGCAAGGCATACTTGTTGCGGGCCGTCACGCAAACCGACCTCGACAAAAAGATGGCTGACCTCAACGCGGCTATCAAAGCGAATCCCCAAAATGTCGATGCCTTGCGGCAACGGGCCGGAGCCCAGTTGCAGGCAGGCAAAGTCGAAGGTGCCGTCGAAGATCTGCAACGCGTGCTCGAACTCGATCCCACCAACCAAGAAATTGCTCAAGCCACGGTGCGACAACTCGTTGATATGGACCGCGCCGACGATGCCGTCGCGCTGTTGAGCAAAGCGATCGCCGCCAGTCCCAGTGAAGGTCTGTATCGGCTCCGCGCGATCCTGTACCGGATGCTCGAAGAGAATGACAAAGCATTTGCCGACCTCAACAAAGCACTCGCGATGCAACCCAAAGACCCGTTGGCTCTTTTACAGCGAGCCGAATTGGCGCTCAGCCGTGACGATGTGAAATCGGCGAAGCAAGACCTCAAGTCAGCGATCGACATCGCGCCTCAAGTCGAACAGATCGATCAAGCTATCGTGGTGCGCTGCTTCATTGCAATTGAAGAAGGCCGTATGGCGGACGCGATCAACGACATGCAAACCTTGATCGAGCGAAATCCGGACGATACGTTTCGTCAACTGCAGTTGGCGAGCCTGTTCCTGCAGGACGACCGACCGCGGCAAGCCATCGAGACCCTCACCAATGTCCTCGAGAAAGATCCCGACAACCCAGCAGTCCTGCGATCTCGCGCCGATGCGTACCTCGCCGTCGGCGAGCACAACCAAGCCATCGCCGATTACGAGCACGCACTCAAAAAACTCGGTGACGAAAATGACGCGGACAACAAAAAAATGTTGACGGGGATTTTAAATAATCTCGCATGGGTGTTGGCAACGTCACCGCAAGACGATGCCCGTGACGGCAAACGCGCCGTCGAATTGGGGTTGCGCGCCGTCAAACTCACGGATGAATCCGAAGCTCACGTGCTCAGCACCCTGGCGGCTGGCTATGCCGAGACCGGGGACTTCGACAAAGCGGTTCAGTGGAGCAAAAAAGCAGTCGAACTAGGCGAGCAGGAAAAGAACGAGCAACTCGATCAACTCCAGCAAGAACTCGAATCCTATCAAAAGGATGAGCCGTGGCGAGAGAAGCAGGAGACCGAAGAGAACCAACTCCCAATCCTCGCCCCAGAAGATCTGATCGATACCTGATCAGGTCCACCCTGCCGCTGACGTCACCT
>JBDNIG010000732.1:0-3156 GCA_041688415.1 Rhodopirellula sp. | reverse complement strand
GTAAAAGCCACATTGTCGGCTATCACCATCCGCTGAACACCCCGCCACAGGGTGGAAAGGTCGATCGCGACATGCTAGCAAATCAAAGTCGCTCAAACACGGGGAAAACGGACCCGCGATCGCTCACCGGGAATCGCTGGGCGCGAGGTGATGACAGCGGCCAGTCAGATGTTCATTTCGAGTACCTACTGGAGCGATACGATTGGACTCCGTGCGGCACTCACGACCTTGCGCGAATTGCGTCGTCGTGACGTCCCGGAGATCGTGCATGCGATCGGCACGAGGCTGCAAGCCGAACTCACCGCCGTGGCCCGCGAGACGGGGTTGCCTGCTCGATGCGAAGGTTTGTCGTTTCATCCCCATCTCGTCTTCGACGTCGACGACTCGCGGCAACGCTCGCAGCTCGCGACGCTCTTCATCCAAGAGATGGCCAAGCAAGGCTGTCACGGGTATACGTCCTTTTATCTGAATGCCGCACAGACGGCGAGCGACATCGAGCAAACTGTCGCTGCTGCGCGCGAGACGTTTAGAATCATGGCACAAGGTGTGGAGCAGAATAATTTCGGGGAACTGCTCGAGTGCCAGCAGCAAGTCGAGTCATTCCGCCGACTTGTCCGCTGAATCATCAGCTGCGGCACATTCCGTCAGCAAAGGATAGGGGCATCCAAAATCCTGAAGTGAGCGATTGTTAAGTTGAGTCAGGGGATCATTCAGGATTTTCGTCTGCGGCAGCGCATGTGCATCAATGTCGATGATGCCTGCTTTGAGCGGCGCGGGTTACTCGGCGACGTCGCTTGACTCGTACAGCCAACTGACCGGGAAACGAGTGATTTGCAGTGAATTCAAACGGGGGTACTCACAATGGCCCAGCAGCACGTGATCGCCTATGAACTCGATCGCCGTGTAGCAATACCAACCCTGCGGATCGGTGCCGATATTCCGAATGTGCTGCCACGTGACACCTTCATCTTTGGAGATTGCCGCTGTAAACGGGCGGCGTCCGACTGGCTTGACGGCTGCCAGCGGGTCGTCGCCGTTATTCCATACCAACAGCAAGTCACCGGTTGACGGAATTCGCTCGATCGATGCTGGCGAGGCACTCGGCTGGGCGATATTCGATCGCTGGAGCGCCGACCACGTCTCGCCACCATCTTTGGAATGCGAGACAAGTTGACAATCACTGCTGCGACAGAACATCAACAGTTCATCATTCTTCAATTCCACCACGCCGGGTTCCTGAGCCAGCAGTTTGGATTCCAGCGTGCTGGTGCTCGCGCGCCATGTCTTGCCCTGGTCATCGGATAGGTAGCAAACAATCTGCGCCGAACTCCGCCACCCCGGCCAGCCCGGTAAATAGTGAACGGCCAGCGGTGCCACCAGGCGACCTGATTTCAACTGAATCACTCGGTCATTATTGAGCACGCGATAACCCGGCTGGTCTTGCGGTACCACGTAGGTCGATTCCGACCACGTCGCCCCTTCGTCAGCACTGGTGCGCATTAGGATATGATCCAGTTGTGAATATTTCGTCCCCGGCGGACCAACGTATTTCTGGATATAAAACAACGCGATCCGGTCATCTTGCAGACGCAGCAGAGAAACCGACATCAAGTTCGTCTCGCCAGACTTTCGCGCGAGAACCGGCACATCCTCTTCGCTCCAAGTCTTGCCGCCGTCGGAGGAGTGTCGTGCCATGAGTTCGGCGGGTGCGTGATCGCTGGTGCCGATGAACTTGGTATAAACCAGCAGAAGCCTTCCGTCTTTGAGTTGGATGAAATCGCCTTCGCTGTTCCGGCCATTTTCAGGTCGGGGGGCAATCCGCAGTGGTTTCTCGACCCCCGCTGCAACGCCCTGCGGCGCTCGCGACTCCGCCCCAGCGGACGATACCGCGAAGCAAGCAGTCATGATCAGAACGGGGATCAAAGAACAGTGGTTTCGAATACGCATGGTGATGACCTTTTCTAAGTTGGGGACGTGTCGCCGTCGATTATAACATCATAACCCGATTCGTGAGTGCGCGACATGGACGGGCGGTTAAAAAATCTGAAAACTGAGCGACCGGTTCTTTGTGGCTGCGAATTGCCAAACACAAGGAGTCGCGTGTATGATGACATAAATTTAATTTACCCACAAGACACCCAAGGGAAAATCTCAATGCAACGGCTACTGGCGTTATTAAGTATCGTGACCCTGTCCTCTGCCTTGCCGCTCGCGGCAGCGGCAGGTGAGAATTTGTTGATCAATGGCGGCTTCGATGCCGAACAAGTTGACTTCCCAGAGTTCTGGAGTCCGTCTTCTACGAAGGACGTCGGTTACAACCGTGCCGGAGGCCCTGAAGGGAAGAAGGCTTCGGTCGTCCTGAAAAGTGATGGCCCCTCGCCCAGCAATGTTAGCTTGCGTCAGCAGGGCATGACCCTGGTGGCAGGCGAGACTTACAAGCTGTGGGAACGTTGGGAACGTTGGGGACAGGCAGTTTTTTCTTGATGAGTCCTCCGAAAAGCGTAGGACGGAACTGGTTGCGACTGTTTTGTGGCCGCAGCGTTCTCGTATGGGAGTCGATGTTGATGTCTCGTTAAGCTCGAGGGGAAGTGCTCGATCCGTCCGAGGTGCAGGTCGTCCACTGCATGCAATGCGAAGCGATAAGATCGGCAGCATTCCGGCGCATTTGCAGCCGATCCTGTAGCGGATCGGCTTAGACACGCATGGTTGGTGCGACGTGGTGCGGAAATTTGGTTGCATCTTCAAACGTGCTGCGGGCACACCGGAAAGTCTCGCCGGTAAAGCATGTCGTCGAGATCAGGGCTGGCTCTGTGCCCGCGAGAATCCGCTGGGCCTCGCGACGGCCTGACCACAAGCTGAATCAGCAGTATCGAGTTCGATTTGGGCTGGCTGCTGCGCGGTTCGCCACACCACTGCGATTTCGGCATGAGTCAAGAGAGCAAATGAAGCGATGTCCGCGATAGTGGACGTCATTTTCCATTCACCGTCGCACGACCCTCGAGCAGACGCAGTTTAAAATCAGGGTGGCCCCTTCTGTTCTACCTTCTGTTCTATTAGGCGGCGTTCATTCGGGCAGTATCTCGCCGAAGAACCGCATCCAACTCACATTCCGCAGGTTGAAAAGGGCTAGTTTTGATTTGTTTCATAGGAAATTGC
>JBDNIG010000731.1:0-5279 GCA_041688415.1 Rhodopirellula sp. | reverse complement strand
CGCTTCAGTCGCCTGTTGCTGGTCGTGATTCTGGTACTAGCCGCGCTGACGTTTGGCGTCGGTGTGTCGCGAGGCGAAACGGCGTTCGACATGTTCATGGCAGCCGTCGCGCTGTCGGTCGGCGCGATTCCGGAAGGCTTACCCGCCGCCGTCACAATCATGCTGGCGATCGGTGTGAGTCGCATGGCTCGACGGCGGGCGATCATTCGCAAATTGCCAGCCGTCGAAACTCTCGGCAGCACAACGATTATCTGCTCGGACAAAACCGGGACACTCACCGTCAACCAGATGACCGTGCGAGAAATCTACGCCGCTGGCCAACGCTTCGAAGCGACGGGAAGCGGCTACGACCCCGACGGTGAAATCAAAGCGAAAGCCGATGGAGGCAGTCTGGCTGACGATGCTGCGGCGCGACAGTGTTTGCAGGCCGGACTGCTGTGCAATGATTCGACGATCTTGCAAAAGGACGGCCGTTGGGACGTGACCGGCGATCCCACCGAAGGCGCGTTGATCGCATCGGCGCGCAAGTCCGGACTTGATGAGAAGCAACTCGACCAGCAATTGCCGCGACTCGATTCCATTCCATTCGAATCACAGCATCAGTACATGGCGACGTTGCACGATCGCGGAACCGGTTCGGCGCGACTGGTTTACCTGAAGGGATCGGTTGAAGTCGCTTTGGCGAAATGCACTTTCGCACTCGACGCCAACGGCCAGCCAGTACCGATTGATGCGGAGGCGATTCAAACGCACGTCGAAGCGATGGCGTCGCAGGGGTTACGCGTGCTGGCGTTCGCGAGCGGCGAAATGCCCGCAGAAGCCAATTCGATCACGCACGAAGACATCGCCGGTCTCACGTTCCTTGGACTGCAGGGCATGATCGATCCACCGCGACCGGAAGCCATTCAGGCCGTGCGCGCGTGTCAAAACGCGGGAATCCGCGTCAAGATGATCACGGGCGATCACCCGGTAACGGCCCGCGCCATCGCGGAAAAACTCGGCCTGAACGGAACCGCAGCAGACGCGAAAGAGTCGTCGCTGGTGATGACCGGTCACGAACTGGCGGAAAAGAGCGACCACGAACTGATCGAGATCGCAGACCGAGTCGCCGTGTTCGCCCGCGCCACGCCGGAGCAAAAACTGCGACTCGTCAGAGCGTTACAAGCCAACGGCCATGTTGTGGCCATGACGGGCGACGGCGTGAACGACGCGCCAGCGCTGAAACAGGCCGACATCGGCGTGGCCATGGGCGTTGGCGGCACCGAAGTGGCGAAGGAAGCGTCCGACATGATTCTGACCGACGACAACTTCGCGACGATCGAGGCCGCAGTCGAAGAAGGGCGTGGCGTGTTTGACAATCTGACGAAGTTCATTGTCTGGACACTGCCCACGAACTTAGGTGAAGGACTGGTGATACTGGCTGCCGTTTTCGCCGCCGTGATCCTGCCGATCGTGCCGGTGCAGATTCTGTGGATCAACATGACGACGGCCGTCCTGCTGGGCTTGATGTTGGCGTTCGAACCGAAAGAGCCCGACATCATGCGTCGCTCGCCACGCGATCCGCAAACGCCAATCCTTGACAGCACGTTGATTGTGCGGATCGGTATTGTTGGCTTGATTCTGCTGTTCGGGGCCTTCGGCTCGTTCGAATGGGCGCTGGGACAGGGATTCAGCGATGCCGCCGCACGGACGGTCGCCGTCAATGTGTTCGTGACGGTGGAACTTTTCTATCTCTTCAACTGCCGCTCACTGACCAAATCGATGTTTACTCTGGGCCTGTTCAGCAATCGTTGGATCGTAGTTGGAGTAACAGCCATGGTGGCCCTGCAGCTCGCGTTCACGTACGTGCCGATGATGAACTACCTGTTTCATAGCGCTCCCATTGGCTGGGACGCATGGTGGCGGATACTTCTCACGGGCGTATTCGTCTACGCCGTCGTCGGCTTTGAGAAGTGGGTTCGTCGCCACATTCGCCGTGATCGAGTTGAGGGTGGTCATCCAAATTCAAGCACAACAACCTAGGATCGAAAGCCATGTTTAGAAAACTCTGGCCGTCTATTGCTGGTGCGACCGCCTTTACACTCTTTGGTGCCGTCTTGGCTTGGGGCATTCATGCGCTGTGGCAGATGGACAATGAACCGCTGCGAGGGAACTCGCTGTCGTCGCAATTGATGCATCGAAAAACAAGTGCGATGCAGAACATTCTCGATGGAATGGTCCGAGGCAATCCGCGTCAAGTCGACAAGGCAGCAACAAAGATGAAAAGTATCGGTTTCCATGTTGAATGGTATTTGTCGATTCCATTGTATGAAAAAGAAGGTGGGGAATTTCGGGACTCCGTTCAGGAACTGGATCGTGCGATGAGCGAGAGAGACTGGGTTGTTGCCCGAGAAGCCACACTTCGCCTGGAAAGGAGTTGCATGGAATGCCACGCATTGATCATCCGCCGTGGTCAGCCGTTCGAGTAGTCCGAGACGTTTGATTCTAGTTTTTCCGCTTTTCACTACATTAGAAGAATGATGCAGCGTTTCAAGAACATTTTACTGGTTTGCCCCTGCGACCAAGCGACGCTCGAGCGTGCTACCTTGCTTGCGCGAAACAATCATGCGAAGCTAACGGCCATTCGCGTTGAACGAGAGTTGACCGGCACCAGTCTGATTACCTCGCCTGGCAGCCCAGCGCTCGAGTTACAGGACCTGGTCATCAAAGAGTACCAGTCGCAATTGAAGGACTTCATCGCCCCAGTAAAAAAAGCGGGTATTCAAGTTTCCGCCAAGGTCATGGTCGGGGCGCCATTTCTGGAAATCATTCGCGAAGTGATTGTTGAAAAACATGATCTGGTGATCATGACAGCCGAAGGCAAAGGTGGTTTAAAACAACGCTTTTTCGGAAGTGCCTCACTGCAGCTAATTCGCAAGTGCCCTTGTCCTGTGTGGGTCATGAAACCGACGAAGCGGAAGCCGTTCTTGCGAATCATGGCCGCAGTGGACCCAGATCCCTTTCAAGATTCGCGTGATGAGCTGAACGCATTGATACTGCAACTCGCTGCATCGCTTTCGCAGCAGGACGGAGCTGAATTGCACGTGGCCCATGCCTGGACCATATTTGGAGAGTCGGTCCTTCGTGGGCGAGGTCGATTCACGGAATCCGAAATCAAAGGATACCTTGACGAAGAGATGGGAAAGCATCAACAACTGCTCGAGGTATTGATCGAAAAACACACCAACGGCGCGACAAAGGTGCATGTGGTCAACGGCCTCGCGGAATTCGTTATCCCTGACATCGCGAAAGCAGAGAAGGTCGACCTATTGGTGATGGGAACGGTCTGCCGCACCGGAATACCGGGTTTCTTCATTGGCAACACCGCCGAGAAGATTTTGGACGAAGTCGATTGTTCAGTGTTGACGGTCAAGCCTGAGGCATTCCAGTCGCCAGTGAAGTTCAGCTAATCAACGAACAAAGCGGGAACAAATTCATGGAAGTAGGAAACGTTTTTTACGAGTTCGCATTGCTACTGGCTGCCGCTGGCGTCCTGGGGTTGATTGCGCACTGGCTAAAACAGCCGCTAATTGTGGCGTTCATCGCGGTGGGAATCTTGGTGGGTCCGGCGGGTCTGAAATGGGTTTCCATTGGCAGCGAGATCGACCTGTTGGCAAAGACGGGCATCGCGCTGCTGTTGTTCACGGTCGGTTTGAAGCTCGACTTGAACGTCATCCGCACGATGGGGCCAGTGTCGCTGGCGACAGGATTGGGGCAAGTCACCTTTACTTCGGTGCTTGGCTATCTCATTTGTATCGCCATGGGTTTTTCACCCGTTGCGTCGCTGTACGTGGCAGTCGCGCTGACGTTTTCGAGCACGATCATCATCGTCAAGCTTCTCTCTGACAAACGTGAGATCGACTCATTGCATGGGCGCATCGCGATCGGTTTCCTGATTGTCCAAGACTTAGTCGTCGTACTTGTGATGATCGCGCTGACTGCTTATGGAGCCAGCCGAAGCGGACATTGGGCACAAGACATTGCGTTGGTCGTTCTGAAGGGTGTGGGGCTTCTGATCGCGGTTGGACTGTTGATGCGATACGTGTTACCCATGTTGTATCGCCACGCCGCGCGTTCGACTGAGCTACTGACGACGTTGGCAATCGGCTGGGCTGTTGCCTTGGCCGCTATCGGCGACTTGCTCGGCTTCAGCAAAGAAGTGGGAGCGTTCTTGGCCGGTGTCTCCCTTGCCGCACTGCCGAACCGCGAAGCGCTCGGAACTCGTCTGGTTGGCATGCGTGACTTTTTACTGCTGTTCTTCTTTGTCGATCTGGGAACGCATCTGAAGTTGAGCTTGCTCGGTTCGCAGTTGATGCCATCGCTTGCTTTATCGCTGTTTGTGTTGATCGGAAATCCGTTGATCGTGATGGTCATCATGGGGCAAATGGGGTATCGCAAACGAACTGGATTTCTTGCCGGATTAACCGTTGCACAGATCAGCGAATTCTCCTTGATGCTCGGGGCTTTGGGGAAAGACCTGGGGCACATTACGGATGAAGTCCTTGGACTCATCACGCTGGTCGGCTTGATTACAATCACCTGCTCCACCTACTTGATTCTCTACTCTTCCCCGTTGTACGAACGTTTGTCAGCGCACTTGTCGTGGTTTGAGAAGAAGCACCCGTTTCGGGAAGTCGCGTTGGAAACGACCGCAGGACCGACCAGTGGATTCGACTCGATCGTGTTCGGACTGGGACGTTTTGGCAACCATCTTTTTCACGACTTGACCGAGCGTGGCCAGTGTGTGTTGGCGGTGGACTTTGACCCCGATGTCGTCCATCGGCTGCGTGAATCAGGCCACTCGGTTGTCTACGGCGATGCGGAGGATCCTGAGTTCGCCGCAACGCTTCCCCTTTCACACGCGTCTTGGGTCATCAGTTCGGTGCCACAGCTTTCAGTGAATCTTGCACTGCTGCATGCCCTGTCACGGGATGGCTACACCGGCCAGATCGCCACGACCGCCCACAACGATCGTGACGCCGAAAAGTTAAGAGACGCAGGAAGCAACCTGATTCTGTTGCCGTTCGCAGACGCTGCAAAAGAAGCGGTCAATGAAATCGCAAGTCTCGGTGGTTCGCGGTATCCAGACTCCGGCTTCAAGGTTCTCTGAATCCAAGAACCAGCACACCTTTCACCTTCAACCAAGGACACAAATGTCAGCTCCCCTATCCAACGACGTACTGACTCGCATCGACGCCTATTGGCGGGCCGCGAATTACTTGTCCGTCGGTCAGATTTAT
>JBDNIG010000730.1:0-4710 GCA_041688415.1 Rhodopirellula sp. | reverse complement strand
TTCGACGGGCACGACGGACAATCGTCCCGCTTGGAGTCGCAAATCAATCTCATCTCCGAAAACCGTTTTGGCCATCGGTGTTGGCAGGTGCTCCACCGCGACGAGGGGGGCTTTTTCGTTGGCCAGCCGATCCTTGGTACCGGCGAGGGTGGCGATCTCGGACTCAGCCTCGTGAATTTCACGTTGCAGTTTCGCACCGCGAACTTTCGACTGATCGAGTTTGGTCCGCTTCTCCTCCCAAGCTGCTTCGGCGATCCCTTGCAGATCGAGCAAGGAACCGCGAGCCCCGTCGAGCTGCGTGATCTGGGCGTCGTAGCGACGTAGCTTCGCTTCCAATTCCATCGACTCACGCTGTGCCGATGCCGCCCGCATGGCCATCTGACCGAGTTGATCGAGCTGACTGCGAGACGCGACGGCGACGTTCGAGTCATCGGCATCGGTGCTTTGCTCAGTTTCCGATTTGGTGCGCATCATCTCGGTGATATGATGAGTTTGCGTACCCAAGATGACGACGAGAATAATCAGGATGCCGACGAGGTTGGCAACGATGTCCAAAAACGTGTCGTGTCCGAGTTCGACGGTGCTGCGGCGACGTCCACTCATGGCGTTCTCCTTGAAATCTCGACACCACTATTCTGCATCAGCTTTTCAAACTCGCGAAAACGCGGTTCCGCGTGCGGCCCGACACTGACGTCGAGGCGTGGTTTCCAGTACCCGCCGCGCATCGTCGCTCCCCAGCTCGCGACCCGGTTTCGAATCGCGGTTGCGAGTTCGATGGTGGCGTGATCGATGCCGTCATCTCCAAACGGGAATGTTTGCACGACGCGGCCTTGTTCAACGAGTTCGTATCGATCGTGTTGGCAGCGCATCGAGATGGGGCGGATGAATTCAGTGCCACCCATCCCGCGAAACGCTTCGGGCAATGCCCAGTCCTTGCCCTCGGGGCGGACCCGATTCTGCGCTACTTGTGGGGGTGCCGATGCGGACTGCGATGCGCCAGCGGATTCATTCGCTTCCGATGCCGACCCGCTTGGCGGTGATCCCGCGGCACCAGCATGACCGGCGTCGCTCAGCGCCATTTTGTCAGCCTTACCCGCGCTCGTCGCCGCAGCAGGCGACGCGGACGGATCGACTGGACCTGCCGTTGGTGGCTGTTCCATCGTCGCAGGCGCGTGCGCGGACGTACCGGTCGGCGAGTCGCCGCCAGAGATATTGGCTTGCCCATTCGGCCCTTCTCCACTGCCGCCGGGGTCTCCACTGCGGTCTCCACTGGGGCTTCCATACTTGGCATTGTCAGCGATCGCTTCCCCGCGCCCCGCACCATCCCGCGATTGAGTATTGCTGGGACCGTACTTGCCAGATGGGGCATCGCTATCGGAACGCGACTTCGCTTCCAAGAAATCATTCAGGGCATCGGACTGCGTCTGTGCCATCTGGTTAGATCCATAGTCGCTGCGGAGCGATCCCGCCGGGTTGGTGTAGCCGCCCGCTGCGAAGCGTTGATCGCGTGCGGGTGAGTATCCTTTCGATTGAGCTTGTCGATCGAGTTCGCGAGCGGACAGGGTCGGGAGTGAGCGTGGCGGCCTCGTGGCGGCACCCTCGCGATTCGCACCACCACCGGTCATCTTGTCCCCTTCCGAATTTCCGGATGCTCCGCCGGATCCGCTGCCACCGGATGTCGACGCATTGCCAGCCAGCAAAGACTCGGGTGATCCGTCACCGAAACCGCCGCCACCACCATTTCCGCGTGCCCGACCACGACCGCGACCGCCGCCGCGTCCTCCAGCGAAGGTGTAGTTGCGAGCAGCGGCTTCTTTCACCGCGACTTCCATCTCCTTCCGCAAGACTTGGTCGCCCCCGGGGAACGCCAGATCAACTTCGCCCGGGACGAGTTCGTATCCGTATTGATCGTCCCAATCCTTCATCAACGCACTGGCGACGCGGTACATGTAAATTCCATTGGGACGCACGATCAACAGCGGGTAGGGCGGTTCTTGGTCGCCATACTGCTGGACCGCATACCGACGGGCGACACGGAGCGCGGACCCGAGCGGATTGCTCAGCGGGTTCACTGACTCGGTGGCTGCGAGTGCTTGCGCTTTCGTGATCCGAACGCCTTCGGGCATGACCTGCAGACCATCGGCGTCACAAATCACATAGACGGGGCGGCGTTGGGTGCCGTTGGGGCCGCGGTGCGGAACGATGACCACGCGCGGTTTGCTGCCGCGTTCGTTCGATTCCAGCTCTTTGATGTCGGCCCGCAGCTTTTCAGCCTCCGCTTGCATCAGCAATAAGGTTTGCTCATCCGTTTTAATGTCCTTCGCCGGTTTGTCCGTCGACGCCATGGCCGTTTCGACTTCGGTATTGAGCGCCTGCAGTTTCTCCTTGATTTTACGCATGTGAGATTCAATCTGCGTGAACTCGTCGCGTTTGGTTTCCAGATCCGCGGTTTGTTGATCGCGATAGGAGACCAGTTCGTTGACACGGAATTGTTCTTGCTCGATCATTCGGGCCGCCGCCGCGGCGGTCATCTGCGCGGGTGAGTCGGTGCTACTACGCGCGAGCGTGATCGCGGCATCACCCGGCTTGGCCGCGGCTGCGATTTTTTCTTGTTTCTCATGCTCGAGCTCAGCAACCGCGGCTTCCTTGGCGTCCTGCGCGACCAGCGCAAGCAGCAAGATCAGCGTGCCGAGCGTGCAGATCAGCACGGCCAGGAACGGGAAGAGCGACGGTGAAATTCCGGCGCGGCGGCGACTCATGCGGCCCGTCCCATCGAGGCATCAGCAGCCGCGGCAGCACGGATGCGTTCTTTCAGGGGTGCCGGAGGATCCTGAGGTGCGGCTTGATCATCGGCGGTCAATAGCCGCGTCGACAGGACATCCACGGCCCGCGCCAGCGTCGTCATGGCGTGCGTCACGGCCGGATCGATACTTGCCGCGGTCGCGGGCTGAGCACCGGCCCCGCGATCGGAAACCATTCGTTTCAAGGCATCCCGCAGCGACGCATCCTGCTCGCTTTGTCGCGCCGCGAGCGTGGTCATCGCCTCGGTGTGCGTCAACAGCGTGCGGCGGTGCGTGTGGACTTCCGAGGTGGTCTCCTGCATCGCGGTTCGCCACGCGGTAGTCTGCTCACGCAGTGCATTGCCAACGGAATTGGCCGCATTATCCAGGCGGCCAATCGAGGCGTCGATGCGATCGGCATGATGGGTGAGCGCCGGTGTCATTGCTGATTGCAGCAATTGACGAAACTGCTCGGTGCCTTCGGTTTGCTGGCTCCGCCACGCCTGCTGAGCTTCCTCAATCGTATCCCTCCACAGTTTGGCTTGGGTCGATAGCGATTCGGCGACGGCCGTTTCAATTCCGCTGCACAGACGCGTGATCATGGCGGTTTGATCATCGGCCGGGTTGTCACTGGGCAGGCCAACGGAAACGAGATTTCGCACCCGTTCGTCAATGTCGACCAGCAAACTCTGCAGCGCCCGCTCGACGGGGAACTGCAAAAAGATCGCGACGACGGACAACACCAACCCCAAGGCGGTGGTATCGAATGCCACATACAATCCGCTCTTGAGCCGATCGACGGCGGCCGTGCCATCGGAGAAATCGAGTCCGCCGAGCGTTTGCGTGATCCCGATCACCGTGCCGAGGAAGCCCAGCATGGGAATCGCCCACACGATAATACGAATCAATCCGAGCGAATCGTGGGCGGCGTCGGCGTCACGCATCGACAGTTCTCGCAAATCCTCGGGCAACTCATTCGTCGTCGCCCGATGGGTCTGACGCGTGAGCACTTCGTCGAGACGCCGGACGACGGCGCTGTTGCGAGTGCTGCGGGGCAGCCGCCCCAGCGCCGCACGCCACAATCGAGCCGCGTGCCCCGCATCGTGTTCGTTTTGCCAACGCTGCGACGGTGTTTGCTCAATGTCATTTCCGGAGGGTGACGGCAACAAATCATCATCTCGGAGCAGTTGCAACGCCCGTTGCTGGGACGCCGTTTGCAGCGACATCAACGCCAAAATCGCGACGGCAACCGCGAACAGCGTGGTCGCCGCAACCGAGACCGGGTGCCCCAGGAAATAACGATTCAGCGGTTCCCAATCGATCACCAACACCACCGCATAGAACGCCGCGCAACCGGCCAGCCCGATAGCCATCGGAGTCAATTTGCGGAGCAATTTCAATGCTGGCGAAGGCGTCGGGACTGAGGACAGTGGAGATTTGGGAGGCTGAGTCATGGGACTGCGTTTCCGCTTGGAGTGTTGGGCCGCCGAGCAGCGTGATTCGGATGTCGCGCCCATCCGTTCGCGGGCGAGTCGATGCGACCATATCATGCTGGACGTACGAATCACCAGATCGACCGTTGCAACCGCGCAACTTTACCGAAACGTATTAATTCGGGTTTGCGGTGAAGTTTGTCGGCTCGGTATAAAGAGCGGTGGAGGTCTTGCAACGAGGCTGCCAGCACGCCGCGAGCCCGGAGGGCGGCAGAATGATTTGCCGGTGGCGCCAGCCCAACACTACCTACTTTGTGAGCCGACCGCGCTAGCCGCGGGTATCTCGCCATCATGATTGACCGGTAACACCCGAGGCTAACGCCCTCTTTATACTACACAAATTTGCGAAGCAAATTCCTGGCTCCCCTCTCCCCCGCTTCGGAGGTCGTGCGGCTTTTAAGTATTGAAATCCAAATGCTTTACGCACTTCACCCTCC
>JBDNIG010000729.1:0-14324 GCA_041688415.1 Rhodopirellula sp. | reverse complement strand
CTCCATTGACTCCAAAACGGCCCACCATCGCGTTGGAGCCGGAGTTGGCTCAGCAGGAGAGCCGCGTCATCATCCTGGGGTTCGCGACCGCCACGGCGCAGCGAGACCAGATGCCAAACGGTAGGCGGCGTTGACGGTGGGGAAATCCAGTTCTTTTGCGTCAGCAGGAGTGCGGTGGGAGGCGTACTGCTCGAACGATGGATCGGCGTGATTTGCCAATGAATGATTGGTATTTCGTAAAATGAAAATCGCCGCGAACGAAAATGGGTGGGTGAGAATTCTTCACCTTCAACGTATCCCATCGTCCAGATCACAAAGCACAGCAGAATGCCGAGCAAGACGGCGGAAAACAGCGAGATCCAAAGTTGAGATCCATTGATTTTTCGCCAGCGAGATCGATTCGGCACGGGAGAGACAGGGTTCAGGAAGGCGGGGGTGGTCTGGCAAAAATACTGAGTGCTGATGGCAACTCGCTCTACGGCACATTGGTGGACGTATGATTCAGTGAAAAATGAGAATTGAAAAATGCAAAGTATTAAGTGATTGTGAAACAAATTTGCATTTTTTAGTTTTCAATTTAACTTTTTCATTTTCCGGACCTCTGGCGCAGCTTCGTAACAGAACGGGATATGCCGAACTTGCCCAGCCACCCACCAAACCGCGATATTTGCCAAACTCCAGGCCGGGAGGAGGGAGACGCGGGGAGGTGCATTTTAACCGGTCTAGTGATGGGTGGACGACTTCGCCATGATACGACAGTCGAGACTGGTGACGAACAGTCCCAATAATAACGGACGGCTCGTCGGTTGTCGCTCGGCTCTCCGAGTCGATCGCGTCGGTGAGTTTGCCAGCGACTCGGAAAGCTAAGCGACATCGACTCCCAGGGGAATCTTCCATCGAATCCAGCATGAATCCCTATGGTGCCCCGTGGCAACGCGCGACCTCGCTCCGCGATCGGTTCGAGGCGACCGCTAAGAATCGTCGCAGCGTTGCATCGGACCTCACGACGAACGTCGCCGGCGGACTAGGAACGCCGGAAGCGATCGCCGGTGAAGTGACTGCGGAGGCGTGTGAACCAGAGATGAAGTCGCAGGCGCATGATTCCTCGGCTGCCCGTGGCCGCGTCGAGGCTCTGCTCCTGATCGCCAAATCGCCAATAAACTACCGCAAAATCGCGTCCTTGGCGGGGCTCGAAGACGCGACCCAGGCACGCACGCTCGTCGCGGAACTGAACGAACTCTACGATTCGCTCGGTCGTGGCTTTCGCATTGAACAACTCGCCGGTGGCAGTCGCATGATGACGCGATCGGTTCTGGCACCGTGGTTGCGAAGACTCGGTGTTTTAGCTCCAGCAATTCGACTGAGTTGGCCGATGATGGAAACTCTCGCGGTTGTGGCCTATCGCCAAGATGTCACGCGGGCCGATGTTGAGAGCGTTCGCGGGGTCGCCTGCGGAGAGATCCTGAGGCAATTGATGCAATTGGATTTGGTCCGAATTAGTGGCCGCAGCGAAGATCTCGGACGACCCTATCTTTACGGCACCACGAAACGTTTTTTAAAAATATGCGGATTGCCAACGATAAATGCCTTGCCAGCGATTGACTCACAGGGATTCTGTGATGATGTTTCTGGTAACCAGGTCGCTACAGTTTACGGTGGCGGTTCTGAACTTTCCCCTTCTAATGAATCGGTTGAAGCGACCGTTTCCCAAGTCCCCAAGGAGTCTGACGTGAGTCTCGCAGTGACCGACGCTCTCGCCACCGATTCGGTGTTCTCTCATTTCGCAACCGGCATCGCCGACCAGGCCGCTGAGTCGTGTGATCGTACGGACTCGCCCGCATCGAGTGATGTTGAGCCCACCGCCGTGATTGAAGACGAAGAGGATGACCTCTACGAAAATAGCATCGAAGACGACGACGATTTCGTTGACGACGATGATGAAGAAGACGACGATACCGACGAGGACGATGAAGACGAGGACGACGACCTCGACGCTGACGATAGCTGGGAAGAAGTCGACGATGACGACGCCGACGAAGACTGGGATGACGACGACGATGATGATGATGAGGACTGGGATGACGATGGTGACGACGACATCTCGCCTGGAGCGTGAGAACCGCGATTTACTCAGGTCTCGGCCGCGCCGAAGGCGTTCCAGCAGCTATCCGGCGGTCGAGCGAAGCGAACACCGCCGGATATCCGCTATGTCTCACTAACTGTTGGCGACGTCCGCGGATTCCTCGACTTCCTCCTCGCTATCCAACGCATCGGCATCGAGCGGCGCGGCATAACCGCCCGCAGCGAGTACTTTCTGCTTGATTTCGTCCCGGATTTCCAGGTTCTCAATCAAGAAGTTACGTGCTTTCTCTTTGCCTTGGCCGAGATACGTGTCGTCGTATTTGAACCAGGCACCACTACGATTGATTACTTTGTGCTCGGTGCCGAGGTCCAGCAAGTCGCCTTCGAAGCTGATCCCGCAACTGTGCATCATGTCGAATTCGGCGATGCGGAACGGCGGTGCGACTTTGTTTTTGACAATCTTCGCCTTGACCCGCTGCCCGACTTGCTCGTCGCCGTCCTTGAGCGCGCCAATGCGACGAACGTCGATCCGGCACGAGCAGTAGAACTTCAGCGCCCGGCCGCCCGGAGTCGTCTCGGGACTCCCGAACATCACACCGACTTTCTCGCGAATCTGGTTGATAAAGATCACCGCCGTTTTGCTCTTGGCGATCGCACCGGTCAGTTTCCGCATCGATTGGCTCATCAATCGCGCCTGCAATCCGACGTGGCTATCGCCGATCTCGCCTTCGAGTTCCGCCTTGGGTACGAGTGCGGCGACGGAGTCAATGATGATCACGTCGACAGCGTTGCTCTTGACCAGCATTTCGCAAATCTGCATCGCCTCTTCACCGCTGCTGGGTTGGCTGACCAGCAAACTGTCGAGTTCGACGCCGAGTTTTTTGGCCCAACTCGGATCAAAGGCGTGTTCGGCGTCAATGATCGCGGCAATCCCGCCCATCTTTTGAGCCTCGGCCCCGACGTGCAGCGCCAGCGTCGTCTTCCCGCTCGATTCCGGCCCGAAGATTTCGATGGTCCGCCCGCGGGGGATGCCTTGCCCGCCCAGGGCCATGTCGAGGCTCAACGATCCCGTCGGAATGCCGTCGATGGTGAGTTTATGGGATGCGCCGAGCGGCATGATCGCGCCTTCGCCGAAGGATTTTTCGATCTGCTGCAGCGTCGTTTTCAGTCCTGGCTCTTTCTCCAAAATGCGTTTCATGCCCGGATCGAGTTTGACACCCTTGGATGCTGCTGCAGTCGCCGTACGTGGTTGCTTGGCCATATCCCTGTTTTCCCTTAAGTTATTTCTTTTCCAGGTCAAATTTCACGAGCGACGCAATATCGTCGTCAGTTTGAACCTCACCGAACGAAGAAGCCGGTTGATGGTATCGCGAAAACCGTCTTTGGACAACAAATCTCGGTTCCATACCCTGATTTTGGCAGTGGAAATCGTTCGAAGCGAAATGAATTCCCAGACACGTTTTCAACAACTATTTATCATTTCCGGGCGAGCCCCGTTTGGCTCACGAAGATAGTATCGTCGCGCCTCAGGACACCTTTGGTCACCGGGCAACAAAAACGTAGAAAAAGACTGTTCACGCCCGACACGTGGCGGCGCTGCCCTGGACCGTCAAAAAGGATGGAAGTCGCATTGCGTGGTGCGATACGGAACATTGCTGAACGCGAGAATCATTGAAAAGTGAAAAATGAGAATTGAAAAATGCAAAATCGCAAGCGATTAGGGACCATTCACATTTTCAAATTTTCAATTTAACTTTTTCATTTTCCAAACCTCGACTCACCAATGCGTCGCCAAAGTCGACTCAATCGACAGTCTACTTGCGCCGCTACGCTACCTTAGCTTAGGGTTGTACGCACGCGCTCTCTCTTATTTCATCCAAGGTTTCCGCCGTGCCCGCAGCACCTCCCACCGCTCGCCGCCATCGTAGCCACTGGGTGTGGTTGATCGTGTTGTCCGTCGTGACCGCCGCCTTGATCGTGATTGCGACATCGCTTGCCGACGGGCGCGCCGAACCGACCAAACCCGTCGCGGTGGTGCCTCCGTTCCATGCTGAGAATGGAATCGCTCCTTCCGATTCCGACAGCACGGTTGAAGTGACCATGGCGGAGATGCTGCAACTGGCCAATGATGCACTCGCCGAGACCATTGCCGAGCTCGATGACTACACGGCTCGTCTGATCAAGCAGGAGCAAGATCGTAGCGGCGTGCTGCAACCGGCTTCCGAGATCTTCATCAAGGTCGTCACGCGGCACGCCGGCGGCAAGCGGGACGGGCCGCTGAAGGTCTACCTGCGGTTTGATTCACCCAGTAATATTCGGGGCCGTGAAGTGATCTGGGTGGAAAACGAAAATGACGGCAAAATGCTGGTCCGCGAAGCCGGCATGGTTGGATCGATGATGACCGTGTCGCTGGCGCCCGATGGTTTTTTGGCCATGCAGGGCCAGCGGTATCCGATTGCCGAAATCGGTCTAACACGACTTCTCGAAAAACTGATTGAACGTGGCGGCGAGGATCGCAATGATTCCAATGTGCACGTGTTCAAAACGGAAGGCTACCTGTTTGACGATCGACCGCTGACCCACCTCCGCATCGAACGCAGCGAGCCGAGCGGAGGGGAAAATGATTTCGCGGTTGCGGAACTGGTCCTTGACCAGCCACAAAACCTCGTCGTGAGCTATCGCAGTTTCGACTGGCCTGAACCCGGTAGTCAGAAGCGTCCGATAATCGAATCGTACGAGTATCACGATCTGAAAACGAACGTGGGACTGACCGATCGAGACTTCGACACGGCCAATCCCGACTACACGTTCGCTCAGTAGGCCGGGCCACTGTCCCGTCCGAGACCGATCCCGCATCAATAATATGCTCAATAGGTGGACGCTCGGGATAATGGTCCCAATCTACGCTCCAGTCAAACCGCGTGGCAGACCGGGATCTCCGGCACCGCGACCGGCATGGGCACGGTGGCCGGAAAGTCGGTCCGCATGGTTTCAGCGAGTCGTTTTCGCGCCGTGTGCAACCGGCGTTTGATCGTGCCCACGGGGGCATCGAATCGGTCGCTCATTTCGATCAGTGACTGTCCTTGCAAGTAAAACGCCTGCAGGGTTTGCTGGTCGATGTCGCCCAAGCGAGTCAAACCGCTGCGGACGGCATCGGCTCGCTCGCGATCTTCGAACGCCGTCTGTGGCGACGTGTCATCGGCACAAGTGGCCTCCAATGTTTCTGGATCACAGGACACCGACAACCGACCTCGCGTGGCACGGTTAATGGCCATGCGGTGCACGATTTGTCGCAACCAGCCCCCGAACGCTTCGGGGACACGCAATTGATCGACCTTCTGCATCGCTTGGATGAACACGTCCTGAGCCAACTCTTCGGCTTCGTGGGCGTTGCGCATTCGTTGCATCGATAACGCCACGATGGCGGGCCGATAGCGTTCGAACAATTCGCCGAACGCATCCCGGTCACCGGCTTGCGCACGGACGACGAGCTGGGCAACCGTCAACGGTGCATCGCTAGCGACGTTGTGCATCGGCAAGACCGCAGCCGAGATGTGGTTCGAGTTTTCGAGAGTGATCGTCATGATTTGTTCCTCCCCAGGATCAAGCAGGGGCATTCCAGTTTCAAACTGCCAGTGAAAGCTTCCATGATTCGTTTAGGAATCGCGATGGTTTTGCCATTCGCGGGCGCCGTCCACGCGGATGAGGAACGTCCAGCGACCCGTTCCGCTCTCCTTTGAGAATGCTCCAGACGTACTCGTGCCGAGTAACGGGCTGGAAGGAAAGGCAATTTGGGGCGCTGGAGCACCTCTCGCGCTAGCAGACGTCTGCGAGCAGCATCAAGTGTTGATCGAAATCAGTTCGACGGAGCTTCGTTTCGGACCACCGGAAACCAAGGCTGCGGATGATGCAGCAATCCAGGGCGAAACGTCCTTGCGAAGAATCGTTTTCGGGTCAGCGAGTTGGGTACGACGCGGATGGCGTTAGCCTATGACCGCGTGGTCCTTGCTCGTGCGATTCGCAGTTCGCGGCGACGTGGTCACCGGGACGACTGCGAAACGCGTTATCTGGGGATGTCCCCATAATCGCGACTGCGATGGACACGTGTGGTCCATCTGCGGCGAAAAACGCATGCGTTTCTCGCTCCCGAGGTCGGCAGGCGTCCTGCCGACACTGGCATACAGAGGCTTCCAAAACAGATCGCGATGTTCTCGATGGCCTGCCGGGTGGGCCGACCACGCGAACTCCGCGAGTCTCTCGGAAAGGTTCACGACGACTGTCGAGATCCGGCCGAAACCATTGCACAGAAGGCCGCTGACGCGGGTCGCACGAATGACATTCAGGTTGGAAATCAGAGTTCGCATCGGAACCTCCCAGCACCGTTTCTTGCGGTGCGGTTTTGGAGCACAAATTGGAAAAACAGCTCACGAGGCGGCCCATAATGGAACCACCACCCTTGAAAACAGGCAATCGGTGAGACTGGATCGTTAAAAACTAACCGAAAACCTATCACGGCGACAGCCAGCGGCTTGCGAGCTGTTTTCAGTTAGGTTCTTAGAAGACTATTTCAGCAGAAGGTTCGCCCGACTACTCGAAAAATCTGTAAAATATTAGGGATATGTCAGCACCCGTACCTGCGTCTTTCCCGAAAAAGGCGACGAAACCTTGGTTTCGAAGCACTTATGCACTCCGATTCTGGGAATCGTTGGCGCCGTTGATTTTTCCGCCGGTGTGCGTGCTGTGCGGCGAAGCGACCGGGCGCGTCACAGCGGAAAACTCAACCCGGCGATACGCCACGTTCTGCAACGTCTGTGAAACCTCGCTCGTGCAGTCCCGCCCGATGATGCGAACGGCCTGCGATCGGTGTGGCTGGCCGCGGGTGGTCCGCTCGCCACGCACGCACTCACCGGCTCCGCCTGCTGATCCTCCGAGCGACTTCGAAATCACGAGCGGGGTGCCCGATTTGCTACCCTGTCCCAAGTGCCACGCTCGCAGCAACCCCCACCACTTTTCGCGGATCACACCGCTGTATCGATATCACGAGGCCGCCCGCACGGCTGTCGTCGCGGCGAAATATCCTTGCAATTCCGCGGTCACCCGAGAGCTGGCGACTCGTTTGGCCCAGCGCTGCCGTGACCGTTGGCCGGATCGGACCGCGGACGCCAAAGCGGCTGCGGTACCCATGGTCGTGACGAGCGTTCCCAGTCCATGGATTCGCCAGATCCGCCGGGGTGGAAGTGGCACGCGGTTGTTGGCCCAGTACACGGCTATGAGCTTGAATTCGCCCTACGTGAGCTTACTGCAGACCACCCGTTCGGTCGCCAAGCAGGCATTATTGGACGATGACGCCCGCCGCGACAATGTCGACGGGGCATTTCGAGTCTGTCGGCGTTGGCGTAAAACGAGTTTGGACTGTGACGTATTATTGGTCGATGACGTAATGACGACCGGCGCGACCGCCGACGAAGTTGCCCGTGTCTTAATCGGTGCGGGGGCGCGTCGGGTTTTGTTGGCGGTGGTGGCGTTGGCGATGCGGGATGCGTGAACCTTTTGGGTGATTTCGCCGAATGCATGGGTGCATCCCTGCTGCCAGCCGAAATCACGTGCTACAGTTTTCCAGGCGCCTCGAATTCTCGGAGGCTCGTGCTTGGAAGGACTTGTGCTTCGAATCGCGAGCCGGATGATTCATACTTCTTCTCTTTTCGCCTCGCGTTTTTCGCCTGCCGACGATCATGACTGACCCACAGAACCCCGACTCCCACGACGACAGCGCCGCCGATCCCACGCTGAGTGCCGCGGAGATCGAGATCGCGTCCGCCTCGGGGCACGGCGCGAGGCGGGCGGTCCTGCGCGGTCTGGGGGTGGTGTTGCCGCCGTTGTTGACGATCGTCGTGCTGATCTGGGCATGGAACGCGATCGAAAATCGGGTGTTGATTCCCGTCGAAGTCGGAATTCGCTACTTGATGGTGTGGGGCTTTGCGGATATCCGTCACAGCGTCCCTGCGGACGCCATCGTCGACACCAAAAATGACGCCCCCGGTGTGAGAAAACGCCCCGGTTTCACGTATCGATCCGAGTCCTACCTGCCGGACCCGACCGGACGGCATTATCTGCCCGCCTATGTGGTCCGGGAAGTGGACGATCGGGTTGGCGCGTTCGGCGCCTCGGCGCCGCCTCCCAAAACCGCCACCGCGTATTGGGATCGATATTACCAATTGCACTACATGCCACGTTGGATCGTGGTGCCGGTCTTCCTGATCCTGTTTATTTCACTGTTGTATTTCCTCGGCCGCGCCTTCACTGATGGCATCGGTCGCTGGTTTGTGAGCACGTTCGATGCCACGATCCTACGCATCCCGATCGTCAACAAAGTCTACGGGAGTGTGAAACAGATTACCGATTTTGCCTTCGATGACCGACAGATTGAATTCAACCGGGTCGTCGCGATCCAGTATCCGAGCGAAGGAATTTGGTCGCTCGGGTTCGTGACCGGCAATGGGATGCGAGAAATCTCCGAAGCCGCTGGAGAACCGATGCTCAGCGTGTTGATGCCGACCAGTCCCATGCCGGTGACGGGGTTCACCGTCACGATCCGCCGCAGCGAAGCGATTGATTTGGAGCTAACGGTCGACGAAGCAATCCAGTTCGTGGTCAGTTGCGGTGTCGTCGTCCCGCCGCAACAGCGCGTCGAGGTTCCGGCCAAAAATTTGACAACCAAACCCGTCGGCGGGATCGATACACCGATTCCAAAATAAGCCGTCTCGGCATGGCGTTTTACCTCGCTGGCAGCATCCGCGTGGACGAGGTGGACTGCCTCGCGGGCGAATCGTCTTAGGTACGACAGCCCGAACGTAAAATACAGGCAGATACTCGCCACCCGACCCCAGGATTGCGATCATCGTCACGATGTCGGCGTGACTAAGCAGGTTTGGGGAATTCATTCCGCATCACAGAGTGCCACGTTTTCATAACCCGACGCGTCAGCGAGGGATGGCGGCCTGAATCCCTCGCTGACGCGTCGGGTTATGATTGTCGATTCCACCGAAATATTTCCCAGTATCTGCTTATTACCTCCACAGTCCGGCAGCCAGTGTCTCAGGAGCTTGACTGCGAGAGTAACTGGACAGCGATCTTTTTGTGAGCGACAAGGCGCTACTCGCTTTATTCATTCGCTGTCGCTTAACGAGCTTTAGAACTGAAAGCTCTCGGCGTCTTCCTTCGGTGCGGCTTGGTAACTGTAGGGTTCCATGCTGCTGCCCGCTCGTCCCTGGCTGAGACTGCGGATGGCACTGCTGTACCCAAACATTTCCTTCAATGGCGCGTGGGCGACGATGATCGTCATCGCGCCACGTGTTTCGGTCGATGCAATGATCGCACGCCGCTGTTGCAGGTCACCGACAATTTCGCCCATGTAGTCATCCGGCGTGGTGACTTCGACCCGCATCACGGGTTCGAGCAGGACGGGCCCAGCGGCTTCGATGCCGGATTCAAAGGCATCGCCAGCGGCGATGCGAAACGCAACTTCGTCGCTACCGTCTTCCTGCATCTCGGCATCGTAAACTTCAAAGCGTACGCCCGTGAGCGGGAAGCCCGCGATTACACCACCACCGCTCGCCCGTTCACGAATCTCCTCGATGGCCGCCGTCCGCACCGCGTTGGGCAGCCCGCAATCGGGCGGCAGACGATCGAAAACGACCACCGGGGCGGCCGGGTTCTCCGCTGGCAGGACACGGGTTTTCAAGCGGGCAAACATGGCATTGGCGCCGACAACCCGGTTGCACTGGCCCGTTACGTCCGCCTTACCACCGATCGTTTCGCGGTAGTTAACCCGCGGTTTATAGAATTTGACGTTGAGATTGAAGTCGCGGGTTAACCGGTGCTGGATGACCTCGAGGTGGAGCTCGCCCATCCCGCTGATGATGGTTTGCCCGAGTTCTTCGTTTTCAACGGCGCGGAATGTGGGGTCTTGCCGCCGCAGCATGGTGAGCGTTTCTTCGAGCTTCTTGCGATCGGCCGTGCTCTCCGGTTCAATTGCCATTGATAGCACGGCTTCGGCGAACTGGATCGTCGGCAGCTCAATGGGAGCCTTGGCATCACAGACGGTATCGCCCGTGATGGCGAACCGCGGTCCGATCACGCAGCAGATATCGCCCGCACCGACCGCATCACTTTGGCTATCGCGTTCTTTCTTCGTTGCGTGAATCTGCCAGATTTGGGCGATGTTTTCCTTCTTGTCTCGATTGGGACAGTAGACCCGTGAGTTCTGCTCAAGTTTGCCGCTGTAAATGCGAATCCAATAATTGTCGCCCGTCTTGGCCGGCAGAATTTTGAATACCAGCCCGCAGAACGGTTCTTTGATGTCAGGCTTGCGAGATTGTGGTTTGTCTTCCTTGCCCGGCGTGATGCCTTCGACCGGCGGACGATCCAGCGGGCTGGGCAGGAAGTTGGCAACCCCGGTCATCAGTGGCTGCACGCCGATCCCATGCAGCGCCGAACCGCAGAATACGGGCTGAATCGCCCGTTCGATACAGCCCTTTCGCAGCGCGGCCAGCACCAGTTCGCGAGGCACTGTTTTTTCTTCCATCGCCAGCTTCATCGCTTCTTCGCTGAACTCATAGACGACCTCCATCAACTGCTCACGCCAAATCGCTGCGTCATCGCGGAGTTCATCTGGCAGCTCGACTTCCGTCACCGTCTTGCCCTCGGTTTCGGGATCGAACTGCAACAGTTTCATATTGATCAGATCGATCACGCCGCGAAATGGGTCGGCGACGTGCGTGGGCCCTTGTCCGACGGGGATTTCGACCGCCACGGGACGCCCACCAAGTCGTGGACCAATGTCACCGAACACATCGTCAAAACTGGCACCTTCGCGATCCATCTTGTTGATGAACACGATCCGAGGGACTTCGTACCGATCCGCCTGTCGCCACACCGTCTCGCTCTGGGCTTCGACCCCTTCCCGAGCGGAAAACACGACGACCGCGCCATCGAGCACGCGGAGGCACCGTTCGACCTCGGCGGTGAAGTCGACGTGGCCGGGGGTATCGAGCAGGTTGATGCTGTAATCGCCCCACGTGTATTTCCCGCAGGCGCTGAAAATCGTAATCCCGCGTTCCTGCTCCTCGGGGTCATCGTCGGTGTCGGTCGTGCCGTGATCGACGCGGCCGACGCGGTGCTTTTGCCCGCTGAGGTAGAGCATCCGCTCGGTGACAGTGGTTTTGCCCGCATCAATATGAGCGATGATGCCAATATTGCGCAGCTGGGAGATGTCGGCGGCCATGTGTGGGAAAAAGCTGTTAGCGGCTAGCTGTTAGCTATTAGCGTCTCGCTACTAGCCGTGAGCGTTGTTTGGGAGTGGGTGAATGAGCAAACGATAAAATGCGTTTCCGCACCGGGCAATGGGTGTCTTTTACCTTGCATGCATAGCAGTAGGATGCGAGTGGACAGTCGATTGAATCGGATTCGGTTAGCAATGGTGAACGGATTGCCGCAAGGCACCGGGTAACGCACGACGCCCGGCCGCTTAGCGACAGCGAGACAATAAAACGCGTCGAATCAAAGTAACTACCGTCGCCAGACGGTGGAATCCACGTTCTGGCGAACGTAGCTACTCGCTTTATTCATTCGCTGTCGCTTACGCGTCTCGGCTCACTGAATCGACAGCCAGCCAAGCAAAAACGCTGCCAACCCCATCAAGGGATCGCCAGCGTTTTATGTGATTTTTCGGAGCTGTTGCAACCGCGAGTGGAAGGCTAGTTGCTAGCAGCTAATCGCTAGCAGCGTTCTACCTACCATGCGAAGTGAGCAAACGCCTTGTTCGCGTCGGCCATGCGGTGCGTATTTTCGCGGCGGGTGTAGGCGGCACCTTCCTTCTTGAATCCCGCCAGAAACTCGTCGGCGAGTTTCAGGTGCATCGGGCGACCTTTCTTGTTACGCACAGCTATCAAAATCCAGCGAATTGCGAGGCTTTGTTGACGCGCCTTGTTGACCTGCATCGGCACCTGGTAACTCGCACCACCGACTCGCTTGCTGCGAACTTCGATGTAGGGCTTGATGTTTTCCAGGGCACCTTCAAAGATTTCAAACGGGGTTTCTTCGCCTTCGTGCCGCTTGCCAATCTCCTCGAGTGCGTCATAAAAAACACGCTGAGCGGTTGTCTTTTTGCCATCGAGCATCAAGCAATTGATGAACTTGCTCGCCAGCAGCGACTGGTGCCGTGGGTCGCCTTTGAGCTGCGAGCGACTGGAGGTGATTCGTCCCATGAAAGTACGTCGGTTGAAAAAAGAGTGGGTTGGGTGGGGAGTGCTGGGTGCGGTGAGGAACTTCAGGACCAGCGGGACGAAAATTATTTTTTCGCGCCGTAGCGACTGCGAGATTGTTTGCGGCCATCGACACCGAGCGCGTCGCGAGAGCCGCGAACGACTTGGTAACGCACACCGGGCAAATCGCGGACACGACCGCCCCGAACGAGCACGATCGAGTGTTCTTGCAGATTGTGCCCCTCGCCAGGGATATAGACGGTGACTTCTTTGCCGTTGCTCAACCGCACCCGCGTGATTTTTCGCAGTGCCGAGTTCGGCTTTTTCGGAGTCATTGTCCGAACTTGCAGGCAAACACCTTGCTTTTGCGGGCATTTCTCGAGAACCGGCGCTTTACTCTGGCTCTTCTTGAGCTTGCGATTCTTGCGGACGAGCTGATTGATTGTGGGCATAAATGAAGTCAGAACGTAAGATCGCCGGGGCGATCGACAACGAGAGGGTGACACGGGCAATGGTTTTGCTGCGGGAACAAATCCATGCGGCAAGGGGCGAAGTATCGCGTGTGAGGCAGATTTGTCAAGTGCGAACCCGCCCAGAGAATTTTGCGATCCGCGGATTCCTTTAGCCCTCGTGAAAATTGGCCGCCAAGCGTTACACTGATGCCGCTGATACTCACCCCACACCCCGAGGTCAACCGTACATGAGTCAACGCAAAGGGAGTCAATTCGCTGGATTGGCCGTCGCCATTATTACGCCATTTCGCGACAACCAGCTCGACGTGGCGCGATTGCGCGAGCAAATTGAATTTCAAATTGATGCCGGCACGAACTGCATCGTGCCCGCTGGCACCACCGGTGAATCGCCGACGCTCTCGCACGACGAGCATGAGCGAGTCATCGCCGAGACGATTTCCTGCGTGGCAGGCCGCGTGAAAGTCATCGCGGGCGCCGGTAGCAATAACACCGCCGAAGCGCTGCGGCTTTCCCGCCGCGCCGCGGCCGAGGGGGCCGACGCGGTCCTGCAGGTCGCGCCCTACTATAACAAGCCGACTCAGGAAGGCATGTATCAGCATTTTCGGGCAATCGCCGAAGAAGTCGACGTGCCCGTCTGCGTCTACAATATCCCCGGTCGGACCGCGAAAAACATCGAAGTTGAGACCATCCAGCGCCTCGCCGAACTGCCGGGCATCACGATGGTCAAGGAAGCGACCGGGTCGCTCGACCAATGCTCCGCGATCTTGGGCACCACCGATCTGACGGTGCTCTCGGGCGACGATTCGCTCACCCTGCCGATGATGAGCGTTGGCGCCGAAGGCGTGATTTCCGTCGCTGGCAACGTCGTGCCCGGTGTGATGCTGGAGCTGGTGCGTGCCGCGGCGGAAGGCGATTACACGACCGCCGCTGCACTCCATCACCGCTTGTACGCTTTCTGCAATACCATGTTGGGACTCTCCACCAACCCGATCCCCGTCAAAGCCGCCATGGAAATGCTCGGACGTGACACCGGGGAGCTGCGTTTGCCGATGGTCGCATTGGACGAAGCCGAACGCAGCGTATTGCAAGAAACTCTGCTGAAATTCGGCATCGAGTCGGCTGTGGTGTGAATCGCCAAAATCGTACGAATGCGGGCGGGGACGCCCGCGCACCGGTACGCGGGCGTCTCGCCCGCACGCAGAGTTGAAGAAAGACGTGTGGCGAAAACTCGACTCCCACGCGTCGCAGTTATAATGCGTCGTTGCCAAGCTCATTCCAGCCGACCGCATTCGTTCGCCACTCTCACCCTCGCTGCTCACCATGACCCTGAATCGTCTGATTGCCCGCACATTCCTGATTCTGATCGCATCGCTCATGGCGGTGCCCCCAGCCTTCGGCGAAGAAACCACGGACGTAGGCTCCATGTTTGAGAAAGAAACCTACGTCAGTTCGGATGGACGCGAGCTGAAATACCGCATCCACGTCCCTGAGTCCGCTGACGACGATG
>JBDNIG010000728.1:0-2811 GCA_041688415.1 Rhodopirellula sp. | reverse complement strand
GCCGCTGGCAAGCTGTCGCTGTGGTTCTTCGTGTAACGGCTGGTTGATCCGTGGTGCGGGCGGGTTCGGCTGGGTGACACTGTCTTATTCGGTTGAGCCACCGAGATGCACCTTTCATTGAGTTATCGGGAAAGTCCCCGATAACTAGGGGTTGAAAGTGTGCTCGGCAGACGCTGCCGGTTAGCCGTTTGAGTCGGCAAATCACGGTGTTTTACTGTAGCGACGCGGACGGGACTCGAACCCGCAACCTCCGGATCGACAGTCCGGGGCTCTAACCAATTGAGCTACCGCGCCTTCATATGAGGCTTCGCCTTGTAAAAAGGCGGCGAGCGAAGGTGTGTGGGGTGACTCCTTCGCTCATGTGCGTGGAAGTATATCCATGCTGCTGAGTCATGCAATGGGTGTCAGGGCGCAGATCCAAAATTCTCGAATTTTCATGGATTTGCTGGGAGGGATTGTACCGATTGCGTTTCTGTCGCGCCTCGGGAGCTTTCCATCGTCTCTTCACATTTTCCTGGAGCTGACGCCCCAGGCTAGGTGCTGCCGTCGCTCGGGACGTCGCTCGGAACGTCGACTTTCCAAATGCACCGTTCGTCTATTTCACAATCGCCAGCAGGTTGCCCGCTTCGACTTGCGTTCCCGCGGGGGTGTGGATGGTTTCCACGGTCCCGTCGATCGACGCGTTGATCGTGGTCTCCATCTTCATCGCTTCGAGCACGAACAGTTTCTGGCCGGCTTTGACCTTGTCTCCCTCGGACACGGCGACGGTGATCACCATGCCGGGCATCGAGGCGGCGATGTGGGTGGGGTCGTCGGCGTCGGCTTGAATGGCCGCTTTGACCTGGACGTCCAACGAGCGATCGATCACGGCCACTTCCCTCGGTTGGCCGTTGAGTTCGAAGAATACCGTGCGGCTGCCGTCAGGATGAGGCTGGCCGACGGCGAGAAATTTGACGATCAATCGTTTGCCGAGCTCAATGTCTACGGCGATCTCGTCGCCGGTTTCTTGACCATATAAAAAGTTGGTCGTCGGCAATATCGCGACATCGCCGTACTTCTCGCGGTGAGCGGCGAACTCTTCGAATACCTTCGGGTAGAGCAGGTAGGTAACGGCATCGCGATCGCTCGGTTTCTCCTTGGTCATCTCCGCTGCGGCGGCGCGGGCCGCGTCGATGTCAGCGGCGGGCATGGTGGCGCCGGGACGTTCGGTGAGCGGTTCTTCTCCCGCTAGGATCACCTTGGTAACGTCAGCAGGAAAACCACCGGGCGGTTGCCCCATCCGGCCACCGATCAGATCGAGGACGCTGGCGGGGTACGCGTGCTGTTTGCTGGACGTCAGCACTTCCTCGGCCGACATCTCATTGGCGACCAAGAACAATGCCATGTCGCCGACCGCTTTGCTGGTCGGGGTGACTTTGACGATATCGCCAAACAAACGATTGACGTCCGCGTAGGCGCGGCACACACCCGACCAACGATCGGCGAGTCCCAGGGCGCGGGCTTGTTGGAACAGATTGGTGTACTGCCCGCCGGGCATTTCGTGGTCGTACAAGTCACCGGTCGCGGGCAACACGTCACTTTCAAACGGGCGATAGAACTCGCGGGTGGCTTGCCAGTACGTTGCCAAGTTCGTCAGCGCGCCGGTGCTGAGCGCCGATTCTCGCTCGGTATAGCGTAGGGCTTCGACGAGCGTGTTCAGATTCACTTGGCTGGTGCCACCGGACATCGGTGCCAACGCAGCATCGGCGATCTGCAATCCTTCACCAGCGGCGGCCAGCAGCGTCGACGCTTGGATGCCCGCTGTATCGTGCGTGTGTAGATGGATTGGGATACCAATTTCCTCGCGCAAGGCACGCATGAGCGTTACTGCCGCAGCGGGCTTGAGCAGACCCGCCATGTCTTTGATGGCTAGCAGGTGAGCACCGCCAGCCTCGAGTTTCTTGGCCAGATCCACGTAGTACTTGAGGTCGTATTTCGTACGTCCAGGGTTTTGCAAATCGCCCGTGTAGCAGATCGATGCCTCGCAGATGCCGCCCTCGGCCAAGACGGCATCCATGGCCACGCGCATGTTCTCTTCCCAGTTCAATGCATCGAACACGCGAAAGACATCCATGCCGGCTTGGACGGCTTCGTGCACAAACGCACGGACAACATTATCGGGATAATTTGTGTAACCGACCGCGTTGCTGGCCCGCAGCAGCATCTGCGTGAGAATGTTGGGGACGGTGGCGCGTAGGTCAGCGAGACGCTGCCAAGGCGACTCGTTGAGGAATCGCATGCTGGTGTCGAACGTCGCACCACCCCACATTTCGAGCGAGAACAACTCGGGGGCGAGGTGCGCGTATGCCGGAGCAATCTGCAACATGTCGTAGCTGCGCACCCGCGTGGCGAGCAGGGATTGGTGCGCGTCGCGCATCGTCGTATCGGTGATCAGCAGCCCCTTCTGCTGTTTGATCCAGCGGGTCAATCCATCAACACCCTCTTCGCGGAAAATGTCGGCGGTGCCACGCGGTGGCTTGGACCGTTGCGGATAATCCGGTACCGGTGCGGGTTCGGTGCGTACGGCGACGGGACGTCCCACGACGAGGGGGTTGCCATTGACAATCGTTTCGGCCAAGAACGTCAGTAGCTTCGTTGCCCGGTCGCGGCGGCGAGGTAAGCGGAACAGTTCCGGCGTGGTGTCGATCAACCGCGTGGTGGCTTCCCCAGCCAGGAACGTGGGATGATTGACGAGTTTCAACAAGAACGGAATGTTGGTTTTGACGCCGCGGACCCGGAACTCCTGTAACACGCGGTCCATCCGCGAAGCGG
>JBDNIG010000727.1:0-5239 GCA_041688415.1 Rhodopirellula sp. | reverse complement strand
TCAGCGCCGAAGAACTCTTTGCTGCCTTCGACGTCGGCCTTGATCGTCCGAGATCCTTCTTGCCAGTCCGCGGGGCAGACCTCGCCATTTTTTTCGAAGTACTGCAGTGCCTTGACCATTCGCAACGCCTCGTCGACGCTGCGTCCGAGCGGCAGGTCATTGACGACCTGGTGACGCACCACCCCGTCCTTGTCAATCAAGAACAACCCACGCAGCGCCACACCGCCATCCAATAGCACGTCATAGTCACGCGAAATTTGTTTGGTGAAATCGGCAACCAATGGATAGGACGTTTTGCCGATGCCACCTTCGTTGCGGGGCGCGTTGGTCCACGCCAAGTGCGAGAAATGACTGTCCGTCGAAACGCCGATGATATTCACACCAAGAGCCTCAAACTCTTTGGCCCGATCGCTGAAGGCGATAATTTCGGTCGGGCAAACAAAGGTGAAATCCAGCGGCCAGAAGAACAACAGTACGTATTTCCCCTCGTAATCACTCAAGGAGAAATCGTCCTTGAATTGGCCATCGGGCATGACGGCGGTAGCTTGGAAGTTGGGGGCTTGCTGAGTAACCAAAACGCTCATGGGTATCTCTCTTTATAGTTGGAGAAGGGTGAATTTTGAACCGATCCGAAAACCCGCGGTCAAGACCGTCGGTTCAGGGTTTCTGAGAAGGGTGGGTGGTTAGGCAGATACTGCGAAATATTTTGGTGGAATCGACAATCATAACCCGACGCGTCAGCGAGGGATTCACGCCGCCATCCCTCGCTGACGCGTCGGGTTATGAAAACGAGGCACTCAGTGATGCGGAATGAATTACCCAAACCTGCTTAGACGTCGCGAAGATTGCTATCGAAAACCTGGACGACATCCCAGTTCGGCTTCTGCTCTTGGATGAACGCGAGGTGCCGCGGTACCTCTTGGTACGCATCATGCGAGGCTTGATCGGCGAACACGACATGCAAGGCGACGTCATAATCCGCATTGACCGGTCGGTCGTAACGTGGCTCACGCACCCCCACCGCGAAATCCAAGATTCCATTGTGCCCGGTGAGATATTTCTGGCAAGCGTCTACGAGTGATTCAACCGACGCTTCATCGCGATTTTTCAGTTTGAAGAAAACCTGGTGTGCCAGTCGTGACATGGTGATCGCTAGTTGGAAAGGAGTGGGAAAACATGACGAGTCTGGTGACTGATCATACAAGTTCAGCGCACCAGCGAAAGCCGAGGCCGCGTCAAACCACTGGCGAGCGAAGTTGGCATGGGCACCCAAGGGTGAGCCGAGTGCCGTAACGCACCGGGCAATGCCGCCTACCCGCCCGCTTTCGGGTCTCGGCTCACGGGTTGAACAGTCGTCGGACGCCAGCCATTTTCACCCTGGCCGAGCCGATGGGCGGCGTGGGGTGTACGTGCAACAGTCCGCCGGACAGACATCGTGCCAGGGCCCGAGATCGCCGAGCGCCGGTTTTGCATCGCCCCGCCCGAGTCGCTCCTCCACGAGCGAGCGAATCATGGTAACGAAACTGGGCGCCGTCCCCGCCGTCGCGGCACGCGCCATTTTAATTCCGCGTTCGGCACACAACGCGGCGGCTTCCTCGTCCAAATCAAACATGACTTCCATGTGATCACTGACAAATCCGATCGGCAAAATCACCAGTGCGGGAATCGTTTGTTCATCGTCGAGACGAGTGATCTCATCGAGGGCATCGGGCTCAAGCCAAGGCTGGTTCGGCGGCCCACTGCGACTTTGATACACCAGTTCCCAATCACTCACCCCGCACTCCAGGGCCACCAAACGACACGCTTCTTTCAGTTGCATTTCGTAGTCACAATGCTCCGACATGCTTAGCGGAATACTGTGAGCGGTTAGCAACAACTTCGTTTCGCTCGGCGAGCATCCGATCGACGCTGCCGCCGTGTTCACGCTGTCCGCCATCGCAGCAATGAAACCGGGATGGTTGAATCCCATCCGAACTTTCTCAACCAACGGCGCACCTTCCCCGACCTGCTCGCGGGCGGCCGCAATGTTCTCACGATATTGGCGACAACCGCTGTAGGAACTGAACATACTGGTGAAAAACGCCAGGGTGCGATGACATCCGTCCGCCCTCATCTGCGCCAGCGTATCGGCAAAGTACGGCTCCCAATTTCGATTGCCCCAGTAGACCGGCAGGTCGATATTGGCGGATCGAAACTCCGTCTTAATGGCTGCTAATAATTCGCGATTTTGCTGATTGATCGGGCTGACACCACCGAAATGTGCATAGTGCTCGGCGACTTCGAGCATCCGCTCGCGGGGCACGTGTTTGCCACGCAGCACATTCTCTAGAAACGGCATCACATCGTCGGGACCCTCGGGTCCACCGAACGACACGAGCAAAAAAGAGTCATACGGAAGTAGGCTCGACATCAAACAGGTCCACCGTCACCAGTCGCGTCATCGCCATCCAGATCGGCTTCGGTAATGATCCGAAAGCCCTTTTCATTGAGTGTCTTCATCGCCTCGTCGATCCCTTCGACCATGATCGCTACCGCCGGTTTGCCATGTGGACGAACGATCAACGGATAGACCTGGACGATGTTCAGCTCGGCTTGCAATAGCGCCGTACAAACTCGCAATAGCGGCTGGGGTCCCTCGGGCAGTTCCACACCGATCAGATCGGTCTCGATGATCGCCAACCCCGAGCGTTCGAGAATCTCTCGACCGCGATCTGCGTCACTGATCAAAAACCGCACGAAAGCGCACTCCGCCGCGTCATTGATCGAAAGTGCGACAATGCGGATCCCAGTGCCCTCAAAGCGGCGGACAACTTCGAGCAATTGCCCGACGCGATTTTCAAGAAAGATCGTGAACTGCCGAATCGCAGGGAACTCACGGCCCCTTAACGTCTCGTAAGGGGTGCTCACATCGGAACCAAAGCTCATGCGACCGTTCTCTATAAGGTGGCGGGGACGGAAAAAATTGTCCGATGAGGGCGTTCCCTCTCCAGCAATCGTGAGCCGAGTGCCGTCAGGCACCGGGCATGATCCCATCCCCGACCAAGCTAGCGTCTCACTCAATCAGCAGGCCGTTCAAGGTGCAACGTCCGGTTGGGATGGGTCCTACGCTCGAAGTGTAACGAGAGCGACTAAATCGGGCAAACTGGCATGACTCAATCGCGTAGTGTTTGTAGCAACCGTTGGATGTAGTCGCCACCGCGTTTGGGGGCATCGTCATGTTTGTCCTCGATGGAGTCAAAGGACTGGCCCGATGCGGTTTGCACGGTGTCGCGATGCACGTCGATCACGTTGAGCGCCGCAATGCCAACGTAGTAGCCCTCGTCGGGCAGATCAGCCAAACGCATCAACTCTTCGGCAGCGGCACCTTGCAACCGCTCGTCGTCCACTTCAATCAACGCGTCCGCAGCGGCCAGCCGAACGCTCGGATTGGGGTCTTCTAGCAAACCTGCGAGTTTTCGCGTCGCGGCGGTAACCGTCTGTGCGGACAAGGCGTCACGGTGCGCCTCCAGCCCGAGAGCCAAGCCGCGCGCCCCCCAGTAACGCACGCCACTGTCGTCGCTGCCGCACAGTCCCGTCATGTCAGCAATCACATCATCGTTGCAGGCCTGCCAAGCATCGCTGGCGTCCCAAGCCGCCGACAACAGGCCACTGACATCGAACCGATCTGAAAGCGCGTAGGTGCGGGGAGCAACGTCCTTCGTGCGGCGGTGCATTTCGGCTTCGGTCAATAAACCCAAATCGCGAGTCGATCCCATCCACCGGCGCGTGGCATCGCGAAGCTCCGCTAGCTTCTCCTGGTATTGCGGCGCGCTGGCAAGGTTATTGACTTCGTCGGGATCCGCTTGCAAGTCAAACAAATCCTCGACCGGTTTGTCTTTCCAAAATTGTGCTGGTATCTCGCTGAGTTTCCCCGCATCAAACATCTCTTTCCAAATCCGTGTCGTCGGCGTCTCGAACATGTACCCGACGTGTTTCAGGTAGGGTCGATCGGGATAGAAATGTCGCAGATAAACAAAGCGTCCGTCGGTGCAACTGCGGACCATTTCAATGCGTTCATCCATGCGGCCGCGGAAACCAAACAAATGTTTTTTGGAATCGCCGTCGTACTTGCCCATGAACGGCACGCCTTGCATGTTCGCCGGTGGTTTGGTGGCCGCCAAACTGATGACGGTCGGTGCCAGATCGACAAAGCTGACCAGCCGGTCGGAAATTCCTCCCGGCGAGTAGTCTGTCGGGGCAAGTTCGCGATACGCGTCGGGCACATGGACGACCATTGGAACCTGCAAGCCTGAGTTGAACGGCCATCTTTTACTGCGCGGCATGCCGCCGCCGTGATCACCGTAGTAGAAAACGATCGTCGAATCGGCCAGCCCGGCCTTTTCCAATTCATCGAGGGCTTGACCCACTTTCGCATCCATTTCCGTCAAGCGATCGTAGTACTGGGCCCAGTCCCGACGGACTTCCGGTGTATCGGGATGGTACGAAGGCACGGGAGCTTTGGCCGGATCATGTATCAGTGTGTGTGGGCGGTTGCGAATCTTGCTTTCATGCGAGATCGTGAAATTAAAAACGCTGAAAAACGGCGTCGATTGATCGGGACGATTCTTCCAGTGCGCCTTGCGACCATTCTCATGCCATCCCGCCTTGCGGGCCGGTTGGGTGAAGTTGTAGTCCGTTTTCGAATTGTTGGTGCAGTAGTATCCAGCATCACGGAGCACCTGAGGATACAGTTCCATGCCTTTCGGCAGCGCCACGCTGCTCCGCATGTTCTCGCCACCGAGACTCGTCGCGTACATTCCCGAGATGATCGTCGTCCGGGCCGCGGCACAGACCGGTGCGTTGGACCAACACGTGCGGTACCGCAGTGAGTGCGAGGCCAGTTGATCGATGTGCGGCGTGTCAGCGTAGGTATCGCCGTAGCAGCCCAGTTCGGGCCCGTTGTCCTCGCTGGTTAACCACAAAATATTCGGTGGCGGGAGTTTGCCAGGGTTCCCCTTGGCGTCTTCAGCGGCCAGGGATGTCGACACAACCAGCGCCGCCCAACCACATGCGAGGATGACGGCGATACGACGGACGGAACAATTCATTCGGTTGACCTCAGGAAGTAGGGTTTAGAAATGGCAACCGTAGGTGCGTTAATGCGACCTACGGCTAATGGCTTAAAATCCCTTGGTACGTTGATTTAATTACTGCGTAGCGAAACTCGCCAAGAGTTTCGGGAATGCTGGAAAACGAAAGT
>JBDNIG010000726.1:0-12748 GCA_041688415.1 Rhodopirellula sp. | reverse complement strand
CTACACGACGCCACTGACAGCTTCAGCGTACTTCGATATCACGAAGACGCTCGTGTCACAATGAGGCCGTCAGTTCCCATGTCTTATTGACTTCGGAATCGCGTTGAGCGTGTAGTAGGCGTTGGAATGCAGCAGCGGTTGGCCGTGAATGTCTCGGACGCCGGTTGCGTCGAGTTCGTGAACGAAGTGCGGCCGCAGCCCACTCGTGTAGAGCCGAACACTCAAGCCATCCTCCGCGACGATGGCTCGATCGATCGCGAGCGTCTTCGTTTGTATCTCATCACTGCCGTAAGTTTTGTGATACAGATAGGTGTAACTTTTCATCCGATAGGAGTCCGGGTTGCCGGCGGCAATTGGATCGACGCAGCGAGTGAACTGCAGTTCAAAACCGTCCGGTTTGGCTCGCATCTCGAGTATTTCAAAAGGCGTCTTTCCCGTCCAAACCAATCGCTGCAGTCCGTACGAAGCCGTTCCCAGACTGCTCCACCCGCGGTTGGTCAATCCGACAAACATGCTGCCGTCGGTCCCTTGTTCCATCCGCAAGACTGCGGAGGCGAACCCACGACGAAACGGGAAGCAAGCGCCCTGATACTCCCCGTCGACTTTCTCGAGAAAGACGCGGTTCATCGCCGCTTGCGTGAACTCGCCGATGAAGAGTTGACCTGCGAACGGGCCAAACTTTCCGTCGCTCTGATCGAGCATGATATCGGTGGCCGATTGGCCGGCCTTTTTGTAGGGAAACCAAACGGCCGGCGGACGCATCACCGGGAATTGTTTTAGCGCCTCGGGGTAAGGCAATCCGTTGGGGATGCTTTTCACACCCTCGATCGTCGATCCGGGTTGCGTCATCGAGGCGAGCGATTCGGGGTGATGGAAGAACACACCTTCGCGAAGATGATGCAGCGAATTGGTCGCGACCCAGTTTCCTTGCTGGTCGGTGTAAAACAGATCACCCTCTGCGTTGGCACCGATCCCCGACGGTGACCGCATGCCCGCACAAACGGGTCGCAGGTTTCCGTCCGGCTCTCGTTTCATGGCCCAACCTCGCCACAGCGGTTGTGACACCTTGAGCACCGGATCGGTGACGAAGCGTTTTTTTTGATCTCCCTGAAAGCCCATGCCGATATTCAGCGTCAGCCACAGGTTACCATCGCGGTCCACCTGTGGGCCGTAGGCGTACTCGTGATAGTTTCCGCTCACTCCCCAACCGCTGGCGAGCGTTTCGTAAAGATCGGCGACCTCATCACCATCGACATCGACCATCCGCGTCATCTCGGTTCGCTGGACCGTGACCAACGAATCGTGCCACTTCAATAATCCGAGTGGTTCGTGAAGCGCCGAAGCGAATCGATGAAACGTGACCTTGTCCGGATCTTCATCGTAGACATGGTCGAGGATCCAGACTTCACCCTTGCGAATCGAGACCGCCACGCGCTGATCGTCGAGGACCGCGATGCCGCTCACCTCCAACGCGATGCCATCGTCGGCCGGTTTCCAATTCGGGTCACGCGAATCGGTCGCGCTCGGCGACGTCGCGATGGAGACGATCCGGTAATAATCCGCTTCGTCACCGACATCGCCGTGACTGCCGTTGTTGGGAGCGCCGTTGCTGGGAGACTCTGCAGCGGTGGCCGCGCCGGAACCGATTGCGATGTAGATCGCGGCGACCGCAACCAACAACCCGAACAGCATGACGGCATAACGATGAAACTTCATTACCATTGGTAGATTAACTCCAAGTCTTCACTGGCGCGCAGAGGGATCATCCACTGCGTCGGATGCACCGGCGTCTGAGCCGGATTGAGAAGCTGCACGGACAGACCCGACTCGCTGCGGAATCGATGCTTCGTTTCTTGAGTCACTTGGCCCCCTTCGATCACACGAAACCAGAGTTCCCCGGTATCGCTGGCATCGCTATTTCCATCGGAAAGAAGACGAATCCGCCGCCGTAGGCCGCCACTCTCGGCGGGCACGATCCGGTCTTCGATCTGATAATCGCCACAGCGGTACCGGAAAGTCGGGACGCGATCGCTGTCGAGCTGATAACCGAGAAACTCAGTGGGAACGACGACCGGCACCCCTTCGAGCGAATCGACTTGGAAGAAGCTGGGTCCTTCGCAAATCGGCTGCGGTTCGGGGTCAAGCGGATCGATGGGCGGCGTAAACCTTTCAAACCAAGTGCTGCGCGCATCGAGAAAATCCTTTCGCCAACCGATCGCCACTCGTCCCTGCTGAGCATCCACCGCGAAGTGAACGCCCGCGGGGAACCCGACCGCGATCGCGTGCGTCCCGACACCATTCATGAACGTCCGCAACATCAGCGGGTGGTCCGTCGGTGTTAGTTGATAGTTCTTGGCACGCTGGGTGGCGATTTTGCCAGGAATGCCGATCCGCTTCGAATGCTCGAGATAGTCCCACATCGCTGCGATCTGTTTTGACGCGTCGCCTCCGAGCACCTGCGGTACTTGGCTTTTGCCGTCCGGGAAAAAGTTGGGCATCCGGGTCCGGTTTTTGATCTTTCCGGGATTCATGACGAAGTCGCGAAACCATGACGGGAAGACGCGGTCCGGTATCCCCGTCAAATCAACGCCGATCACTCCCGGCATCGCTTGGCCGTCGAACTCGTGGCACTCAATGCAGCCGATCTCCATCAGCCCGCGTCCGATTTCTCCATTCGAACTCGCTTTTTCTCCTGATGCTGAAGTGTCAAACACTTCGCTCGCCGGAGCACGATTCGCCCCATCGACGTCTCCCAATCGATCGGCGAGCGCAGTAACGTCGGCATGGGGGAACCCGGGCATGCGAATGGTCATGTGGGGACGCAGGGTCGTTTTCGGATCCCCACGAAATACTCGCTTCAGCCAATCCGGCTTGAGCTTGCGACCGACGCCCGAGAGTGGTGGCGGCAAACGCCCTTCATCGCCCAAGTCGACGCCTCCGACCGTTTCAAAATAACCTTTGCGATCCCGCCCCACACCGCCCAAACCGTCTCGTGCGTGACAACCATAGCAGTTCATTTGCAGCAGCGTTCGATCCACTTGGTCGCCAAGATCCGGTTCGCTCCCTTTGACCTGCGAATGTGACTTCAGCCCGACGATCGCGGCGTTGATGGCGGCGGTCTGCTGCGAGTCGAGACCATACGTCACGCCGCCAGTTCCCTCGACCAGACAGGACGCGGATTCGGTCGTCAGATCGAGTTCGTCCAAAGGCTTGAATCGTTGGCTCACGATTTCCCCAGCGTGGTGACAGTTCGCACACCCCAACGTCGCGAAAAATTGCCGACCGGTGTCCACGAGCGTCGCGTCCGTTGATGGCGGGATCACGCGGTCATCGACGCCACCCGTCGCGGAACTCGCCAAGAGTTTCGTTCTATCCGTAGCGGAACTCGCCAAGAGTTTCGTTCTCGGCGGGGGAGACTCGAAAGTCTTGGCATCTTCCGCTACATCGGGGCCGCGATCCGGCAATGGATCTCGGCGCTGGAGTAGATACGCGGCGATATCGGCTGCTTCATGCGGAGCGAGTTTCATGTTCGGCATGCGTCCGCCCGGACGGAAATGTTCCGGTTGAAATAGAAAACGCGTCAAGGAGAGTCGTGAATACTTCGAAGCTAAATCGCCATGCGGTACCGATTCGACACGTCGTGCGGAGCTGGCCAGCCCCATGTCGGCGAGTTCTTCCGGATCGAGTTCGTCGAGTAGTTGATCGAGCGGAGATGCCTCTATCTCGGCGACTTCGTACCCCGCGTCGGGCGCGTGGCAGGCGACGCAGCCCACCTGATGATAGAGCTCGGCACCGCGACCGGCATCGCCCTTCTTCCAGAACTCGAACTCCACCGGATTCGCACCACCTGCTTTGATCGTCGGATAGTCGGCTTGCAACGTCGATAGAAACGCGACGAGGGCGGTGATGGCCTCGCCCTTGGACTGCTGCGTCCGACCGGACAGCACATCGGGCATGGTCGTGCCCGGTTTGACGGTCGCCGGCGAAGCCAAGTAATCGCGTAACCAAGTCTCGTTGACGCGGCGCGCAATGCTGTCGAGCTGGGGGCCACCCTTGGCGGAGATCTGTTCGCTCGCGTGGCAGGCCGTGCAGCTCAGTTCGCTCAGCAAAACCTCGCCGGCCAGCGCCTCGTCCACTTCTTCGTGCCGACCGAACCTTTCAAACCCCGAAACGAACGGAACCTGGTTCTCAGCGGCCACGGATGCGATGTTGACGATGGCGAACAAACCCGCCAGGAACGTGATTGTCCTGCGGGTGTTCGTCATCGGTTCGAGACCACCGAGTCCACGTAACCTTTACCGAGTTCTTCGATCAAACGAGATGACGCACCCGCACGTGGCGGAAGGTGATAGGCAGCCAAAGTGATCGACAAGTGTATCGAATGATGAGGCTTCGCGGCCCAGATCGCGGCAATTCGCCGACGTCGTATTTCTGCAAGCAAAATGATGCACCTAGAAGGAAAACGGTCATGAGGTGGCCGTCATTGTACACGATGCTCGGTGCCTAGGAATTTGCCTCTTCCTCGTTTGGCTTTTTGTACCCGTTGTCGCAACGAATGCAACGGACACGTGTAAGCAGATACTGGGAAATATTTCGGTGGAATCGACAATCATAACCCGACGCGTAAGCGAGGGATTCACACCGCCATCCCTCGCTGACGCGTCGGGTTATGAAAACGGGGCACTCAGTGATGCGGAATGAATTACCCAAACCTGCTTAAAGCGACGCGGTTCCGTTGCCGAACGCCAAACCTTGTCGGGTTCGACGACTTTGTTTGCTGCGGACTGACTCGCTGCTACAATGTCGAACCAACACTGAAAAAATTCCGAGGACATAAGACGACAAATGGAGATTGCCCAGATGACCGACCACGCAAAATTCGATCCGACCACGATCCGCTCCACAGCAACACGATACGCCGCCGTAGCCGCCGTCATGCTGCTCAGCGCGACGACGAGCTTTGGCCAGACAAACCCTGACGCGATTCGAGACGCACTGGCTGAAAAGCCCCGTGTCGTCAACGCGTCCTGGTGGGGCTTCGACGAGACGGAGTCGACCAAAGCACTCCAGGCCGCGATCGATTCGGGCGCCGAGAAAGTCATCGTCGAGAACATGGGCAAGCCTTGGATCGTGGACCAGATCGAACTCGCCAGTGACCAGGAGCTGTCCTTCGAGAAAGGCTGTGTGGTACTCGCTAAACGAGGCGCATTCCAAGGCAAGAAGGACAGCCTGTTCACCGCCAGGTTGAAACAGAATGTCACGCTCAACGGTAACGATTCAACGTTCCGCATGTGGAAGAGCGACTACCACACCGATGCGTATGCCAAGGCCGAGTGGCGGCACTGCCTGAGCATTCTCAGTTGCAGCAACGTGAAGGTCCACGGTCTCACGCTCGCAGAGAGCGGTGGTGACGGCATCTATCTCGGCGTGGCCCGGCGTGGTGTCACCAACGCGAACGTGCATATCAAGGACGTGATTTGCGACGGCAACAACAGGCAGGGAATCAGCGTGATCAGCGCGGAGAACTTGTTGATCGAGGACACCGTGCTCAAGAATACGTCCGGCACCGCGCCCCAGGCCGGAATCGATTTCGAACCCAACCATCCCGGCGAGAAGGTCGTCAACTGCGTGATGCGGAACTGCGTGGCCGAGAACAACGTCGGTCCCGCGTACGTGCTCTATCTGCGACCGCTTGACGGCACCTCCGCACCCGTCTCGGTGCGCATCGAGGACTGCGTTTCTCGCGGCACCAACGCCATCTCGGCGTCCATCACCACGGCCAACGGAGGCCCGAAAGGTGCGCCCCAGGGGCTGATCGATTTCGTCAATTGCCGCTTCGAGGATATCGGCACCGCTGGTGTCAGTATGCGCGATATCCCAGTGGACGCCTGCCGCGTTCGCTTCGAACACTGTACCGTGGCGGACGCGAGCGACGAGCCGAAGCGGACCACGCCGATCATGTTTACCGCTCGTGCGGGCAGCACCCAGGATGTGGGAGGCGTCGAATTCGTGGATTGCAAGTTCGTGGAGCCGGTCGATCGCCCGCTGATGGCTTTTCAGGACTACACCGGTGAACTGAAAGTGCTCGATGTTACGGGCACGCTCAAGGTTGTCCGCGATGGCAAAGAGCACGTGATCCGGATCACCGAGCAACTGCTCGACGAACTCATGCCGACGCGCACGATGAAACGGATCCCACGCTACGATCTCACCGACGTTCACTTCGTGCCAGTCTTCCCCGATGCCACGCTGCCATCGGCCAAACCGCGGCTCGCCCGTCAACGCAAGCACGGTGAGTACCTGGTCTATGCCACCCAAGGCGACGAGGTGCAGCTCCGCGTACGGTACCTGAAGGTCGGTGGTTACGGCGGCAGTGATATGAAGATTCCGGTACTCGATGAATCCGGTAAACGCATCGCAACACTGACGGCACCATTCCAGCAAGACACGCAGTGCAGCTTCACCGCGCCCGAGACGGGCACGTTCAGACTGGAGTGCGATGCGGGAGGCAACAGCGTGCACGTCGACTCGCCGACAAACCGATTGTGCCTCGTCGGCATGGACCTCGCCATTGCCTTCATCGGCACCAGCGGTGACTTTTATTTCTGGGTGCCGGGCAACGTGGCGGAATTTGGTGTCAAGGTCTATGGTGCGGGCGGGGAACGCGTCAACGCCGCGGTCTTCGATCCCTCGGGCACGCAGGTATGGGCCAAGCAGAATATCGACATCCCACAGATGTACGAGGGAAAACCTCGCACGGCCGGCAAGGACGAAGTCTGGCGAGTTCGGATCGGTAGGCCCACCGACGGCACGTTTGAGGACAATTACGTCGACCTGCGTGGCGTACCGAACGCGCTGGCGTACACGCCGGAAAACTTGCTCCGACCGATGGAAATCCAGGACTCTGAACCTAACAAGCAGCGTTCCAACGATAACTGACGCATTTTATACCTCGTATTTGAAGCTCCCAAATATATTTCTGACGGAGAATCACTGAGATGAAAAGACGACAGTTTTTAACACGGGTGGCGGGGGGAGCTGGTGGGTTCGTACTTACCATTCCCGTAGGTTCCTGCAATTTTGATGACTCACAGAAAGTTGAGTTTGGCATCTGCACCGATATCCACCAGGATATTATTCACGATGCGCCCAGACGGCTTCGTGCATTCTTGGGAGCAGCCGAAAAGAGGGAGGTCGATTTTGTAATCGATCTGGGTGACTTCTGCTTTCCCATACCTAAGAACCGTGAGTTTCTGGAAAGCTGGGCTCGCTCACCGCTGGAAAAGCACAACGTGCTTGGTAACCACGACATGGACAAGGGCACCAAGCAAGATTTCATGCAATTTGTAGGGATGCCCGAACGCTACTATTCGTTTGACAAGGGGAGCATGCATTATGTCGTATTAGACGCCAATAACATATTTGTGGGTGGAGAGTATCAATCCTATGACCATGGCAACTTTTACAGGCCGGCAAACGAACGAGGATATGTCGATCCTCCGCAGCTCGAGTGGCTCAAGAAGGACTTATCACAAACCACGAAACGCTGTATTATTTTCTCACACCCAGAGCTTGGAGAATGCCCGCGGGGGCTGCCAGAATGGTCAGGAGGTAAGAGCCATCTTGGAAGAAGCCAACCGTGAAGCGGGTTCCCTCAAGGTGTTGGCCGCCTTCAGCGGCCATCACCACACCGATTATGCGGAAGAGATCAACCGGATTACCTACATTCAAATCAACAGCATGTCGTATCAGTGGGTCGGCAAGAAATACAGTGCTCCAGAACGTTTTTCAGAGGAAGTCAATAAAGAACGACCCGCCTTGAAATACACCATCCCGTATAAAGAAGCCCTGTTCGCTATGGTTACCATCCATAACGGAAACATCGTGGTGGAGGGCACTCAAACCGACTTTATCAAGCCGGGTCCCGAAGGGTTAGATTACGATCCCCGCCTTAGCAGCAATGCGCCCACCGTACCACGGATCTCCGAACGGGTTGTAACATTTTGAGCTGGAAGGAACGCGGAGGCAATCCGTGTCGCGCGAAACGTAGTGGATCTTGTTAAAGATCCGATGCTGGAGGCGGCGTTAGCAGTACCAGCGGTCTGCTCCGCTACGATCCCACCCCGCCCAGCGAATCGAGCCACGGGCTCGGTCTCGGGCTTGTTCGCTCAAATTGCCGAACTCACTTCGACCCAAAACCCTGGGGATCTTGCCAAACTGATTTCGGTAACGGTAGATCTCGTCCTAAAACGCTCGAATGATCTGATTCTTACGCTACCGCCGGTGGCCAAATCTAATTCTTCGTCACCTAATTCTGGCCGAAAACCACCAAACTCCCGTTTCAAAGCAACTTCTGGACAGACACTAACTACTCGTGAATAATCCGGGGTCAATCGTCAGGGTGCAGGCCGGACGTCCAGAATCTATCTATCTCATGGAGCATGGCAGCGGTTTGGGGAAAACAAAGTGGCTGCGGCTTCCAGCTACGGCTCGTCGATCTGCTCGGCCAGCCAGCTTGCCGCTTGGGCGGGTGTTTGTTTTTCAAGATCAACTTTCTGATTCGCATGGCGCATTGTTTTTTCGTTGATCTGGCCGATCAACGGTTTCAATGCACGTACCAATTCCTTGTTCTTCGAGGCCCGCGGCGAGAGCAGCAACACCGCTTGGTAGGGAGGAAACGCCTGCAGGGGATCGTCCAGAACTTTCAACTGATACGCTGCGATGCGGCCATCCGTCGAGAATGCTGGGATCACGTCCACTAACCCCCGGTCGATCGCTTCGTACATGAAAGTCGAGCTGTAAATGATTTTTTGTTCGAAATGCAACTGGTAGGCGTCGCGGACGGCAAACCATTCAGGACGACTGAGAAATTCCTGATCCGAACCGAGTGTCATCTCCGGCGCCTGCGCCGCCAGGTCGGCGATGCTGTGGATCGACATTTGATCAGCATTTTTCTTACGCATGGCCAAGGTGTACGCATTTTCAAAGCCCAGCGAGCCGAGGCATTCAATGCCGTATTTCCCGTCCAGGTAGCCGGTCATCCGATCGAGCGTCCGTGCCGAGGAGAGCGTTTCTTTTCGCTTCATCACGTTGGACCAAATGGTGCCGGTATAGTCGACGTACACGTCGAATTTGTTGCTGGCCAAACCATCGAAGGCAACGGTAGAGCCGAGGTCAGACGAGACTTGGGTGCGAAAGCCCGATTTTTCCAAACGATCCTGTAGTAACGCGGCGAGGATATACTGCTCGGCAAAACTTTTGGCGGCAATTTTAATGACACGAGTGGTTTTGGTTTGCGTGGGCAGGGTTTCGGTGTCTCGATGATTCTGGGACGAAACGCCACTGGCCTTGGCCCATTTGACGAAGGTCGAGGCACCCAGTCCACCGATCAGCACCACCGCTAGGGCTAGCACCGCCAGCACAGCTCGCGTTTTGCTACCTTTTTCGGCCGCTGACTGCAAAATGGCGATGAGCGAATCGAAGATCAGTGCCAGTACCGCTGCGGCGACGCATCCGAACAACACCATCGTCCAATTCCGCAGATGCAAGCCGCTGAAGATATAGTTCCCCAAGCTTTCCTGGCCGACGGGAGTAGAAAGCGTGGCGATCCCGATGACCCAGACCGTTGCCGTCCGCACGCCCGCGATAATGATCGGCGCCGCCAACGGTAATTCCACTCGAGTCAGCACTTGCATCGGTGTCATGCCAAGTCCCCGTGCGGCCTCCGTCATCGCTGGATCGACACCGATAATGCCTGTCACCGTATTTCTCAGAATCGGAAGCATCGAATAAAACGTCAAAGCAACGACGGTCGGCCAAAAACCAAGACGATTTAGCAGCGGCACCATCAGTGCCAGCAGCGCCAGACTGGGGATCGTTTGTACGATGCTGGCAAGCGTCAGCACCGGCCAACGTCCCGGCGGCCATTTGGCGACAGCAATGGCCAGCGGGAGGCTGATCCCGATCCCCACGCCGAGAGCGATTAAGGTGATTTCGAGGTGGCTGCCAACGTAATCGGGCAAGTCTCGAAGTTGTTGGTAAAAATTATCACTGAACAAAAGAGTGCTCCGAGGTTCTACTTTTTTAACTTGCGACAATGCAACCGTTCACGGACCTCCAACATCCTCATTCGCGATGGCCTCTAACTGGTCGGACTGTCGTTTCGGTGTTGACATCAGGGCCGCCACGTAATCGTTCTCCGGGTCGTTGAGCATTTCGCGGGGAGTCGCCACCTTGAGCAACTCCCCGCTTTTCATCACGGCGATGCGGTCGGCCATCAGCAAGGCTTCGGTCATGTCGTGGGTCACCATCACGCTGGTGAGATTCAATTCTCTATGAATCTGGCGGTATTGGTCCTGCAGCTGATCGCGTGTCAGGGGGTCCAAAGCTCCAAAGGGTTCATCCATCAGCATCACGCCGGGCTTCGCGGCCAAAGCCCGAGCCACACCGATGCGCTGCTGCTGTCCGCCGGACAACTGCGACGGACTGCGTTTCCGAAAGTCATCGGGAGGCAGTTGTACCATTTCGAGCAGTTCCGTAACCCGGTCGGTGACATCGATTTTGGACCAGCCCAGCAGTCCGGGAACAATCGCGATATTCTGTTCGATGGTCATGTGCGGGAACAAACCGATCCGCTGAAAGACATAGCCAATGCTTCGCCGTAGCTCCGGCGCCGCGAATTCGGTGTGGTCGCGACCGTCGATGAGAACTTTACCTGCTGTCGGTTCGATCAGACGGTTGATCATTTTAAGAGTGGTGGTTTTACCGGACCCCGACTCACCAAGCAGGACCAGCAGTTCGCCGTCTTGGATCGTCAAGTTCACATCGCGTACCGCTTCGGTGTCGCCGTATTGCTTTTTTAGATTTTGAAGTTCGATCATGGCGGAAGGGACCGGGATTCTCATCCGCGAACCAGCGAAGACGGTGATGACACGGACTTATACTAACAAGGCACAACGACTAATCCAGGGACGATACAAAAGTTTTTCGCTGCGAGCGGACGAACGCTTTCCGACCGTTTGTCGATACGCTGACTGAAGCGCCTATCACGCCAAACTTTGCACGTCACCGGAACTGTGGAAATGAGGCGGCCTACATCACGGGAGCCTCAGGGTGGGCGTCTATTCGCTGACATGGCAACGGAGCGTTCCGCCATCGTGTCAATCGTCTAGCCCACGTCGCAACCATACCACGCAGCCGTTCTTTGTGCTCCTACAGCATGTTGGATTTTTCTTAGGCATCGCGGTAGGGACGGCTGTTGCCAGCCGCCCCCCGCACAGATCCGTACTCGAACTTCTACTCATACGGCTCCTGCCTTGAGTCGGGCGCGGAATCGTTCACTGGGGTAGGGATGCAAGACCTTCGCATCGGGAACATGACGGCTAAACACGGATGAAACGTTTCCATCCCCAACGATGTCGTTGAGAACGACGACGAAGCTGGTGAAGCCACATCTTCTTCACCTCATCGAGAAACTGCTTCATCCGCCTCCAATTGCCGGGGATGGCATGGTAGTTCATCCATCCTCGCACAACTTGACCTAGCCATTTTCCCACTGCGGCAATCCGCCAATGACGACGCTGGACCAAGACCAACTTGATTGCCGCGATCGTGGCTCGCAGGCGTTTCGCGATCGTTTCACGGCGAAGTGCGAACCAGCCTGCGCTGGTCACATCGCAACGATGCGTGAAGCCCAGAAAGTCGAACGTTTCCGCTCGTCTCTCACCACGAGCCTTGCGGTGCCTGGCCGCACGGCGGCCAAACTCAATCAGGCGGGTCTTTCCCTCGTGCAACTTCAAACCGAACTTGGCAAAACGTGTTCGAACCTCGTCCAAACAACGCTCTGCTTCCTCCTTGCGTTCAAAGCCGATGACGAAGTCGTCCGCATACCGAATCACCACGACTTCGCCGCGTGCTCGGTTGCTGCGCCACCACTGAATCCAAAGATCGAAGACGTAGTGTAGAAACACATTAGCGAGCAATGGTGAAACCACTTCCCACAGTTGTTTCCGACCATTCTCCGTCCTCGCTGACGCCAGCTCGAAGCCATTTGCCGATCAGACGTTGCCGTCCATCAGCTTTGGCAATGTAGATTCTCTTCGATGGCCTTGCTCGGTAGGCTCCGCGGCCAGAGTCTATCGGTAAACAGGGGCGACCATGGAGATCCGTAATCCGATCCTCCAGGCCGATCGAAATAGCAAGTCAGCGAGCGACTCGCGGTTACTCAGGGCCAACCGCGAAAGTTGGCTCGGTAACGTAAAGACGACTTGGTAGTAATCCACTTCATCGAGCAACAGCTTGCCAGCTCGCTCGGCGAAGTCGTAGCGTTTGCTGCCGCTGCATTGATTGCAGTGCCGATCACCACAGGAATTGTAAACATGGCAAGTGGACTCGCACGTGTCGCACTGGTACTTGTGCCCGCCCAACGCAGAGGTGCGGCACAGCGATAGCTTTGCCAACACACTCTGCACGTTGTAACAAGCTCCGCGATCACGATACTCGGTGACGTACCGGGCCGCACCGAGTCGAATAATCTGAGCAACGCTGAGCTTCTCGTCCGCTGCGGTTACTCGGCTGGATTGCCAGGCGGCTTGTCCTCCGGTTTGCTGTCCTTCGGTTCCCCGTTCTCTGCTGGCGGTTGATACGTCGGCAGTTGTTTAACCGGCAACCAGTCCAGTGGACTGGGGGTCGAGATCATGTGTTCCCTTCGGCAATGCAGATAGATCATCGTCGTTATGAAACTCGCGTG
>JBDNIG010000725.1:0-9375 GCA_041688415.1 Rhodopirellula sp. | reverse complement strand
AGTGGCGTAAGCTTCCAGCTTGCGATCCAGAAAGCACAAGCTGGAAGCTTACTCCACGGCAAGACACCATCACCTATTGTTCCGCCCGATCCTCACTCGCGAGAATCTGCGGAGCTCAATAGCAAACGATCCGTCCTGCACCTTATTAATATTGCCGACACCGAGCATGATTTATCCATGCCGCTGCAACGCAAACAATTCCTTCGCATCACGTCGTCGAAGCGTAGTAGTCGCTTCCTAATCAACATTACAGTCGTCAGTGGGTACGGAGAAAAGTTTCTCTGTCACCCAAGGGCACGAAGTGTGCGCCGGCGGATGCCAAATAGAGAAATTGACGACGCCACTGGTCGACGCCACGGGTGAACCGGTTTGTGCATGCATCGCGTTTGGATGTCTGAAGATTGTCGCTCGGCTCCCCGAGCCGCAAGCGTTCGTTCCCAACGCATTTGGTTTGGAGGACCGAGCGGCATTCATTGTTCGGACGGTCCTAGGTTCGACTTTCGCAGTTTCAAGTATTTTTGTTTGCCACGAATAACACGAATTTGCACGAATAAGTACCGTTTCCTATTCGTGGTGATTCGTGCTATTCGTGGCAAAAAACCCACACCACATTCCTCGGGGCAGTCTTTACGCATGAAAAAGTGCGGAAGTCGAACTAAGAGAAATCACCACAAAATCTGGACAGGTTTTAGCGGCTGAAAGCTTCTTGCATCTAGCCACGAGGCTCTGACCTCTCACTCTCAACCTTCCGTTCGTTCGCACGAAACCCACAAATGAAAATCATCTGCGTTGCCGGTGCCCGGCCCAACTTCATGAAGATCGCCCCGATCATGGCCGCTTTCGGCGCCCACCCGGACATCGAACCGATGCTCGTCCACACGGGCCAGCATTACGATGAGAAGATGAGCGACCTGTTCTTCCGCGAGCTGGGGATTCCCGAACCCGATGTGAATCTTGAGGTCGGTTCCGGTAGCCACGCCGTGCAAACGGCTGAGATCATGAAGGCGTTCGAGCCGATCTGCATCGAGCACAAACCGGACTACGTTCTCGTGGTCGGTGACGTCAACAGCACGATCGCGTGCGGACTGGTCGCCGTGAAATTGGGTATCAAGTTGATCCATGTCGAGGCTGGCCTGCGCAGTGGCGATCGAGCCATGCCGGAAGAGATCAATCGGATTCTCACCGACTCGATCAGCGACCTGCTCTTCTGCACCGAGAAGTCGGGCGTGGAGAATTTGAAACGAGAAGGTGTGTCGGAAGGACGCGTACACTTGGTCGGAAACGTCATGATCGACACGCTACTAAAGAATCGAGCCAAAGCGGAGGAGTCGACCGTCTTGGAGGAGATGGGACTGACACCGAAATCCTATGCCACGATGACGATGCACCGACCGAGCAATGTCGATGATCCTGATGTGCTGTCGGGATTGCTCGACGCGATCGAAGTAATCCAACGTGACATGCCGATCATCTTCCCGATCCATCCGCGAACACGGAAGAACGTTGCGGCGTTCGGGATGCTAGAGCGAGTTGAAGCGATGCCGAATCTGCGATTGGTCGAACCGCAAGGCTACCTTGACTTCCTCAAGCTCAACGCTAACGCACGCGTAGTCCTGACCGACTCAGGCGGGCTCCAAGAAGAGACGACGGTTCTCGGCGTCCCCTGCATCACGATGCGAGAGAACACCGAGCGACCGATCACGTGCGAAGTCGGCACCAGTCAGTTGGTCGGCTCCGCCACGCAGGCGATCTTGGACGCCTACGAAAACGTCAAGGCCGGCAAATACGACAACCGCGCGATTCCCGAACTCTGGGACGGCAGCGCGGCGGAGCGGATCGTGACCGTGCTCTGCAAGGACGCGGTATGACCTCGCACAGGAGAAATCGGCCGAAAGAGTCAACTCAAAAGTCGTTGAGCACACCAAGAGCATCGCAAAATGCATCAGCGCCTTGACGAAACGGAAAGCAGTGAAGTCGTGAGATGCAATATTGCAACTGACGAATTCCCGCTGCCAGGAACGGAACAAAAAGTGGCATAAACTTCCAGCCTGTGATGGTTTTTCAACACGGGCTAAGCACATCAGGGGAAATCATTCGGCATAACTTGTTTAACCGCGTGCCCAACGGGCCGCGTTTCGCAAACTCGCGCGGGGCGATGCCCACGCGGTTAAACCGAAAGACTTGATCAGGTGTGCTTAACGCACTTGCAATGTGTCCAGCGTAGGGCGATAATCAACGCGGGAGAAAACAATGATCATCACGAACGAACAGATGGATTCGGCTCGCAGCGGAGATATCGTCCGCGTGTCTACGGATTCCGGTGAACTGGTTATTCTTAGCGCCGACTACTACGACCGGATCGCGAGCATGCTTTCGAGCGACCCACGCGAGACGTACCAGTCGATTCTGAACGTATGGGATGCCGAGGGTAGCCCAGAAGATGCAACGGCGTACCAGGATTTGGCATGAACCGAGGTGATGTTGTCATCGTTGACTTTTCTGTATCCAATCCGTCAGTGGGCATTCTTCGTGTTGCACTTGAACTGTGAGCCTGCGAGCAAGAAGAGCTGAAGAACGCTGTGTCGCGATCATAACGGCGGCGTTTAAAGCCAAGCACCGATGCATCAATAAACCAGCAACGCTCATGTTCGACAGAAACATTTTTCTGTCCTTTCATCTTCCTGTCAAAAAGCCATCAATCGAAACTGGACACGAAGACAATCGCAGACATACGGTTTTTCAGTGCTTGCCCCAGAGTGGTGGATTTTGAAGGCATGGCGGTGGCATCCAAATGTTTGCACCGTGTTGAGTGAACCACTATTCCTGATGTGCCGGGAGAAACGGAATTAGACTCGAATGGCGTGGACTTAAGCGTTTTCTGATGTGAGCCGACGGCGCTAGCCGCGGGTATTGCACGGGAAAAACGGCCCAAAGAACCCGCGGCTAGCGCCGTCGGCTCACTAAGTTCACGCCATTCGAAGTAGGCTCTGCGGGGACGCGGGCCTACCGAGGGAGGATCGGGGTCGCTCTTACGCCAAGTGTGTTTCTCGTCTGACGGCAAACCACGCCTGCCGTCAGACCTTTTTTGAGTCGAAGCGAAAACATTTTGGATGCCACCGTCATGCCTCGGAAAATCCCACCACACACCTTATGCTGTGCGACGCTCACGAGTTCTCTCACGCAAAAAGTACGCTTCAGTCGGATGAGCCTCTATTTTTACGAGCAGACGCACTCCAGTTACGGTGGTCTCCGATTGGTGAAGTTCGCAATGGCGGCATTTCAGCGCGCGCTGCTCCTCGTGAACTCGCGAGCTTGATGACGCGTTACTTCATGCCCATTCCTGAAGCGAGTCAGCCCGTGATTCAAGCGGCGTCGATGTGCAAGGGTGGCGAGATCTTTGTTCTCGACATGAGCGAACCGATCAAGATTGTCCAACTTGCCGAGGATCTCGTCGCGCTCAGCGGACTGCTCAAGGGCAGTATCGAGTTCACATTCACCGGCATCCGTCCAGGCGAGAAACTCTACGAAGAACTTTATTTCGACGACGAGGCCAGCGCCTCGACGACGCATGCGAAAGTCCACGCGGCCTATGCCAGTGAATTCCGAGGTTCCGACGTCAGGAGCAAACTCGACAAACTCATCGCCGTGGCCGATGGCGATCCAGACGAAGTTCACGCCGCAATCATTCGTTTGATCCCCTCGTATCAACAAACAGAAGCGTCACCTATTAACCCACACTTCACGCTCCAGAGTCAAGGTGCGGAAACGAATCACGCTTGAGCAATCCAATGCAGAATATTATTCGCGTTTGCGTTCTTAACTGCAAATGTCGATCGGTGCATGGGGGAAAAATATCCTTACTCTCGAACTGCGATAAACATCGTGTACCGCTTGACCAATCACTACCTGGGTTTGTAGTGTGGACCTAGATGAATAAACAAGAAGTCCTGATGAACCAGTCTCAGCCCACTACACAATCTCGACATTCAATGATCCGCCGAGCGTTGCCGAAATTTTTCACACCACAAAACATAAACATTTCCAGTGTGCATGAATCAACGTCGTCATGCTACAGCAGATCCGTTACAAGCCGGTAATATAGGGACTCGCTACGAGTGAGAGCCAACGGATCAGCCGGGGCAGTGCTAATAGAGTCATGTACATCTAATTAAATTGGATCTCGGTGAGGTTGTTCAAAATATCGTTCACTCCGATTGGCGGGATAAGAAAGCAAATGCGAAACCATGCAAATTAGATCGTCTCTTTCCCTGTCATCAATTTCGGCGTTCCTGGTCTTATTGCTCGTATTCGTTGGGCGTTATGACATCAATGGCTGGCAACTCGATAGCAAGTCCTCGCCGAGCGCGTTGTTCATGTTACAATTGCATCAATTCCGCTGGTGGATCATCGCGACACTAGCCGCCATTACCTTTTTTGATCGATTGCTACAGAAACGACGATATTTCCTGTCAGTCCGAAGTAACTGGGCGCTATTCACCTTGATTGGTTTAATGCTTACGTTGCTGGGAAGCGTTGCCTTCACAAGTGGCGATATCTGGACATTGGCGAAAATAGTTGACGTTGTCAATTTGTCATTATTGCTTCTAATTGTTCATTACTGGGCAAATCGCAATTCAATTGGCCAGATCCAATGGATCGACTGGCTAATTTGGTACGGCTTTCTTGTAGGAGGCGTGGCAGCTGTTTTCGCATTTGCGACTCTCGATTTAACTGTTCGCACCTCGATCGTAGGGGGAGGCCCGAACACTTTCGTGCGAATTGTAGGTGTGACAGGATTGTGTTGCCTCGGACTTCGTCGGGTTCCATACCTGGTGCAACTCATGGTTCTGATTTTGCTAACGGGACTTATATTGACTACTCAGTCACGTGGTGGCGCTTTGGCATTTGTCGTTTCCTCCTGCCTTTTAATTGTTTGGGCCCGAGGACGGACTCGTCGTATCATTCTTGGGCTTGGGTTTGCAATAGCGGCCGTAAGCATCGCTCCCATGACCACCTTCGGGCAGCATTCAATCGGGATCTTGCAGGAACGTTTCTACAAACAAACGTATCAGCAAGCTTACACCGCAGGTCGCACAGTAATTTACGAAGATAGCTGGGACATATGGTGCGAACGTCCCATCTTAGGTCACGGCCTTAATGAATGGTGGACAAGAATTGGAGGCTATCCACACAATATATTTCTTGAACTTGGTTGCGATGCGGGCATGCTCGCGGTATTTTGGATGGTGAGTTTTTGTTTGCTTTTCGCGTATCGAGCAGTCCGTTGTCGTACAGACTCTCATCGAACGGTGGTATGTATTGCACTGTTCTACTTAATTGCAGCTCAGTTTAGTGGTGATATCTTTGACTCCCGCGGATTCTTCTGTTTCGGGCTGATCGCATGTGGTTCCACTCGTCGAACCACCCGGCGGAACATCAACGGTTCACATCGATCAGTCGACATGCCAAGCACATTTGGTCATCTCTGAAAAATAATAGGTATTGATATGCAACTCTACAGTCGAATCCGATCGTTCCTGCGAATGCAGGTACTTCGCCGCGGCTTGACGATCAGCCCCTTTCCGTTGGCGCGATACTTGCAGGATTTTTCGATCGATTGCGTATTGGATGTCGGTGCCAATGTCGGGCAGTACGCCACCGAATTGCGAGGCCTGGGTTATAAAAAGCGGATTGAGTCGTTCGAACCCATGGCAGATGCTTGGAAATTACTTCATCAAAAATCTTCGCGTGATCCGAATTGGAATATTCATCGCATGGCGATCGGTAACGAATCTGGAACTCGTACTTTAAATGTGTCTGCAAACGGCCCTAGTAGTTCGTTGCTACCGTTAACCGAAGCAGGGAAGAATACAGATGGAGTGGACCTAAACTATGTTAGTCAAGAGACCGTTACCGTCCGCCGATTAGATGACGTTTGGCCGTCTCTCAATCTAACGGGACAGCGATTATTTCTGAAAATTGACACACAGGGATATGAGCGAAATGTTCTCCAGGGAGCGAGCAATCAATTAGCGGAGATTACAGGAGTGCAAATCGAAGTGCCGCTATTCTCGATTTACGAAAGTGAATGGCTTGCCGTAGACTTCCTGCACTGGTTTGATGAACAAGGCTTCTCTCCCTATTGGATCATGCCTGGGTTTCGAGACCGCAAGAGCAGTCAGCTATTAGACTTTGACATCATCTTTTTCAGAAGCAGCCAAATTGACTGACTCAATCGGTTTTTTGAAACGTCGCTTTGGATATGCGTTCGTGTGGTCGGGGCTGTCAAAAATTAGCGCGACGACCCTGCAGCTTGCGTCAATACCGGTCGCGATAAGAAATATCGGCCTCGAAACGTATGCTGCATACGTGACGATATTTGCTCTTGCTTCCGTACCCGCGATATTGGTTATGAGGCACGGCCCGACTCTGACTGGCTATGTTGCACTGGCTCGATCACAACGCAGGACGAAAGAGATCGCCATCCGCTTCCAGTCTTGCTCTCTGCTTTCCATTGCCACGGCGGCTATCGCTTTTTCACTAACGGTGCTGCTGTTTCTAGCGGGCCATTTCACAATCCCTGCGGTTGCTTCTTCTGTCGCCCCGGTAGAAGTCGGTTCGGTTTTTTTCTTGGTTGCTTTTTGCGGGTTAGTTGGCGCATTGCTGTTTACCGTCGAGGACCTTCAGGCTGGGTATCAGGAGACGCATGTTACGGGTATCCGTTCGACCGTTGGGAACGCCATCGGATTGCTTTTGGTTTTCTTCTGGTTTCCATCTCATGCATCAATCCTCAGCTATGCTGCGATTATGTTAGTACCTCAACTGGCGTTGCGTCTCATTAATATGCTGATCTTGCTTTTCCGGATGCCTGAAGTGTTCAAGCTAAACCGACGAATCGAGCTCATTGAATTCCAAACGGCGTTTCACAGTGGCTTCTTGTTCTCGCTCGTCGCAGGGGCCGGAGCTTACGCAGGAAATCAGGTACCGATTCTCGCTGCGGGTTTATTGCTTTCGCCAGCTGACACGGCTGCAGTCGCGGTCATGAACCGCCTTTGCCTATCCGCATTTGCGTTTGGATCGATCTTTAGTCTGGCAATGATGCCAGCTTTCTGCGCTGCGGTTTCCCAGGGAAAACAGGCTTGGCTGGAACGCATCCTCCGACGGTTTGATCTATTCTTTTTGATTTCAATGATTGTTGGCGTTGTAGCTTTTGGGTTTTTGGGACCGTTATTATTTCGTTTGTTCGTTTCAGCGGACCTACCTCAGGCAACGCTTTGTTTTCTGTCTGGAGGCGTCTACGCGACCTTGTTAATCGTCGAGCATTTCTACTTGATGCTGGCTCTAAGCATCGGCAATCCGAAGCGATTAACAGTGTTATTTCTGGCTCGTGCATTCCTGACTGGCGGACTAAGCTGGGTCGCTTGCAGGATCGGTTTCATTCCAGGCATTTGGCTGTTTGCATCAATCGCAATCATCATAGTTACGTTGACCGCGTCTCGCCGCCACGTCTTTGAGCAAGTTCGCACAAACAATCATCCAATACTAAAGACCTCGACTGCCGCACTGGCTCCCGTTTCAACCTAAGTTTCTTACATGAATGAAATCTGTATTATTACTGTAGCGGCGGGAAACTGTTCTGGGCTAATCGACACGGTTCGCTCAGTGGATTCGCAGATCGTCTCTCCTTTAAGTCACATTCTTGTTGTCAGCCGTATTCCGCAAGCGCAATTGGACGAGATCGAACCCCGACCCTATCGCAGGGTTATCAAAGACAAGGACACCTCTCTGTACAACGCAATGAATATCGGTATCAACGCAGCGATCGGCGATCTCGTTGTATTCCTAAATGGTGGAGATGTGTTATTTGACCAGCGAACGATTCGCTACATCAGTCGCAACTGGGATGGTGAATCTATCTTGTGCGGTCGGTCAATACAAACATTTGAAAACGACATCTACATGCGGCCCCGTCTGGGCCATCTCGCGGAACTCGACTGGTCTACTCCGCATCAATCAATTTATGTGCCGCTAACTAAACAGTTACCGCTTTATGATGAGTCAGGGAAAATTGGCGCGGATTCGGTATGGATCAAAAGAGTACGAGAAATCTACCCAAGCAAGTTTGTAACTGGGATCCTGTCTCGTTTCGCGTTGGGGGGATTATCAAACTCGCCTTCAGTCAGGACCATCCGAATGCGATGGCGACATGATGGAATTAGACCGGCGATCAAAGAAATACTAAAGTTCGCCTTGCATGCGGCGTTCGGCCACGCACTCGCGTACCGCATTTGCTATTGCCGCCGTTTTTCGCATTCACGCAAGTCTTGAAGTCCACCTTCTTCAACCGTTAAGGTTTATCTATGAATAGACTCATTCAACTTGTCAAGACGTTTTCTCCTAAGCATCGCGAGCGAGAACGGATACTACGCATGCTTTCTCGAATGTACGCTGAGGACCCGGTGTTGAGCATTCCAGACTTTCGAGGTGCATTTCAACTTGCACCGCAATCGCGATTGCTTTATAGACTGATGGTCCATGGATCTTATGAACAGGGTTTGGTGCGACTGATTGAGTCGAATATTCAAACGGATCGCGATGTCGTCGATGTTGGTGCAAACGTAGGTTTTTTCTCAACGCTTTTTGCCAAGCTTGCAGCCGATCGCAGAATTCTCGCAATCGAGCCCACCCCCGGTGCGGGGATGCGTCTGGATGCCAATTTGAGACGAAATGGAGTGGAAGATCAAGTAATTCATTTCCACGGTGTCGTATCAGATTCCCGGGGACAGATGCAATTGTCAGTAATTGAGGGACAAGAGGAGTTTTCCTCTCTCGGCTCAATTGTTCACCCTTCCGCGACGGGGTTGGCGACAACGACGATTGATGTTCCTGGTGAAACGATTGATCATCTCGTTGAACTCCATCAACTCGATGTTGGTTACATCAAGATTGATACCGAAGGCGCTGAATTTTTGGTGCTGCGTGGAGCGAGTGAAACACTGCGTAAGCAACGGCCAATTATCGTTTCAGAGTTGTCTGATGACCTTCTGCGTGAAAAGGGGTCTTCGGGGCAGGAGGTAATTGAGTTGCTCAGGGACTTTGATTACCAAGTAAGCGATCCGTTTACGGCCAACCGCCAACCGGGCACCCGCCGATACGGCGACATCCTCGCAGTCCCCAGTGAATATAAGTCTGTGTGACGTTATTAGATTGGGAGAGCGGCAGGGGGGAGGACTACCAGGGTGAGCGCATCTAATTCTCCGTGTTTGGCGCGTTTTTCGGGATTTTGCACGCTGAGTCTGCTGCAAAGTCGACCACGTGAATCAGGCGACGGTGGCTCGCGAAGCAGATTTCCGGTAAAAGAGCAGGCCGGAATTT
>JBDNIG010000724.1:0-11197 GCA_041688415.1 Rhodopirellula sp. | reverse complement strand
TGAAACCGAGTCCGGCAGGGTCGTCAAATCCTTCGAAGGTCACGCCCATCATGTCCTCGGTGGTAGCTGGCGGGCCGACGCCCGATTGTTGGCCACCAGCGGTGCCGATCGCGTGGTCAAAGTATGGGATGTTAAGAGTGGAAAAGCGAGTCGCACGATCGAAGGCTTCAAAAAGGAAGTCACCGCGATCGAGTTTCTGGGTCTCTCCGACCAATTTGTGCTCACCACCGGTGACAAGCAAGTCGTGACACGCAATACCGCTGGCGGGAGTGGACCGACTTTTGCCGGGGCTACCGATTTTATGTACAACGTCCGTACTAGTGAAGACGGTCAAACCGTCGCCGCTGGCGGTCAAGACAGCATCCTCAGAGTCTGGGATCGTCAAGGTAGCTCCCTTGCCACCTTTGCTCCCGCAACGCAACCTCAACCGGAGTAGTATCGAAATGCCGCGACCGCAATGTAACCCCACCCACCACGCCCAGCATGCCTTCGCCAATTTCCACGGGACCACCCGCGAAGGTTTGGCGATGTGCAACCGGCGAAACCTGGTCAAGGCCTCGATGGCCGGGATCGGTGGTCTGTCGCTGCCGCAACTGCTGCAAAGCCGCGCTGAAGCGGCACGCACGGGACGCAAAATGCCCAGTGGCAAAAGCGTCATTTTGTTGTGGATGACGGGCGGGCCGAGCCACATCGATATGTGGGATATGAAACCGGAACGCCCACCGGAGAATCGTGGTCCGTTCTCGCCGATCACGACCAACGTCCCGGGCATCCAGATTTGCGAACATCTCCCCATGCAAGCCGCGATGATGGATCAATTCACGCTGATCCGCTCGGTCGACTGCCGCAAGAGCAGTCACCAGCCCAACCAAGTCATGCAGACGGCAAACCGCTTGTCCGCTCCACGGACCAATCCCAAAGGCGACCTCTATCCGGCAATCGCATCGATCGTCGCCAAGGAGCACGGCACCAACCAAGACGGCATGCCGCCCTACGTCGCGTTCATGAAACATGAGTCTCACGTCGCGTGGGGCGGCTACTTAGGCAAAGCGTACGACCCATTCATCGCCAACAATGCATGTGAATTGCCGGTCTATGACAACGTCGGCAATGACACGGGCAAGGTCAGCGGCGGAAACATCTTTCAAATGCCCAGTGGTCTGTCCGGACCGAGAATTGCGACCCGCTACGATTTACTCAAATCGCTCGACCGGATGCAAACCGGACTCGATCTGAGTGGCTCCATGAAAGGTCTGGATACTTTCCAACGGCAAGCCGTCGATATGTTGCTCGGTGGCAACGCGCGTCAAGCGTTCGACTTGAGCGAGGAACCCGACGCGGTCCGCGAACGCTACGGCGATCACCTGTGGTGCCGCCAAGCACTGCTCGCCCGCAGGCTGGTTCAACGCGGAGCGGCGTTCGTGACCCTCGACCTCAGCTACCACTCCGCCTCGGGAACGTGGGACAACCACGGTGACAACGTTCCACCCTACGGCGGCATCCAGCGCGGTCTCGGTCCGCTGCTGCCGCTGTTCGATCGTCTGCTGACGACACTCGTTTCTGACCTCCGCGAGCACGATCTATTGGACGACGTGCTGGTGATCGCGATGGGAGAATTCGGGCGGACTCCGCAGATCGGCACCCAAGGCAGTTCCGACGGCCGGAACCATTGGCCCAAGGTGATGTCGATGTGCATGGCTGGCGGCGGCTTGCGGCACGGCCAGGTCATCGGCGCCACCGAACCCGACGGCGGCGACATTCTCCAACGCCCCGTCACACCCGCTGACCTTGCCGCCACCATCTATCGCTACTTCGGTGTGCCACTGAACACCACCTACGAAGACGATCGTGGCCGACCGCGTTTCATCGTCGAAGAAGATGGCAAACCGATCGACGAATTGTTCTGAGCGGTCGTGGCTTCCTGGGCTGTCAAAAACAATTCCAACTCACTTCCAGAGAATTGAAAAGATCCGTTTCATGTTATCGCTGAAATACCATCCTTGTGCCGCAGCACTAGTCATCGCCGCCTGTCTGCTGATTGGCGACAGCGAAGCGGATGGTGTCCGCGTGTTGCGGAAACGATCATCCCAGCGGATCGAGCTGGTCGCCAGCGGAAAGCTTGACGCGACCGAAATCGCAGCGACTGACGCACGGCTCTACGAACCCTACGGGCTCGCGTTCGATCAGTTCGGTTCGATGTGGCTCGTGGAGATGAGCGAGGGAAATCGGTTGCTGAAGATAGGGGAAATCAAATGTGACGGGGGTAGTTTTTGATGGAAAACCCGGGGAGATGACCTTTTCTCAGCCACGTATTCACGGAGCGAGCGATGCCCCGACAAAAGCGGTCCGACGAAGCGGGTGTTATTTACCACGCACTTAATCGTGGGAGTGATCGAAAGACCATTTTCAAGCAACCGGAAGACTACGATGCCTTCATTCGCATCCTCGATGAGGGCTTGCAGAAATACCCAGTGGAATTGTTTTCCTTCAGCTTGATGCCAAATCATTGGCACCTTGTTTTACGACCGCAGAAGAATGGCCAAACGAAGCGTCTGCCGCGTTGGGTTTCTGCGACTCACACATGAGCCAAAACTCACAGCTATTACTCTCGGCTCCCAGTCATTATCATCGTCACGTTTCCTCTCCCGTCACGTTTTCTTCTCTCACGTTTTTTCTCCATGCAGAACTCGCACAACTTTGACCGACCACACTTGATGATTCGGCTTACACTCAGTCTGCTTGTGTTATCTCCGACCGCAGTTCCCATAGCCGGTGCCACAGCCGCTGACCCGTCTGATCAACTGCAGGTGATGCAGGCTGATCTGGGGCATGATGTGACGCTGGATCTGGTGGCCATTGAAGCGGGGGAGTTCATGATGGGGAGTACGCCAGAAGAGCGCGCCTGGGCTACTGGAATCGAAGGGGGGGCTACGCCGGGAACGGAGCGTGAATCGTACGAAGGTGATCTGCGTCTGGTGCGCGTCCATGATGCGTTCTGGATGGGGCGAACCGAAGTGAGCGTGGGACAGTTCAATCGCTTTGTGGAGGAAACCGGCTACGTCACCGATGCGGAGCAACCGGGCGGCAAGACGCAGGTCTTCGACCCGGAATGGAAGATTAGCGGCCTGGCGCCGCCGCATCCTTGGATCTCGGTGGAAGACAAGAGTTGGCGCGACCCGAATTTCGGTTTCCCGCTGCGCGATCGCTATCCAGTGGTGTGTGTCAGTTGGAATGATGCCAGGGCTTTTGGCGCATGGTTGACCGAGCGCGAGCGAGTCGCTGGTAGGTTGCCCGATGGATTGGTGTACCGCCTGCCGACGGAGGCCGAGTGGGCGTATGCGTCTCGCGGCGGCCGCGAAAGCACCTACTTCTGGTGGGGCAATGATCTGGCCGATGGTGAAGGGCGACTGAATATTTCTGCCGTCGACTTCCTGCCGGGGCGCAACAAAATTTGGCCCTTAGCCAACGCACCCTGGAGTGACGGTTTTGCCTTTGTCTCACCGGTGGATCATTATGGTGAGTCCGGTCGCAATGGTTTCGGCTTGGCGGACATGTGCGGCGGTGTGTGGGAGATTATGCTCGATGACTTCGATCCCACTGGCGGCCACGAAGAGGTCTATGTCGTGACGGATAATCCACGCCCGGTATGCCGTGGCGGTAATTATTTTGACGTCCCCGGCAATGCCCGCTGTGCGGTCCGCCTTGGACTCCAGGGCCCCAACTACTCGGACTCACGTGACGGCTTCCGCATTTGCCTTGGCGTGCCCAAGGAATGATCCGGTTCCGTCTAGCAGTTCGAGGTAATTATGCAGGGTCCCGTAGCGGAGAGACCGAGACCTCAACATCTTCCTGTCACCCATCTTCCTGTCCATTTTCAGTGCTGGCTTTTGACAGGAAGATGGGTGACAGGAAGATGGCTATGCTGGGGTTCGGAGCTTAGGTGTCCATCAGCCCGCTGATGTCGATCAAATGCAGTGGTTCCGACCGTCCTCACGTGTTCGCACTACGTTATATTGCATGGTTCACATTCGTTTTGTCGCCCGGCTACGGAGTTGTTCAGTTGTTGCCTACCATCGAACCTTCGACGGCGGCGTCGCTATTGGACGCGGCAAGGAATGGCCAACCGGAAGCCTGGCAGCGTTTTGTGCATTTGTACGGGCCGTTGATTTACCGCTGGGTTCGTCGATCGGGGACGCAAAGCAGCGACGCCGCTGACGTGACGCAAGACGTCTTGATGTCGGTATCGAAAGATTTGGCGGCGTTCGATCCGTCGCGTCCTGATGCCAAGTTTCGCGGGTGGTTGTGGACGATCACGCGGCGGCGAATCGCTGACGCGGTCCGGGCCCAGCCCAACGAATGGCCCGCCGGATCGTACGTCGACGACCTGCCTCTCGTTGATCCGCCCACCGACGCGATCACCGATCGACAAACCTTGCTGGTCCGGGCGGTTGCGATCTACCGGGATCGTTTCGATCCGAAAACGTGGCAGGCGTTCTGGGCAACGGTGGTCGAGGGACGCGAGCCTGACGAGGTGGCCGAGACGCTGGGGATGAACCGGTGGAGTGTGTACAAGGCGCGGGCCAGAATTCTGCAACGATTGCGGACCGAACTCGCCGGGATGTTGGACGACGAGTAAATTATTTTCGCCAAGGTGTCCAACGCCATGCGAAGGACTGGGTGAATGACTACCTTGTTCCCAATCACCCGCGAAAGAGTCCCGATTATGATTGCCACCCATCTCTGCGACGACGATCTCGCCGATTTCATTTCTGGACGTTTACCAGCGGATCGTTTCGAGCATCTGATGCAACACGTGGACGACTGTACGGCGTGCCAACAACGGGCTTCGCAGTCCGCGACCGACGATTCTCTTGCTGGCGTGCTGGCCGCAGGTGCCAAGAATTCTGCGGATCCGATCCTGTCCGAAGCGGATTGCCAAGCGGCGCTGTTCCACGCCGCAGGATCGCCTGAGATGCGGATCGACCGCGTCTTGCCACCGATCGAGTCGCTCGGCCCCTATCGATTGATTCGCCCGTTGGGCCGGGGCGGCATGGGAGCGGTTTACTTGGCCCAGCACGGTCGATTGCGAAAACAGGTCGCGATCAAATTGTTGCCTCGCCAACACGGTTTCGACGCCGCCTGGATCGGTCGTTTCGAGCGTGAAATGCAGGCCATCGCGAGCCTGTCGCACCCGGGGATCGTCACAGCCACCGACGCCGGTGACGTTGACGGTTGGCACTATCTCGTGATGGAATACTTGGACGGATTGGACTTGGCCGCGATCATGGGACGAATCGGACCGATCGACGCGGGCGTTGCCGCCGCCGTGATGCGGGATGTTTGTAGCGCCATGGCCGTCGTTCATCAGGCGGGTTTGGTTCACCGCGACATCAAACCGTCTAATGTCATGTTGACACGCGACGGGTCGGTGAAATTATTGGGTCTGGGATTGGTCTTGGATCAACGTGCATCGATCGCCGATTTACGTTTGACCACAGTCGGACACGTGATCGGCACATTGGCGTTCGCGGCACCGGAACAGTTGTCCGATGGATCCACCGTCGACGCGCGAGCCGACTTGTACGCGGTCGGGGCGACGTTGTTCCAATTGGTGACCGGTCGCACGCCGCACGCGACGGATCGCGGCATCGCACCGCTGGTGATCGAAAAGACATCCAAGCGGGCCGCCTCGCTGCGATCGCTTGCACCGGACGCACCTGTCAAGCTGGAGGAACTGGTGCGAGAGCTTCTCAGTCGCGATCCAGCCAAACGACCTGCGCGAGCCGAGGACGTGGCGCGGCGATTGGATGCGTTGGCGACCGATGGCAAAATCAAAGCGATGGTGGCCAAAGCATCGCGAGTCCCTGGTCAAGAGCCGTTCTCCAGTGCAGGAGTTGGTCCCTCATTCGCGCAGCCACCGAGACCACCACGCCGCCGCGGATGGAAATGGGTGGCCGCAGCGGGCGTCCCTCTCGGGCTGTTGGCACTCGCGACCGTGATCACGATCCAAATGGGCGACCGAACCGTACGCATCGAAACGGACGACCCTGATATCAAGATCGCAATCCTTGACAGCAATCCAACACCGGGTGGCAAGCCAGAAATGACCTCGCAGGTTCGGACGGAATCTGAGCCCGCCATTGAAACCCGAGTGGAAACGGAAGTTGTCCGACCTCAAAAAGTGTTCAAAGGTAAATCGCTCGATGAGTGGAGGCAAGTGATGTTGGCCGAACGAGATGTCGCCACGCTCGTTGACGCGATGCAAGCCGTGGTGAGTTTGGCCGATTCCCAAGATGTAGCCGCAGCCCAATCGATTTTGCTCTCAGCCCGACGATTGGGTGGTTGGTCGATGGACGACAGTCAGTCAGGACTGTTCATGGCCCACTTGATCAACAGTATCTCGCCACAATTTATGCCGCGACCGGGAATCGATGCGATCGCCAATGAGCTGGTTGACGGAAATGAGAACAGTCGCGCCGCATCGCTCTGGTTGCTGTTGAACTTCAACGGCCAGTTGCACGCAACATCGCAGTTATCTTCTTGGGCCGCCGAACCGGACAATCGAGAGTTGGCGATCCGGCTGCATCAAAACCTGACAGATCTCCTGCGCAGTGACGAGTTAAGAAATGAGAAAAATGTCTCAGCGGCCAAGGAGTTGTCGTTGGTGCTGGCGATCGCTCTGGACACCCCGCTGGAAGATGAACCTGGGCTTCGTGATGATTTGCAGCGGATTGTCGCCGCAGTGGACTCGTCGATCAGCGTGGCCGAGCGATTAAAACAACGCTGGTCCACCGGCCAAGACCCGGTCACGACGCCGTCAATGACTCCCCAACAATTTGTCGCCGCGACGCGTTTGGGGATCGAGTTACCCACCGCTTTGGCAGCCGCCGTGACCACGTCATGGGCCCCTGGTTTTCGCGCTGAACGGAATACAGCTTACCGGGCAATACTGGATTCGGACCCGCAGGAGGCGTCCGACGCGTTGCTGCTGCAATTGTTTTGGAACTCCGAGTCCAATTTCAGGTCAATGTCTCCACTGCACAGTCAAATTTTGGGCGATCAAACCTTCTGGGTTGACACACTCCCGATCGTGAGCGAGCACACAACTCGGCCGGATATTTTGGAGCATTTTCTGTCCCAAGAGTTAAAGCTACCAAGTAATGGGGGTGGCGGGTTGGGTGGCGGCCCGGTCGACAATCCAACGGGCGAGATGGCTGCGGTACTCGGACCTAGCATCAAACGGTCCCGCGAGCGAATGGAAGCCGAGTCGATCCCCGAAACTGTTCCCGCCACGCCTCCGCACGCATCCGGCGGCGGTATGTTCTAGTGAGCCCTCAACATCTTCCTGTCACCCATCTTCCTGTCCATTTTCAGTGCTGATTTTTGACAGGAAGATGGGTGACAGGAAGATGTTCATGCCCGTTTGCTAGTGAGTGAATCGATGCCGATTTCTTGCCCGATTCAATTTGCACCACTTTCAACAGAGGAAATGCGTGACTTCGATCGACCGGTGATGCGATGCGTGTTTGACGTGCAGACAGAACTTGGTCGGCTATGCGATGAATTCATCTATAAGAATAGCTTCCGGCAACGACTGACGCATGTGGGCTTTGAAGTGATCACCGAAGTGCCGATCGAAATTTCGTTCGATCGATTCGTAAAGACGCTTTACCTTGATGCCGTTATTAACGGCCGGGTGCCCTACGAATTAAAAGTGGTGCGGCAATTGACGAGCGAGCACGAAACACAATTGTTGATCTACATGCTGTTGATGAGAGCCAATCGCGGCAAATTGATCAACTTTCGTTCCGAGCGGGTTGAGTCACGTTTTGTGAATGCGTCAATCGGCTGGGACGAGCGACATCGGTTTGAAGTCGACTCGAGCAATTGGGCGGGCGATCCCACGTTTTGTTTGTTAGTGGAATCGCTGATTCGCGATTGGGGAACCTGCCTTTCTAGTTCGCTATACACGCAGGCAATCGTGGCGAATTTAGGCGGCGAGGAAACGGTTGTGCATCGGTTGCCGTTGTCGCTCGACGGGGAATTCGTTGGCAATCAGGGGTTTCGGTTGTGCGCTCCCGATGTCGCGTTTGGAATTACTACGTTCAATCGCGACGACTTATCGAAACAAGAAGTGCATTTGAAGAAGCTCTTAGCGGCAACAAAACTGGCGGCAATGTATTGGGTAAATATCGGGCGTCACGAAGTGACTTTCACCACCATCGAGACCTAAACATCTTCCTGACACCCATCTTCCTGTCAAAAGTCAGCACTGAAAATGGACAGGAAGATGGGTGACAGGAAGATGGCTATGCTGGAGTTCGGTTCAGGTGTCCATTAGTCCGCTGATGTCGATCAAATGCAATTGTCGTCCTTGGTCTTCGTGCGGCGAATCGATGCACACCAGTTTCCCGTCACGCGACAGACGAGGGTGCGTATCGACACGCCACTCACCGGTGTAAATCGGCGGCAAATGAAAATGGCCGAGATCGATGCGGCGGCCTGTGGAGATCTGGTAGAGGTGTGGCGTTTGCATCCGCTCTTTGCCTTTCGGATACGTGTCGCTGAGGATCCACTCGTTGCCAGGCAGATAGGTGAAATGTCCGCCGCTATCGAGCACGCCACGACCGATCTCACGAACATCGCCGCCGCCATCGACATCTTCGAAGAGAAAATTCCCCCAGCCATCGTTGCCATCAAGACCGCGTGATTGAGACAGAAGGTGAGTGTTGTCTCGCCAGATGAAATGGGAAGCGTAGCCGTTACTGCAAACGATACGAACGTCGTCACCGTCGGGAGTTGCGGTCACGATTCGCGTCCGCCGAGATCCATCGGGATAACGCCACCGGTGCAAGACAACGAACCGCGAGCCATCGGGATTGTACAGGAGGTGATTGAAGTAATGTTTGACCCCAAACTTTTCGTTCGGAATGAATCCGGTGCGGGCAACGTCCGCAATCGAAAGGATGGTTTTCACGTCGCCGGTGATCAAGTCGATGTGGACGATCCCCGAATCGAGCGGCGCCAGGACATCGGCATTGGGATCGGGCAGCCCCGTGTAGCCGTAGCCGGGACGAACATCGTTGATGCGGCGGAAATCGGCGGCGACGGCTTCCTTTCCATTCGGGCTGACGGTGTAAATCGCGTGCGGAATGATTCGTGTCTCCCGCGTCTGAACATCCATGATGCGCGCGACAAAGCGGTCGCCGATGCGGTCGTTCCAAATGATTTCGGAATCGGAGCCGGGTAACCACTGCAACATGCACCCTTGTTGCCAGCACCATGCTTTGCTTTCCCCTAGCTCGATCCAGCGATCATTATCTTCGAGATCGACCATCCCAATCTTGATCGTATCGTCGGCGGTCGGCGAGCGATGCTCAAAGTCGACTTGCATCCCCAACACGAATCGGTTGGTAGGGTCAAATTGAAGTTTGTCATAGTATCCAAACCAATGATGCTTCGGCCCCCGTGTGATCGTGCGGACGGGAATCGAGCGTGCGGAGGCTTCCGTGGCCCAAGAGGTGCTGCCACACGCCGCCAGGGCAATGGCCGCTTGACTGGCGACGAATTGGCGACGATCGATCGAATGTTTGTTCATGTTAATGGTGGGTCGAAGGTAGCGGGGGGTGAGGTGAACAGAACGTCAGGCCAACAGGCTTAGAATCCATCACGAGACGGTTTGGGGCAGATTCAAAATTCGAGAATCAACGAGCGGTGAGCCATCGGGTAAACTATCCACGACCACCCATCAATGCAAATCCTTTTTTCGCGAGACCCGCCGTGTTCATGATACGCCGCCACCCACTCTTTTTGACTGCCGCGATGCTGTTTGGTTGGATTTCGTTTCCGCCACCGAGCGTGATCGCGGAGCGACCCAATGTCCTGTTTTTGATTTCCGACGACCTGAACGCACGGTTGGGTTGCTACGATGATCCCAACGTGCAGACACCGAATCTCGATCGCCTGGCGGCGCGTGGAGTGCGGTTTGCCAACGCGTATTGTCAGTACCCGCTGTGTGGCCCGTCACGAAACTCCATGCTCTGCGGCTTGTATCCTGACTCGACGGGAATCGTGCAGAACACGCAGATTTTTCGCCAAACCATTCCGCATCACAAACCGCTACCCCATGCGTTCCGATTGGACGGTTACTTTGCCGCGCGGGTTGGAAAGCTGTATCACTACAACGTGCCCCGCAGCATTGGCACCAACGGGCATGATGACCCAGCGTCCTGGGAGCTGGAACTCAACCCCGCCGGTTGTGATCGGCTGATCGAAGAGCCCGACATTTTCACGCTCAAGAAGAATCGATTTGGTGCCACGCTGTCGTGGTACGCCTCGCCCCGCGACGACGAACTGCACACCGACGGGATGCTGGCTGCGGATGCCGACTGGGTGCTCGAGCGATGCTCGCGGCAAACGGATCGACCATTTTTCCTCGCCGTTGGTTTCTTTCGCCCGCACACGCCCTACGTGGCACCCAAAAAATATTTCGATCTCTACGATTTATCCGACATGCCGGTCCCGCACGATGTTGCCGAGGATTGCGCCGACGTGCCCGCGGCGGCACTGATGATCCGGAAAAAAATCGAAGACGAGATGACCGATGATCTCCGCCGCAAGGCGATTCGAGGATACTACGCGAGTATCTCGTTCATGGACGCCCAGGTTGGCAACGTGCTCGATTCCCTGGAGCGTCACGGCCTCGCCGAAAGCACGATCGTGGTTTTCACCAGCGACCACGGGTACCATCTCGGTGACAAAGGTTTATGGCAAAAACGCAGTTTGTTTGAAGAATCCGCCGGGGTACCCCTGATCATCGCCGACCCCCGCACCAAGAACGCGGGACAAACGGCAAACGCCCCGGTCGGTTTGATTGACCTGTACCCAACGCTCGCGGATCTGTGCGGCGTTCCCGCTCCCGATAATTTGCAGGGCCAATCGCTGCGGCCGATCCTCAACGACGTTTCCAAACTGGGGCGTGGGTACACGATCTCGCAGGTCTCACGTCGTGGGAAGCCAGAATTTTTCGGCTATTCGATTCGCACGCCGCAGTACCGTCTAACACTCTGGGATGACGGCCAACAAGGTGTGGAACTCTACGATTACGATGCCGATCCTGACGAGAAAAACAACCTGGCCTTTGACGGTGAGCAAGCGGACTCGATGACCACCGATCCCGCCATCGGTGACACGATCC
>JBDNIG010000723.1:0-7174 GCA_041688415.1 Rhodopirellula sp. | reverse complement strand
TGACAAGTTTCGCGATTCGCACTCCGGATCGGGCGATTCCAAGACGGAGTCGGGCTCGCCAGCGGACAAAGACGAAGATCTCGAGAATCAGACGAACCCTGAACAAGATGATGAGGATACGACCAGCGATGGCGAGCCGATCGTGCGCCGAAATGACGCGGGCGGCACGCCGCTGAATCGATTCGCCGGCGCGGTGATGTTGACCGCCGAACGTCCGGTACGCCCTGAGTCGGACGAGTCGAAACCTGCTCCGGTGGAAATTCGGCTTGACTCACAAGGCAATTTGGTGCTTTCGAGCAGCGACACCAAGGCTCTCGACAAGCTCGAAAATTTGATGCTCGACATCAAACCGCCGAGCCGCTCCTACCAAATTTTTCACATTGAGAACGCGTCGGTGAGCCTCCTCACACTCGATCTCGAAGATTACTTTGCGGATCCCGACGATAAGAAGGACGATAATTCGAATAGTTTTTATCGCTGGATCTTTAACGACGACAGCTCGAGCGATAAGGGGCCCACGGGGCTGGCAAAAAGCGGACAGTTGCGATTCTTGCCGAATTCTGACACGGGAACCATCGTCGTCACCGGTGCCACGAGTGCCCAGTTGCAAACGATCCGCGAGCTGATTGAGTTGTGGGACGTTGCCGAACCGATCAATCCCAAACTCAGCCGGTTCACCAAACTCGTTTCGATTCGTTATGGTCGCAGCGAGAAAATTGCCGACACGGTCAAGGAAGCCTATCGTGATTTGCTCAGCAGCAACGACAAAGCCTTTTCAAGTGGTGGTGGCGGCAAAAACGCTGGCAAGCGATCGAGCAACCGTAGCCAGGGATCAGGACTCGAAGATTCCGACAGTGGTCAAAGCGGTGGCGGTAGCGATTTTTCGTTTAACGGAAAATTGTCGATCGGGGTCGATGAACTCGGCAACACACTCTTGGTCAGCGCCGAAGGCGAGTCGCTGCTCGACCTGATTGTCTCGATGATTGAAAAACTCGATCGTGCGTCGCAGCCCGGTGGTGAAATCGAGATTCTGCAATTTTCTGGAGATGTTTCGGCTGAGACGTTGCGGCAGGCGATGTCGGCGTTGGGAAATACAACGATGGGCGAATCATCAAGTAGCAATAGCCGACGGTCGGATTTTCGCGGTGCGGGCCGATGGACGGATCGTGGCGGCGATCGAAACCGGCGTTCGGATCGTCGCGGCAACCAAAGCCGAGGACAGGGGCGTGGAGGAGACCGAGGCCGTGGCGGAGCGAGCTCGTCTCCGAGCGATCAGTAGCGTCCCAAACCAGAGCGAAGCGAGAAGGAAACTCGATTGAAAGCCATGCCATTTTCGGCGAAATTTGCACATCGCGTGATTGCGCATGCCGCCATCATCGTGATCGCGTGGTTGCTGATTGCGGTGCTCGCCAAAGGTCTCGCGCCGTCGTGGAAGTCGGTCGCTCTGGACGGAGATTTTGATTATCTGCCATCCACGCAGAACAGCGTGGCGGGCGGGCGATTGCTCGATCGAGCGTTCAAGGGCACTCGGTCTCGCAGCCAGATGGTGCTCGTCTTCGCCAAGGACGCCGAATCATTCACGACGAGCGATCACTTGTTGGGACTCGACGTCTTGCGGCGACTCTACCACCGTCTCGGTGAAGTTTGTTGGCAGCGATCCGAACGAATCGCCCGCGGTGACGTGCAATCGGCCGACGCGATGTTGCCGCGACCCGACGCACTGGCCAAGCCGCAAACGTCCAATGCCGAAACGTCCAATGCCGAAACGTCCAATGCCGAAACGGTCAATGCGGGGTCGGGCAGTGCTCCGATCGATGTCGGCCGAACGAGCGAAGCGACTGGCGAGGAAGGGGTAGCCGGTAAGGCGGGGGCTGGCACCGATGAGGTAAACTCAGGCGAATTCAAGGGCGGAAACGACGATGACGTCACCGATTCCGCTCAGCGTTGGCGGGGCGTGGCCGTGGAAGCGTTTGATCAAGCGATTGAGATTGATGCTGCCTTCTACAAATTGCTCGGCGATCGTATTCCCCCGCGTGAGGCGACCGCGTATGAACCGCGCCTGGCGATCGCGTATTGGGATCGCGGCAAGTTGGCGGAAGCTCGTTCTGTCGACCCAACTTTCGTTGCCGAGGACCTCGCATCGGCGAGAGTGCTCGACCCCAATATTGAATCCGTGGCGATTCCAATCACCGAGCGGGATCTGGACGATTGGCAAGCGTTGTTGGACGTTTACAGCTGGAAAGAACCTGTCATCGGAAGCCAATTGCGGCGGCCCCAGGCCCGGATCGCGGTGCTGTCTTTGGCCAGCGAATTGGCGGCGACGGGAAATATCGAGCTGCTCACGCAGTTGCGACAAATGGTTGACCGGTGCGCGGAATATCAGCGAGAATATTTGCGTGCCGACGAACTCACGCGGGCTGACGATCTCGATGTTCGCATCACGGGTTCAGCGGCGATTGGCGGCGAGACGCTCTTAGCGGCTCGCTCGGCGATCTCATACACCGAATCGTTCACCGTGGTCATGATTCTGATCATTCTCGCGGTCGTGTACCGGGCTCCGCTGCTCGTTGCCGTCCCACTGATCACGATCACCGTGGCCGTGATGGTCGCGACGGCGGTGGTGACAACGCTGACGGACCTATCCGCAAATGCGCCTTGGTTTGGGTTGGATCTCAAGGTCTACACGACCAGTCGAATTTTCGTCGTCGTGATCCTATTCGGCGCGGGAACGGATTACTGCCTGTTCTTGATTTCGCGTCTGCGTGAAGAAGCGGCCAACCATCCGTGGCCGGTCGCGTGCGAGCGGGCACTCGGCGGTGTCAGCAGCGCGTTGCTCGGCAGTGCGATGACGACGATCGTGGGGCTGGGGATGCTGTGGTTTGCCGAATTTGGCAAATTTCAGCACACTGGGCCGATCATCGCCATTTGTTTGTGTATCGGTTTGCTCGTCTGCATGACATTGACGCCCGCGATCTTACGACTTTTTGGGCCGGCGGTGTTTTGGCCGACCTCGATCCCCAGCAATTCCGATCGGCCGGTGGTCTCGCTCTTGTCCAATCGCGACATCGGTGATCCGGATCCCGGTGACTTGAAATCGTCACGCAAGTCTAGCTTGAGTGGCGGCAGTTGGGCGTGGAATGTGGCGTCGATTGCATTGACGCGTTATCCCGTGTGGACCTTGGCGGCGGGTTGGTTGCTGTTGATCTTGCCGGCCGTGGGTGGACGAATTCACGAGCAGGACGTCACCTACGACCTGAGCGGTCAGTTGTCGAGCACGGCGGGCAGTCGACAAGGGATGCGAATGCTTGACCAGAATTTTGGTGTTGGTGAGCTCGCGCCCATCTCCGTGTTGGCCTTGGCGAAATCAGACCAAGACGACGCGGCGTTAACGGCCACGCGAAATCTGTTGACCGAAGCGATCTATCAGATCGATGGTGTGCGGCGAGTACGATCTTTGAGCGATCCGCTGGGTGATTTTCCGCCCGAGCGGGAAATGGGATTGCTCAGCAAAGAGGCGTGGCGCCGCAGGGCATTGCAGAACCATCGGCTCTCGCGGTTGCACTTCGTGGCAAACGAACCCAGGTTCACGCACCGTCTGATCAGGCTGGATGTGATTGTCCAAGAGGACCCATTCTCGCAGGCCGCCGCGACCAAGTTGAAGGCGATTATCGACCAAACTCGCAGCGTTCTGAGCACCCAACATCGAGAAACGGGCAGTGTCTGGGAACTCTACTACACTGGCACAACGGCTTCGATTGAGGATCTGCGGGAAGTCACCCTTCGTGATACGCGTCGCATCAAGGTGGCCGTCATCCTCGCGGTCTTGGTGGTGTTGATCCTCGTGCTGCGCCGCGTGGTCCTGTCGCTCTATCTGATCGCGACGGTATTGCTGAGTTACTATGCAACTCTCGGGCTGACGTACTGGTTCTTTCGAGCGATTGATGGGCCCCAGTTTTTAGGCCTCGATTGGAAGTTACCGCTGTTCCTATTCGTGATTCTGGTTGCGGTGGGCCAGGATTATAATGTCTATCTGGTGACGAGAATCATCGAAGAACGCAGGCGTTTGGGATCCCTCGCGGCAGTCCGCCGGGCTGTCGCACGGACGGGCGGTATCGTCACCGCCTGCGGTATCGTCATGGCGGCTACTTTTCTGAGCATGACCGCATCGGCGTGGTGGCCACCGATCAGTGACTGGATTGGCCTGTCGAATAGCACGACGGCCGGAAATCATCAAACAACGCTGCGAGGCATCACGGAACTCGGTTTTGCGTTGGCGTTGGGGGTGTTGATCGACACGCTCTACGTCCGCACCGTGTTGGTGCCGAGTTTCGTGGTTTTGCAAGATCGGTTCCGACGACGCTACAAAGCTCGTAAACGCAATTGATATCGGCGGAACTAATTGCGATAACCCAACTGGAGACGCGTCTCGACAAGTTTCACAAACTCGATTCATCTCTCGCGACGCGCCGCGATACCGTCATTTCACCGCGTTAGTGCGATGGCGTGTCGGACACAATCGGCAAAAAAAACTTTGGGGTCGCGGCACATTGGTCTCTCGATGTTTCTGACCGGCTGGAAGCCGTTGCCGTCTATCGGGTAGGATTATCGCTTTCGTACTTCCCGTCTTTCACTGTCCTCCCAAAACTCTCGCCATGATACGCGTTGCCCTGATCGGATCGACTGGATACACCGCCCTGGAGGTTGCCCGGCTGTTGCTTGCTCATCCGCAGGCGGAGTTGACGGTGGCGACGAGTCGTTCGGACGAGGGCAAACCGCTCGCGGAAATTCATCCGTCGCTGGCGGGACGTTGCGACGTCGCCCTGCGGGTGTTTGATCCCGCTCGGATCGCTGAACAGGCGGACGTGGCGATGTGCTGTCTGCCGCATGGTGCGTCCGCTCAGAGCGTGCGTGAGTTGGCGGCAGTGGGCATGCGCGTGATTGACTTCAGCGCCGATTTCCGACTCTCGTCCGTTCCACTCTATGAACATTGGTACGGGGTAACGCATCCGTGGCCGGAACGGATCGGCAGCGTTGTCTATGGCATGCCGGAGTTCTACGCGGATGAAATTGCGACGGCGGACGTTGTCGCCAATCCGGGCTGCTATCCGACATCGGCGATCATGCCGCTGGCGCCGTTGGTCCGCGAAGGATTAATCGAGAGCGACGATATTATCGTGGATGCCAAAAGCGGCGCCAGTGGTGCCGGGCGTTCACCGAAACTCGGGACGTTGTACTGTGAGGTCAACGAGTCGATCGCCGCCTATGCAATCGCTGCGCATCGTCACGGCCCGGAAATGGAAGACTTGATCCACCGCATCGCGGGCAAACCGGTGAAAATTCTCTTTACACCTCACCTGGCTCCCATCGATCGCGGCATTTTGTCAACGATCTATGTGCGTCCGAAACTCAACGATGGTGATACCGTTGAGTCGGTTCAGTCGCGATTGATGGAGACGCTGCGGAATGCGTATCAAGGTCAACCGTTTATCCACGTCGTCGATCACTTGCCGGCGACCAAGCACGTGGTGATGACGAACCATGTTCAGATGACGGTGCGAGTTTCGGGCGATAAAAACGCACCCGGTCGAGCGGTCATTGTCTGCGCCATCGACAATTTGTCCAAAGGGGCCAGTAGCGCCGCGATACAGAACATGAACGTGATGTTTGGTCTCGATGCGACGACGGGTCTGTGATCGAGCTGGCTCTTGACGACGGTGGCTGGCCCGTGTGGCCACCCCAAACGCCAGCGATTTGGGAATCGTTGCAACGGGTATGGTCCAGCGGTCAATGGGGGAAATACGAATCGGCGATCCACACGCAGTGCTTGGATGCCGTAACCGAAGCGATGTCGATATCGACCGCCTCCGCTCAATCGCTCCCACCGCCTTGGTGGGCCCATGGGCAACGCATTCAAACGCCACCGACGGTGCGGTTGTGCAGCAGCGGGACCGCCGCCGTCGAGCTTGCTCTCCGCTGCTGCGGTATCACGGCGGGTGACGAAGTCGTGGTTGCCGCGTACGACTATCCCGGCAACTTTCGCGGTATCGAGTTGCTCGGGGCGACGCCCGTGCTCGCCGATGTTCGGTCCGGTGGCGTGACGATGGATCCACAATCGCTGCGCCAGATCGACGGAGAGAAGATCAAAGCGGTCGTGGTTTCGCATCTCTACGGCGAGTTGGCCGACATGCTCTCGATTCGAGAAATTTGCGACCAGCGAAATTGGAAGCTCATTGAAGACGCCTGCCAGGTGCCGGGAGCGGGCTGGGAGGTGGGACACGATGCGGCGTCGCACGTTGTCATTCCGGTTGGGTGTTTGGCCGACTGCACAACACTTAGTTTCGGCGGCAGCAAACTATTGTCGGCGGGCAATGGTGGCGCGGTCCTCACGCGTGAGGACCGGTTAGCAGCAAGACTGCGGTCGTACGCCGACCGACCCAGTGATGCGTTTCCGCTCTCGGCGTTGCAGTGTGCGGCGTTGTTGCCGCAGTGGTCAATGCTCGATGAACTGAATCGTCGCCGGCGCGTGATGGCGGCGCGGCTGCGCGACTGGGACTGGTCGCCGCTGAACGCTGAGCCTCTCTCTGCGAATACGCTCGGGCAAATATCTGCGCACTACAAGTTCGCTCTTTTGGCCGATGAAACTCATTCGAGAGCGGCATTGCTGCAGCGACTGAGGGCGATGGGCCTCCCGGTGGGTGAGGGATTTCGCAGCACGCATGGGACGAGTGAGCGGCGAAGTCGCAAACCGGTAGACTTGGACGATGCCAGAAATCTGGGTGCGCGGTGCGTCGTCCTCGACCATCGGGCCCTGCTCGCCGATGATCTGCTCGAGCGACTAGGAACGCGAGAACATGGAGTGGCGTAAGCTTCCAGCTTGCGATCCGACAAACGCAAGCTGGAAGTGTGCGATTCGACAAACGCAAGCTGGAAGTGTGCGACTCGACAATCGCAAGCTGGAAGTGTGCGACTCGACAATCGCAAGCTGGAAGTGTGCGACTCGACAAACGCAAGCTGGAAGTGTGCGACTCGACAAACGCAAGCTGGAAGTGTGCGATCCGACAAACGCAAGCTGGAAGTGTGTGACTCGACAATCGCAAGCTGGAAGTGTGCGACTCGACAAACGCAAGCTGGAAGTGTGTGACTCGACAATCGCAAGCTGGAAGCTTACGCCACG
>JBDNIG010000722.1:0-14031 GCA_041688415.1 Rhodopirellula sp. | reverse complement strand
GCCACGAGAGCCCCCCGTTTCTGGCGGCGGCGACGACGCGCCCGTCATCGATGGTGAGGAATCCGCGTTCGAACCATTCGTATCGTAGCTTGGTATCTTGCGATCCCGCCCGGTGGTTTCACCGAACACCGCACCGGATTTGGTCGCCGCACCGGAGGACGCGGGCAAATTCACATCGGGGTCAACCGACGACGAATCCACTTGCGTCGACGGCACCGGGAGTGCCTGGGTATTCGAAAACACGGGAGCCCCATCCCGCTGGCGGACCACATTCGGATTCGCTGCCGAAACATTCACGGGTACCGACTCCAGTGCCGAGTCGGGAACGGCGGCGGCGACTTGCGAGCTGAACTCACGTCGCTGCTGAGACGACAACACTTCCAACGCCAGTGCGCTGCTGGCCAACACAACGGCAGCAACCACCCACGGCAGGTGACGCAGCAGTCCCCACACCAAGGGGTTCTCCTCCGACACCGTGACGACATCCACACCGCGGCTGCGACGAAGGTTCTCACGCAACGCCAGCTCACGTAAATCGGCGATCAGGAGTTGTGAATTTTGATATCGTTGCTCCGGTTTTTTGGCCAGCATCTTTCGCAGGATGGCCGCTAGATCATCGCTCGCATCCTCACGATGCTCGCGGATATCGGGGATCGCCGCGTTGCCGTGATTGAGCAGTTTCTGCAACATCGTGCCGCCGGGAAACGGTGGCGATCCGGTGAGCATGTAATAGAACGTACAGCCGAGCGAGTACAAGTCGCTGCGAATATCAGCCAACCTGGGATCGTGTGCTTGCTCCGGCGAGATGTAGTCGAACGTGCCGAGCGTCACACCGCTCGCGGTCATGTCTTCGCTGGTGTCAAAATTCTCCGAACGCGCCAAACCCATGTCCACGAGCTTGATCGAACTCTCCTCCGTCACAACGACATTGGACGGTTTGATATCGCGATGGACGATCCCACGGCGGGACGCATGACCAATCGCCTCGGCAACCTGGGCGGTGTAGAACACGGCATCGTCGAGCGACAGCGGGCCGCTCTGTGACACGATGTCGCGAATGTTACGACCGTCGATGTATTCAAAAACGATGTAGTACCAAGGGCCATCGTTGCCGACCTCGAACACGCGTGCGATCAAGGGGTGGTCCAGCTTCGCGGCGCTCTGGGCCTCGTTGCGGAAACGCCGCTGCAGATCGGGATCGCCTTCGGCAAACGGCACGACTTTGACCGCCACGGTACGTCCCAAACGATCATCGACGGCGCGGAACACGGACCCCATGCCGCCACCACCGATCTGTTCGAGCAGCTCGAAATGATTCAGCCGTTGGCCCTGCAGTTCCCGCGTCAGTGAAGCCGGGGTGTGATGCGTCGGTCCCCGCATCGATCCGCTGCCGGAACCTGCGGCGACCGACCGACTCGATCCCGCGCGACCGCCCGGTGCGGTTTCCAGATGCGAGGATCCCCCAGACAATGCACCGAGTGGATCTTGCCGGATGACGGTCTCGGCCGATTCGAGCTCATCGGCCCCGGCAACATCAAGATTTTCGTTCTCGGTGGGCAGAACATCCCCGGTCGAAGCGGGGCGATGCACCGTCGAGCCGTCAGGTCGGATTGCAGACGAGGGTTCCATGCAGTCGTGCATCGAGCGAGAGAATAGAAAAGATGCGGTCCATCACCACCAGGTAGCCTAATTGGTCCATCGAATCATGACAACAATTTTACCACCGGTTCATGATAGAACGCATAACACCGGCTGACGTTCTTGCCCGTTTCCCAACTTCTTTGCTAATTGTGCCATTTCTCGCAGTGCACTCCTTCCAACGTCGCCTAAATCCGCGGTCCAGTCATTAACGTATAAATCAACGTGCTGCATCAAGATGCCGTCATCCATCGCCTGAGCGTACCGCCGCATCGCCGGTAACGCCGTCTCGGGTGCATCGCGGGCGATGGCGAGTGAGCGAGAAATCACGTGACTCACCCGCCGCATCACCTCCGCACCGTGCCGCTGACGCATCACCAGCCCACCGAGCGGCAGCGGGCATCCCGTTTGACGCTCCCATAATTCGCCAAAATCTGCGACGCGGTACAGCCCCGCCGACTCGTAGGTGAACCTGCCCTCATGAATGCAGACGCCGAAATCAGCCGTACCGTCAGCGAGCCGGGGCATGATCTCCGAGAAAACCACGTGTTCGACCTGCGTTGTGTCGGGGTAAAACAGGTCGAACAACCACTTGGCTGTCGTGTGCTCACCGGGGCATAGCGTCCGAGCCGCAGCCTCAGCCATCCCAGTCGGCGTCGGCGACGTGCCGGGCTGACTCGCCAATAGCAACGGGCCGACTCCAAAACCAAGCGCCGAACCGACCGGCAGCACCACGACTTGATCCGCCAGCGACAGGGCCGCGTGGAAGCTGATTTTTGCCAGATCGAATTGCCCGGCCATCAATCCTCGATTGAGTTGGTCGATATCAAGCAGATCGATCTCAAACGAAAATCCATCCGTATCGACGCGGCCCTCCAACAGCGCCGCGAAGGCAAACGTGTCGTTAGGGCATGTTGAAATGCCGAGATGCAGCTTTTGCCCGCCGTTTTCGCTGGTCTCAGGCCCGACACAAACCCGATGTGGCGCCGCTTCGCTCATGTTGCATCGTCGGCCATGCCGAGCACGTCAAACATGTTGTACAGACCCGCCAGCATGGGCGCTCCGCCGCGTCCGCAAACGAGCCATTTGGCCGCCGCGAGTGCTCCGGCAGCGTAGCAATCGCGATTGCTTGCCGCGACGTTCAGCTCGATCCGCTCCCCCAACATCCCGAACACGATCGTATGCTCGCCGGGATTGTCACCGACGCGGATCGCGTGGTAACCGATTTCATTTTGCGTCCGCTGGCCCGTGTGTCCTTCCCGCCCGTGAACATGCATGACCGGTTGTTCCTCCGCCATCGCCTCGCCGATCAACTCGCCGAATTTGAGCGCCGTGCCGCTCGGAGCATCGGCTTTGAAGCGGTGGTGGCGTTCGAGAATCTCGATATCCACACCACCGGCCACATCGCGAAGCGCCGTCGTGATCTGCTGGGCCACACGCATTGATAGATTCACCGCCAACGACATGCTCGGTGCCCACACAACGGGAATCGAGCGGGCCGCTTCGGCAAGTGAGTCTTTTTGTAATTCGCTCAGTCCGGGGGTGGCGACGACGAGCGGACAAGCGCTGGCGACACAGTGATCGACGCAGGCATCGAGGGCTTCGGGAAGTGAGAAATCGATGACAACGTCCGCCTCGCTCGGCCAATCTGCCGAAACCAGCACGCCAATCGCACTAATGCCCGCAACCGTGCCCGCGTCTTGGCCGATTCGGGGATGACTGGCATGATCGATCGCCGCCGCCACGATGAAATCAGCGTCGTCACCATCACCCGCATCCGCCGCCAAAGCGACCACACGTTGTCCCATCCGTCCGGCAGCCCCATGGACTGCGAGTTTGATTGTTTTGCTCATGCCACCAAAGTACCGCGAACCGCTCCACTCGCCCAGGACGGATAGGTTGCGAACTTTTTGGTAACCCGACGCGTGAGGAGCTTTCGATTGGGTGAGCCGAGACGCGTAAGCGGCCGGGCGGGCGGCGTTGCCCGGTGCCTTACGGCATTCGGCTCATCAGGGAGCAAACATAGTCGACTAAATCGACAGCCCGGTTAGCCCCGCTGACGCGTCGGGGTTACCCATCCATTCACAGCCTACGGCCCCCTACGCGGTTGCGAACAACCGTCTCGATTGCCGCGCCGCGGGCGCTTGCTCAGGTGGCGTGCCGGTGTATCCTCGCGTCGGTTCGAGCTCAACCTCCCGCAGTGTGCGCTGGAATGCCTCTCGCGCCTCGGCGGAACAGCTTGCCATCAACTCCTGGACTTCATCGGGATGGGTGACCTCAGTGATCGGCGTGATTCCGCCCGCCGTTTGACTGAGTACGAGAATTCGCCGGCCACATTTGACGAGTAACAGCTTCGTCCGCGGATCGAGCATCACGTGCCCCAGTGGTGTCAGGGCGGAGGCGGGCAGCGGTTTCGAGCCGGTCGCACGACCACCAAATTTGCGTCCCGCCCACACCAGGGCACTGAACAATGCCAACACGATGGCGAGACTCGAGGCGACCGTTACCAGCGGCGCCATCATCTTCGAACGGGACGATTCCGGGTTCGCACGCAATGCCAAAGCGTCGGTGCCGCTCGATTGAGCACTCGCGGCGGTGCCGTCACCATCGACGTGGCCACCGGGGCTCGGGACGCTGCCCGGGCTTACGCCGTCGGGACTCGTGACGCGGTAGGCCGGTAGGGCGGTGGTACTAGCATGGGAACGCCCGCGCCCATCTGGCGAACGGGCCTCGAGGGCGGGAAAGCCACCACTGCGAGCGACGACCGAGGCGCCGCTGCTGCGGTCCGCATGATCCTCCGCCGCAACCGTGGGGCCGCTTGCCAGTCCCGCGACCAAAACGGAGAATAGAGCCGCTGTGGAAATGGAGATGAACGACCATTTCGCTGACGTTTCGATGTCTGTCGTGCTCACTCGGACGATCCCAATAATTCGGTGACGCGGACGCAAAATTGATCATTCATGACGAGAATCTCGCCCCGAGCGATCAATCTTTCATTGGCGAAAATATCGACCGGATCGCCCGCGAGTTTATCGAGCATCACCACGCTGCCGCGGCGGAGCCGCAAGACATCTTCGAGTCGCATCTGCGTGCGTCCGAGTTCCACCCGTAAATCCAGCTCAACTTCATCGAGCATTTCCATCGGATGTGCGCCCTGGTCAAGATCCGCCGGCGAGAGATCGCCGAGGGCAAACGGGCGAGGTACATCGGAGGATTGATGGTCCTCCGGTTCCGACGCAGCCGCCAGTGGCTGCGAAGCCTCATCGAGCAAGGCCTCGAGATCGTCCATGTTGAGCGGGTGGTCCCGCGTGCCATTGAGGCTGTCCGTCGTGCTCATCGCCCGGTCCTTGGGTTATCATGTCTCGATCATTGGTTGATTTCGCGTACTCGCGTATCGCGAAAATCCGGCCTGAAATCAAGCCCAATTCGCGAGCGATGGATGGTCGTTCTTGTTTGTCAACGGTTGCCTACTCGTGGCGAAGTGCATCGATGGGATTCATGCGAGCGGCGCGGATGGCGGGGTACAGGCCACTGCCCAGACCCACGGTGACGGCGATCACCACGGCCAACGGAATCGTCGCTAGCACGATCGAGGGTTGTGAATCACGAATTGCACTGGGCAATACCGCGAATTGTTCGGGAAATCCTTTCGCAATCAGTAAAATCGCGCCGCGATACATCGGCGGGCCGAGGAAGCCAAGCAGGATTCCCAGCGCCGCTCCGGCAATGGATAGCAAGATCGTTTCCACCAAGAATTGCCGCACGATATCTCGGCGGCGCGCCCCCAGTGCACGGCGGATACCGATTTCACGCGTCCGTTCGGTGACGCTGGCTAACATGATGTTCATGATGCCGATACCGCCGACCAACAGCGAGATGCACGCGATCAAGACGCCAATGCCCAAGAACATCAATCGCAAATTCCGGGCTTGCTCGAGTAGCTCCAGGGGCACGACCACGGCCACATCCCCCGCCTTATCGTGCTTGGCCGATAGAATGCTCTCGATCACCTTAGCTGTCGGACGCACCTGGCTGACCCGTTCCACCTGCATCGTGATCTGGTTGAGTTCCATGATCTCGATTTGAAATTGACCGCTGCGGCGGGTGACAATGGTGTCACCAATCCGTTTCTGCATGGTTTCAATCGGGATGTAGACGTCCCGATTAAAATCTTGCGAATCGAGCGAGCCACCGATCGCGGCCGACGCGCTGCGGGATTCGAGAACGCCCACGATGCGGTAATAATCGGTGTGCTCAGGGACATAGACGCGTTTTCCCACGGGATTTTCGTAGGGAAATAGTCCATCGGCGACTTCCGAGGCGATGACGCACACGTTTTCGGCACGTATGCCGTCCGCGTCGGTCAAAAACCGGCCGCCACGTCGCCGCAGCTCGAGCTGATTGACGGTTTTGTAGCCGGGCGTGCATCCGACCAGCCGTCCGGAGACGAGTTCGTCCCCGTGGGTGAATTGCCGTTTGATCTCGCGGATGGGCACGGCTCGGTCGATCATCGGCAGGGTAGCGATGATCTGGTCAAGTTCGTTGCGTGACAATCCATATTTGGCAGCCGACGATCCCGCGAGCTTCTCTTCGGGCGGTTTCACCGAGCGGACAATGATCGTGGTCGCCCCGAGCGACTCGATCTGTTTCTGCACCTGATCACTCGCGCCTTGGCTGATCGCTGTCAACACGATCACCGACCACACACCGATGAGGATGCCGAGCATCGTCAATCCGGTACGCAGCGGATGCAGCGTCAGACTCTTGACCCCCATGCGGATCGTTCGCAACCAAATCAGCATTCGTTAGCCGCCTTCATGAGAGTCCCTGTTTATTCTTCACAGCGATTGCTGCGGCAGCTTGCAGCTCCCGCGCGCCCTGCCGTTGCTCATCGCTGACGGGTTCGTCACTGTGGAGCATGCCGTCCTTGAGCCGCACGATCCGGCGGGCACGCTCGGCAATATCGTCCTCGTGAGTCACCATAATAATGGTACGACCTTCGCCATTGAGTTGATCAAAGATTGCCAAGATCTCATCCGTCGTGACACTGTCGAGGTTCCCGGTCGGTTCGTCGGCAAGAATGAAGTACGGATCGTTGACGAGACTGCGGGCAATGGCGACGCGCTGTTGCTGTCCACCGGAGAGTTGATTGGGACGGTGACCGAGTCGATCGCCCAGTCCGACCCGCTCGGCCAATTCGACGGCGCGGGCGTACTCCTTGGGGCCGAGCAATCCCTGGTAATACAGCGGGACTTGGATGTTCTCAACAACGGTGAGCTGTTGAATCAAGTTGTAGGATTGGAACACGAATCCAATTCGGCGGCTGCGAATGTCGGCGAGCTGGTCGTCGGTCATCAAGCTGATGTTGTCGTCGCCGAGATGGAGGCTGCCGGCGGTGGGTTGATCGAGGCAACCGAGCATGTTCAACAGCGTACTCTTACCGCTGCCCGACGGACCCATAATGGCCACATAATCGCCTTGCGGGACATCAAAGGACACGCCGCGGAGAGCTCGAACCGTTTCGCTCTTGAGCACATACTCCTTCGTCAAACCCTCGATCCGCGTGGCGAGTTTCGCCGTGGATGCTGGCATTGGCGTTTGGTAAGGCGTCGCCGCCGGCGTCTCGGGCGAGGTTGATGGTTTGACGGATCGCCGCAGTAAGTTTCTCATGCGGCCGGTTGATCGGTTTTTTCGGTTGTCAGTTCCGCGGTCTCCTTCGCGTCACCACGGTTAGCAGCCGGCGATGATTGGACGCTCGTTTGATCGTCCGACTCGGGCGTTGACCCAGTGGACCCGAGATTCGCGGAGACGACTGGCTGATTTTTCCTGACCATATCACTGTTGTCCTCGGCGATAACTTCCGGCAAATCCATCAGTGAAAGGTGTTGGCGAAGATTCAGCACCGCCTTGTCACCGGCGACGAGTCCTTCGGTGATGCTGGCCATCGTATCGTTCGTGGCTGAGATCTTCACTTGGCGGGTTTGAAATTCCTGTGCACCGGTTTGTACCATCGCGAACATTCTGTTGTCGTGTTCATAGACGGCTTGGATCGGTACCTGGGTTGCGTCTGGCAATTGCTCGACGAACACTTCCACGGCCGCCGTCATTCCCGTGCGAATGTTTTCGGGAGGATTCGAAATTTCCACGATCACACCGTATTCCTTGATCGACGAACTGTACCAACTGCCCGGTTCGGCATAGCGATTCACTTTCGCAACATGCCCCGTCAGACCCAAATTGGGCTGCGCGTCAATGCGAATTTTGGCTGGCATGCCCTTTTCGAGCAGGGTGATGCGTGACTCGTTCACGTTGCAGCGAACTTGCATTTTGCTCGGATCGGGCAACCGGATCAGCGTTTGCCGCTCGCGGACGATGGCTCCCGCCTCGACGACAAACTCCGAGTCACCTCGACGGCTCTGCTTATTGGCGTGGACGACGACGCCCGCGGTCGGCGCCACCATCACGCAGTTGGCGATCTGCTGCTCAATCTGCTTATACTCGAGCTGCTCCTCGGAAAGTTTCTCACGGGTCGCAGTCAATCCGGCTTTGGCTGCTTCGATATCACTATTGAATTGCACGACCATTTTGCGTTTGGTCAAGTCCTGCAAGACACGCAGGCGACCCTTGGCGGCATCGAGTTGGTTGCGGGTATTGGCGAGGGCGAATTTGTCGGCTTCGAGTTGCAGAGAATTGACGAGTCCCTTGGCGACGAGCCGCTCGCTGCTCTCGAGTGCCAGTTGCGCCTTCCGCATTTCTTGTTCGGCAATCGCCATTTCGCTGAGGATCGCTTTCTCCTCGGTCAGAAATAGTCCTTCGAGATACTCCTCTCGCGAAATGGTAGCCTGCTCAAGCATGGCGGCCGACGTTGCTACGGCCGCCTCGGCCGTGATGACCTCGATCCGATTTTCTTTCAACTCAACTTCGAGATTCGACGAGTCAAGTTCGACGAGTTTATCGCCTTTGCTAACGTGCGTGCCTTCGTCAATCACCCACAAAATCGCGATTCCAGAATTACCGCGAGACTCGATTTCGCAAATCACCTCGGTGTTGCTGCTGCTCTCAATCTCACCCTGCTCGACGATCGTGTGATCGAACGCCCCCCGCGTGACCTCGCTGACGAGTAGATCGTCGGGCGAGAGCCGCGAACTGCGTTCACGGTACACATCGTACGCGTACCAACTCGCCCCGCCGATGATTGCCAGCACGACGAGTAAGACAATTTTGACGCCGCCCTGACGTGAGCGGGCGGGGTGGCGGAATCGCAGGGTCGAGGCGGGGAGCATGGCGGGGTGGTGGGCGGAGAGGAGGTGAGCTGGGGCTAAAAACGACTCATCATACTAAGTGCAGAATCGCGAGTGACTACACCCGAATCGAGTGCAGTCAACCAAGCAAACTGGTGAATACTCGGTAGCATCACATGATCGCTTCAAGGGTTTCGCCTGATGGGGGTTCGCAGACGAGCGGGGTGGGAAAGGTGGCTCTCGCCCGGCGGCAAGACAAATATGCTGCGTCACTCGCAACGATGAAACACAGGTCGGCTAACTTGAAACCCCGGCGGACGCGAAACCGATCGGTTGTTTCTACGAAAATCGGCTCAAAAAGATCACCCCAATTGAGTTTTTTCCCCGCGAACGCCGGATTTTCACCTAACCGTGGGTATCAATCGCGGATAACCAACCCAAACAATCGGCTTGATCAGCTCCGATCGTCGGTTCCGGCGTCAAAGTACCGATCGGCGTCAATGTGGAGACCCGCGGGTAGTCTAGCCCGCAATTCTTCCGGATCGAGAGAAAATCTCGCGTTGATCTCAACTTTCACACCATCGGCAACGCTCCCACCGGCACGTTCGATCCACTCACGGTGCAGATTCACAATTGCTTGGCGTGCCAGCGAGGGTGTATCGGCGTCGGCGCCATCAGCGTTCTTGACCGGCGCAAAAGCCTGGGCAGGTTCGACCTCGCAAACAATCGTCCGAGCCGCAGCCGGCAACAAATCGAAAATAAACTTCTCGAACTTGGTCGCGTTGGGCGCCTGGGGTTCCACAAACTGGGCGGTCTCGTCGAAATAGGGGACCTTTTTGTTGGCTCGATGAAACGGCAGCGACGTGTCGCTGCCACGCTGGCGATCCAAAAACGCGACGTCGAACAAATGCACCGCGATGCTGCCGGCCCACAGTTTCAAGCCCCCATTTTCGTCGGTCATCTCCGCAGCTTCATTCGGCAGGTCGCTGTACTCGATCACGTGCGTGCGGCCATCGACTTCGACCACGTTGCCGACCTTTTCGGTCGGGTAACGCTTGCGAATGACCTGCGAGGTCATTTCACTGCCCGAGAGCAGGTGATGACCAATAAACTCGGGGTCGCAGAGCGTGACGAGCGGATTGTCAACCTGGAAATAGAACAGGTGCCGGTGGCCGCTGGACTTCATCCGATCCAAGCACCCGTTGCGGTCCAGGGCAGTGAGCGTGCCGCCGTGCCCATCGGGGCTCAGTGCGAGCGAATCCCGCTCGGCCAACAGCAATTTACGGGTTTTCGCGTCGACCGCTGGCATCGTGCCCTGCTGGAAGATCACGATCTGGTCGGCGGCCAGTCCAAAGTTTTTATTCTCTTCGAAATAGGCTCGCGTCGGTGCATCGGTCGCTTCGCTGGTCATCACGTACCAGGGAATCGTCACGTCGTAGCGGCGTCCGGTTGCGATCAAATGATCGGCAAAAATCTGAAACAGCGTGCGATCGCTCAGCGGCCCAATGGGGAACATGCCTTTGGGCGAATCGAAACCGAGCCGGGTGCCCTGTCCACCCGCCACGAGAACGACGGCGATCTCGCCGGCGCGGAGTGCTTCCTCACCACGCTGGCGGGCCGCTGCGGCGGACCACGGCACGCCGCTACCGTCGGCGGCAACGGCCATTGGCAACGTGGCTCTCGCAGCCATCGCCGCGTAGTCGATAGGCTGCTCATCGCCACTGACTAACCGTGAGAGTTCGCTCAGGTCGACAGCCTGGATCTGCGCGGCAAGCTGTTCGCGGGAGGCCGCATCGAGTTCGTCCCAATACCGCAGAACTTGCGTTTGGTCGTAGGGAGCGAGAATCGCGGTGAGTTCGGCGCGGGAAATAGTCATGAGGGAGTCAAATTGAGTGTTGGAAATCCGGACAAATCGCGGGCGGCACGCTCTTACCGGGCAGCCACGAGGGCTTTGTCGCTGATGTCTTTGCGACACCACGCACCCTGCCAACGAATTTTAGCAACGGCTTTGTACGCCTGTAATTTAGCGGCGCTGACGGAGTCGCCCATCGCGGTGACACCGAGGACACGGCCGCCCGAGTTGACGATGTTGCCATCGACGACGCTCGTGCCGGCATGGAACACTTTGACGTCCGTCATCTCATCGGCCGCGTCAATGCCTCTGATTGCATGTCCCTTTTCGTACGACGCGGGGTAGCCTTCGCTGGCCATGACGACGCAGATGGCGGGGCGCGGATCGAACGTCAACTCCTCGAGTTCGCCGAGTCGTCCATCCACGGTCGCTTCCATGACCTCGACGATATCGGTTTGTAGTCTCATCAATATCGGCTGACACTCGGGGTCGCCAAAGCGAACGTTGAATTCGAGCACCTTGGGACCGGCCGGTGTGAGCATCAACCCGGCATACAGAACGCCCTTGAACGGACGCCGGGCGCGTTTCATCGCATGCACGATCGGCACGAGGATCCCGGATTCCACATCCGCGAGTGTTTGCTCGTCGAGCACCGCCGTGGGACTGTAGGCGCCCATCCCGCCGGTGTTGGGGCCGCGGTCTCCCTCGTGAGCCGGTTTGTGATCCTGTGCCGACGGCAGCGTCACGATGGTTTCACCATCGGTAATCGCCAAAACACTGACTTCGGGTCCGGTCAACCGCTCCTCAATGATCAGTTCCTTCCCCGCCGCACCGAACTCTTTGCGGGCGGCGATGCGGTCGATCGCCTCGAGCGCTTCGCTGCGCGTCGTGCAGACGACGACACCTTTGCCAGCGGCCAATCCGTCCGCTTTGACAACCACGTTGACTGGGTCGTTCGGCTCGCTGTAGCGATCTTTGATGTACCGCATCGCGTCGTCGGCCGAGCGAAACGTGCGATAATCGGCGGTCGGGATATCCGCCGACCGTAGCAGATTCTTGCAAAACACCTTGCTGCCTTCGAGTTCGGCGGCCGCTCGAGTCGGACCGAACGCTTTCAATCCCGCCGCTAACATGTCATCGACCAATCCCGCGACCAGTGGGGCTTCCGGACCAACGACAACGAGACCGACATTGTTGGACTTGGCAAACGCAATCAAACCCGCGTGATCGTCTTGAGCGATCTCGACATTGGTCGCGTCAACGCCGGTGCCAGCGTTGCCCGGGGCGACGAATACCTGGTCAACACGCGGGCTCTGGTTGATTTTCCAAGCTAAAGCGTGTTCGCGACCGCCGCTGCCGACGATCAGAACGTTCAAGGGAGGCATGGGTCAGCGGGGGCGAAAGGTGGGAAGAGGTGAAGGTTTGCTGATCGTAGGAAACCAGCGCAAAAATAAAAGACGTTGGACACCCATTTGCCAGTTACAGCGACAATCCGTTGCCTCGTTAAGCAGATACCGGGAAACATTTCGGTGGAATCGACAATCATAACCCGACGCGTAAGCGAGGGATTCACGCCGCCATCCCTCGCTGACGCGTCGGGTTATGAAAACGTGGCACCGCGAGACAATAAAACGCGTCGAATCAAAGTAGCTACCGTCGCCAGACGGTGGAATCCACGTTCTGGCGAACGTAGCTACTCGCTTTATTCATTCGCCGTCGCCAACCCCTCAAAGGCCGCCTGCATCAGATCGGCTTGCTCGAGTTTGTGAGCAGCCATGCTGCCGGTGCTGGGGCTGGCCGATTCAGCTCGGGTGGCTTTAGACAGCTTGAATCTTGATGTCAGAACATCGCCGAATTTGAACTTCATGTAGGGCCACGCGCCCATGTTCTCAGGCTCGTCTTGGATCCACATCACCTCGGTGCCGTCGGTCAAGCCTTCGAGCGTGCCGAGCAGTTCTTCGACCGAGAGCGGGTAGAGCTGCTCGACGCGCATGATCGGCACGTTTTCGATTTCTTTGTCCGTGCGTTCTTTCAGCAGATCGTAGTAGATTTTGCCGGTACAAAGCAGCAGGCGTCGCGCGTTTTCCAGTGGGATTTTGCGATCGGGTAGAACTTTTTGAAAGTTACCGGAGGCGACGACTTCCAGCGGGCTGGTGACTTCGGCGTGCCGCAGCAGGCTCTTGGGCGTCAGCACGATCAAGGGTTTCCGCCATTTGCGGATCACTTGCCGGCGGAGCAGATGGAAAAACTGAGCCGGTGTGGTCGGCTGGCAAACCTGAATGTTGTCCTCGGCGGACATCGCCAGCCAGCGTTCGATGCGAGCGCTACAGTGCTCGGGGCCCTGCCCTTCGAAACCGTGCGGCAGCAACATGACCAATCCCGACAGTCGATCCCATTTGTCTTCGGCACTGGCGATGAACTGGTCGACGATGACCTGAGCGACGTTCCAGAAGTCACCGAATTGTGCTTCCCAGATGCACAGTCCATTGGGGCAGTCGAGCGAGTAGCCGTACTCGAAACCGAGCACGCCCACTTCGCTCAGCGGACTGTTGTAAAGCTCCAAGCGGGCTTGGTCTTTGCTGACGTGTTCGAGCGGTACGTAAAGTTCCCCGTTGCGAACGTCGTGGAGGACGGCGTGCCGATGGCTGAACGTTCCCCGCTGGCTATCCTGGCCCGTCATGCGGATCGGATGCCCTTGCTCGAGCAAGGAGGCGAACGCGGCACCTTCGGCGGCGGCCCAGTCCAGCGGTAGATTACCGGCGGCCATCTCACGCCGCTGGGAAAATGGACGCTTGAGCTTTTTGTGCGACGAAAACCCGTCGGGTAACCGCGTCAATGAATCGACCAATTCGCTCAGTTTTTCGACTTCGATCGTGGTGTCGACTGGGTCGTCCGGTTCGGGGCCTCCGAAATAGTCGCTCCAGTTTGCGGCCAGGGTCTGGGTATCGGGCACGAACGTTTCGTTCTTGCTGGCCTCGAATTCACGCTCGAGCTTTTCGGTTCGCTCTTGGCTGATCTTTTCGGCTTCGGCTTCGGTGATCTTGCCAAGTTTCAGCAACCGGTTGAGGTACTGTTGCCGGACGCCGGATCGCCGGTCGATCTCCGCGTACATGCGGGGCTGAGTGAACCGCGGTTCGTCGCCTTCGTTGTGCCCCCAGCGGCGATAGGCGTACAGATCGATCACGACATCGCGATGGAATTCCTTGCGGAAATCCATTGCCAGGGCCACGACCTGAGCCACCGCTTCGGGGTCTTCGCCGTTGACGTGAAAAATCGGGATCTGCAGCATCCGGGCGATAT
>JBDNIG010000721.1:0-4866 GCA_041688415.1 Rhodopirellula sp. | reverse complement strand
CTGCCGGCTGAAACATGGTGGCAGTGCGGCGAACAGTTGCTGCAACTTCGCGCCGACGCGTCCCTGCGATCCGATGCGACGTCACCGCTGCACCTGCTACTCGCCGGTGAACTTGGGCTGACCCTAGCATGGCGACTTGCCCCGCTGCCGTCATGCGCCAAAATCGCATCGGCCTCCCTGGAGGCTGTCTCGGTGTTCCTGCAGGGTGAAGGTGAATCGATCGATCGGTCGCTGATCCGTCCTCACGAGCTGCGATTGATCGTCGCCTCGCTCGTGCGGTGCGAACGGTTGGTCGGCGTGCTCGGAAAACGAACCAAGCGTCAATTCAACAAGCGAGAACGAGAGATTGCGGCCGAGTTCGCTACCTGGATGGCGGTGCTCACGCGGCATGATGGGACGCAGGTGTTTTCGGCAGCGGGCGCACCGTCGTGCCACGACGACTCCAAGGGCGGAGCCGAAAACGAGGCATCGTCTCGGGAGAAGAAAAAAGCACGGCAACCCGACCTGCATGGTTTGATGGACGCGGCGAGCGAACTGGATCCCGAAACGCTCGCACCGGCGATGGCCGCCGCACTCGGCCAGAGTCATTCCGGCGGCCGTTTGGCATGGGAGGTTTCCCTACCCGAAGCGATGTGGCACAGCGAGACCAGCGGCGTCGTCGCGATGCTGCCCGAATGGGACGTGCGACGAGGCAGAACCTTTCTCAATTATTCCGGCCCCGACATCGAGGTGGAAGTCACGGCCGGTCGCCGGTCGCTGCTCAAAGGGACGCATCAAACGATGATCCACGTCGATGGCGTTCTCCAACAACCCACCGGCAAATGGGAGTGCACCTGCGAATACTCCGATGATGACGTGCACCTGATCGAACTCGAACAGTCCTTTAGCGGCGGCGTGGTGCTGCAGCGACAGTGGATGCTCGCCCGCGACGACCGCTGCGTGATGGTGTCCGATGCCGTGCTGTCGTCATCCCAGAGCAACCCAATAAACGCGGAGCAACGTGTGATCGACGAGCGTGAGATTCGCTGCGTCAGCCGCCTGCCTTTGGCACCGAATATCGACGTGATCGAAGACGCCGAGACTCGCGAGTTGATTTTGAGTGATGGCAAGAAAGCTCGGGCGCTCGTGATGCCGCTGGCCGCGAACGAATGGAACGTGGGACCGTCGGCGTGCCATGTGTTTCTGTCCGAAGATCAGCATCTCGTGGTCACGACCACCGGCCGTGGTGCGGTTTATTCGCCACTGTGGTTGGACTTTCAAACGCGCCGGTTTCGCCGTAAACGCACGTGGCGGCAGCTTACTGTGGCGGAGGAACTCGCCATCATCCCGCGCCAGATCGCCGCGGCGTTCCGAGTTCAAGTCGGCAGCGAGCACTGGTTCTTGTATCGTTCGATGTCGGGTCGAGGCCCGCGCTCGGTCATGGGGAAACATTTAATTGCCGATTTCTTTGCGGCCCGCTTTCACCCCGGTGACGGCGGGATGGAAGAACTCGTCACCGTCGATGAAAGTGAGTAAGCGTTCATGATCGATCCTATCGACCCGGCCAAACTACCGTGCTCAGCCGCGGAGGCGAAACAGCGAATTGCGGACAACTGGCAGCGGGTCCGCCGCGACGTCGCGACGGCAGCAGAGGCCGCCGGGCGCGCCGCGAGCGAAGTTCGCATTGTGGGCGTTTGCAAATACGTCGATGCCGAGATCACGAGCTGGCTCGTCGATGCGGGCTGCCACGACCTCGGTGAGAACCGCCCGCAAGCACTCGATCAAAAGGTCGCTTGGTTTGCCGAGCATCGGCCCGATATCGCCGCCGCCATTGACTGGCACCAGATCGGTCACTTGCAGCGAAACAAAGTGCGCCGTTTACTCGCCGCTTCACCACTGATCCACTCCATCAATAGCGAGCGTTTACTCAACGAAGTCACCGCGGAGGCGCAGCGCCGAGAGGCGGCGGTGGAGGTCCTGATCGAGGTCAATGTCAGCGGCGACGCTGCCAAAACGGGATTGTCACCGGCGGAGCTACCGGATCTGGTGGAAAGATTTCTGGCCAAACAAAATGCCTCACCAGCCTCCGGTCGTGTGCGGATTGTCGGCTTGATGGCCATGGCGGGCTGGGGGACGGACCCTCATGAAGCGCGGCCTCAATTCGCGCGTCTGCGCGAACTCCGCGACTCCCTGGCAACCCGCACGAACCTCGCCCTCCCAGAACTTTCGATGGGCATGAGCGGCGATTACGACGCCGCGATCGCCGAGGGTGCAACCATGGTCCGGATCGGTTCGAGCGTGTTCGATGGTTTACTGCCGTGATTCGAAAAGGTTTGGTATGAAAGGGCTTAGCATGAAAGATCAGTTGGGTTCGTTGCGATACATTCCGTTGGTATCTGTCATCCTCTTGATGTTGCTCAGCAGCACGCTAGCGATGACAGTTTCTTACCATTGGCTATGGTTGGCCGTGCCGATGCTACTGCTAACGGGATTGGGACTGTTTGATCTCTTTCACCCGACCAGCAACCTGTTGCGAATCTATCCACTGTTGGCGTACGGTCGCTTTGTATCGGAGGAGATTCGGCCCGAGATTCACCAGTACTTCGTCGAGAGCGATACCAACGGAACACCGATCAGTCGCAACGACCGTCAGATGATTTATGAGCGGGCGGAGCGAGAGCATCAAGAAAAATCGTTTGGGACCGAGCTGGACGTTTATGCCGCCGGTTATGAGTGGCTCAACCATTCGATTGCGCCCAAAGATGCTCACGATGACCAATTTCGCGTCACCATAGGCGGTAAGGATTGCCGGCATCCCTATGAGATGGCACTGCTGAACGTTTCGTCGATGAGTTTTGGTTCGCTCAGTGCCAATGCCGTGCTAGCGCTCAATGGTGGCGCGAAACTAGGCGGCTTCGCCCACGCGACCGGCGAGGGAGGCCTGAGTAAATACCACTTAGAGCCCGGTGGTGACATCGTGTGGGAAATTGGCACGGCCTATTTTGGCTGCCGCACTCAAAACGGTGATTTTGACGCGGATGAGTTTGAAAAGAAGGCGAACGAGCCGACGGTCAAATGCATCACCGTCAAGTTATCCCAGGGTGCCAAGCCGGGCCTCGGTGGTGTGATGCCAGCGGCCAAGATGACTGACGAAATTGCCGAAGTGCGGGGCGTGCCGGCGCACCAAAAGTGCGAGTCTCCGCCAGGCCACTCGGAGTTCCATACGCCAACCGAGTTGCTGCAGTTTATCGATCGGCTACGCCAACGCTGCGATGCCAAACCGGTGGGATTCAAACTGTGTGTCGGCCAGCGACGCGAGTTTCTCGGGATTTGCAAGGCGATGTTGCAAACAGACATCTTGCCTGATTACATCATCGTCGATGGGGGCGAAGGCGGTACCGGTGCGGCGCCGCTGGAGTTCGAAGACCACGTTGGTTTTCCGCTCACCGAGGGACTGCACTTCGTTCATCAATCGCTGCTGGCCTGTGGTCTGCGTGATTCGATCAAGATTGGCTGCAGTGGTAAGGTGACTTCCGCGTTTGAGATGGCCCGACGGCTGATCCAAGGTGCCGATTACTGCAATGCCGCCCGCGCGATGATGCTGTCACTCGGGTGCATCCAAGCGCAGCGCTGTGAAACTAACCGCTGCCCCACCGGGATCACGACTCAAGACCCGAGTCGCATGCGAGGATTGAAACCCGACGTCAAAAAGCACCGTGTGCGAAACTTTCAACACGCCACCGTGATGGAGTTCAATCGGCTGATCGCATCGATGGGACTGGAATCTCCCGACCAGTTGCGTCCCAACATGTTGATGCGCCGCATCGATCCGACGTCCATCCGCAGCTATGCGGACATCTACTATCAAGCCCAACCCGGCGAGCTGATCGACGGTTGCCAGAACGAGTTCTGGGCCGATGATTGGGACCGAGCCCGTGCTGATTCGTTTGCGAAGTAACTCTCCTTTGCCAACCTCACCATGTCCCAAACCGGTTTTATCACGGCACTCCCGGACACCTTTTCCGCTCGGGCGAGCTCTTCGAGTTTGGTTTGGATGAACTTCAGGTCATCCAACGGAGCCGCCTGGATGTACCGGCGATAGCACATCAGCGACTGGATAATCTTCAGGCGTTTCCAAGCCGGAGTTTTTCGTCGCACGTGGTCACGTAAGAAGAGAATCACTTCGTCTGCAGTGAATTCCCAAGTCGCTTGCGGCTTGCGACCGTGAAAGCGAGATAATTTCTCGAACCAGATTTTTGCCCACTTGTCGCGGCTCTCACGCCATGTGGTCTCGGACTGACGAATCTGCGTCATGGAATTGTCCCTCGCAACTACCCGATACGGCGAGGAATTTGCCGAATCGATCCTAAACGATTGATTCCGTTCCAATGACTCGTGAGCGTCAACGACGACCACCGCCCTCTCCCACGCACTCGCGCGATGCCAAATGCCCGGCGTTTCAGGGACCTGAGTCGTCCTCCACGCCATATCGCACAGCCGCAGCAACATCGAGCTGATTATTCGCACCACTACCGGACAGGTCAATGCATTCGTGAGAAAAATTACTCGCAAATTTACTTGACCCAACCATGGGGATCCCCCATACTCGGCAATCGCCCAACCGGTGATAAGTCCCCCTCAAACCGGCGATAACACTCGACGTGCCACCCTAGGCACCGAAGGTCCAACCGGCGATAACACCCCCAGGACCGACTTATCACCTCCCCAACCAGCGATAATTACCTGGTTCGTCGATCTAGGAACTCTGGTAGCGGATCGCATGCACGTTGGCGTTGGTCACCCAGCATTGTGCGGTTGGATTGCAACGCGACTGCGTGCCCGATCAATGCCGGTTGAATTGAGGCGTCGCTCTCGCTGTTTGGCCAT
>JBDNIG010000720.1:0-5337 GCA_041688415.1 Rhodopirellula sp. | reverse complement strand
GCGGCTAGCGGGCTGTCGATTTGGTGTATCCATAAAATGAGGGGATGGGCATCCGTAGCCAGCGAGTCGTTTTTTGGTATTCTTTGTCCAACATCGCCACGCCCCTCTCCCCATCGGCATGAAAGTGCGTTCGTGAGCCAAAGGCAACGAAAGACCAGTTACTGGCAAGAAGCTCCCGTCCCTCGCGAGCGACTCGTCTTATCCCCACCGCGCTGGAGGATTTGATCCCAGAAGTTCATCCCGTGCGGTTGGTCGACGAAATCCTCGATCAGATGGATTGGACGGCTTGGGAGGCGACTTACAACGGCGGCTTCGGCCAGCCTCCGATCCGCCCCAGCGTCATGGCCAAGATCCTACTCTTTGCCATGATCCGCCGAATCCGATCGAGTCGCAGTATCGAATACGAACTGAAACACTCCATCGATTTCATGTGGCTTACCAGTGGTCGCCAAATCGATCACAGCACCATTAGCGGGTTCCGTCGAAACAACGCTGACGCCCTCAAAGACATCTTCAAACAGATGATCAAATTGGCGATCAACCTCGGCATCGCTAAGCTTAGCGAACTCTGCATCGATGGCACGCGTGTTCTCGCCGACGCCAACAGGTACAAGACCTGGACAGCAACTCGATTAGCCAAGGCACTTGAGGAACTCGACGGTCAGATTACCGAGGCATTAGCGACGCTTGAAACCAACGACGCTTTGGACGAAGACTTGATCGGCCAGGATGTCTCAGCAGATCGTTTACTTGAGGCCGTTGCGAATCTGAAGTCACGTCGCGAACAACTCGCCGCGCACATGGAAACCGTGAAAGCGATGGATGAAGTTCGCACGAAGAATGGCACCAAAGGTCCTGCCCAACTTCCCAAGACGGACCCCGACAGTCGCATCCTTCCCAACAAGGAAGGAGGCTACGCACCGAACTACACGCCGATGGCCACCACCGAAACCCAGAGTGGTTTTATTGTCAGTGCGGATGTGCTGATCGGCAATGTCGAGCACCATCAATTTACGAACATTGTCGACTGCGTTGCGGAAGATTTCCAAATTGACATTGATCGCGCGCTGGTCGATTCCGCGTACACGACGGGCAGGAATCTCACAGACGCAGAAGAAAGACAGGTCGAACTGCTTGGCCCCTTGGCCGAAACCCGGCGAGAGAATAACCCTGCTCAGCGCGCCGATTTAACACAACCAGTCAGCGAAAACCAAATCGACAAACTGCCAATCAACCCTCAAACGAAACGTTTTGACAAAGCGGCATTTGTTTATGACGAAGAGTCCGACAGCTATTACTGTCCGGCCGGAAAAGTGCTTTCTCACCGCACGACGGAGAACACGACGCACGGCGACGGCTCCCCGGTGCAACGCAAGGTTTACACATGCTATGAGTGCGAAGAGTGCCCGCTACTGGATCGTTGTCGCAAGAGCGTGAAGCCCAAAGAACCATCGGGCTGTGCCGAGACATCACCGAGCGATGCAAGTAGTGCGGCGGATCCCAGCGTCACGCCTAAGAAACAACGCGGTCGGCCGCCCGGTCCCCTTTCTGACTGCCATCTCCAGCCTTGTCGTTTTCCATGAACACCGGCGTGGTCATGGAGATCTTTTGCTCGGATTGGTTCGCGCCGCTGATATAGCGAAACAATTTCATGAAACTGCCATCACGGCCTTGTGCGTCGATTTTGGTCTTCGTGGCGACCAGCATCAGGTCGGGGTATTCGCGGACTTCAAACTTGCCATCGGACTGCACGACCGTATATTCGGCTGACTCGTAGCCAGCTCGGGAGGTTTTATTCAATCCGAATACGCCTATCACGCTCAACACAGCAACGCTCGAGAAATACACCAATCGCTTACGCATCATCAGATCACCTTAGGACAACTTGCGGCGACGAGTCAGGAATCGAGTTATCCGTCACGTCATGTTAGGTGGTCGGAAAGGTGGTCATCAATTGTTCCAGGTCTTCCGAATCTGGGGGAAATTGGGAGAGCTATCTACCAAACAGTGGACATTCGCCAATTGAGTTGTGTACGGGCAGGCGACAACGGTATATTCGTGTTCCGGCGTACCATACCACCCTCCGAGTCTCGAATACAGATTGCGTAAGTCAAATGAGTTCATTCAGCGCCGAACGAATGCAGTGCATGGAGGTGTGGGGTGGGAACCAGAGCGTCGATCGCAACATCGAAACCTCGGGGCTCCGCATTTGGGCCTACTCGAGACCCTATCCAGGCGCCAGGTCGGGCGGTGACGTCTACTATCTTTCCTCTTGTGCTTCGGGCCGAATCTCGCGGATTCTGCTAGCAGATGTCAGCGGTCATGGTGAAGCTGTTTCCAAAATAGCGGTTAGCCTTCGCGATCTGATGCGACGGAATATCAATTACATCAGTCAATCGCGTTTTGTTGCTGGAATGAATGAGCAGTTCGCAGACGTAAACAAAAATGGCGAATTTGCTACAGCGCTAGTGAGTACATTTTTTGCGCCGACAAGAACCTACTCACTTTGTAATGCGGGTCATCCTCCTCCGCTGCTGTACCGGAAAGCCTCGGGTGTGTGGAGCGAAATTTCGGAAGGAGATGAACGTGCAGGTGTAGTCGCTGACATCCCCTGGGGAGTATGCGATCGGGCAACATATTTCCAGCAAGATATTCAGCTCCGTCCCGGTGACATGGTCCTGAGTTACAGCGATGCGGTGAGCGAATCCGAAGATGCGGACGGGCAGCAACTTGGATGCGAAGGAGTATTGCGTCTGGTTGCGGATCTGGATGCCAGTAATCCAGCGGAGCTCATTCCGGGGCTGATCCAACGGCTTGGTGAGCTGGACGCCCAAAATCTCGAAAACGACGACACGACCATTCTGTTGTGTGAAGCAACCGGCAGTAAAACGCCGTTGAAAAACAGCCTTCTCGCCCCCTTTCGGATACTCGGCCGGGTAAGCGTCCAGACCGATCTTGGTTAAGGTGTTAGTATGCCGACGGGTTCGCCTCACCAATTGCTCCATGTGATTATAAACTGCAGAACGCTTGCAATCGTGACCCAGATTAGATAGGGGGTCTGAGCGAAGGCGATCCAGCGGTGGTGCGGCCAGATGGCTGTCATGGCCCAGAGAATTGTCAACCAGACAGTGGTGATGTCGACGCAGGCCAGAACGAGGTTTCGCTGACCGAATAGGATTGGAGTGAAGAGGAGATTGGCGATGAGGTTGATCGCGAAAGGGAGCGTGACCAACCAGGGGAGTTTGCGGCGGGCGGCTTGGACGAAGACGTAGCCGAATGTGACCGCAATGATCGGGTACAGCAGTGTCCAGATGAGACTGATCGTCGACGGCTCTGGAGTCCATGTTGGCTTTGCAAGTGCGTCGTACCAGTCTCGCCAAGTCATGATGAAATTTTAACCTTGGAACGGGAAATGCGGGAATCAGACAGAGACTCTGCCATATCACCGTCGACGCAGTTCCACAACACGTGACGCCAGTTTACTAAGGCTCGATCGTCAATTGCTTGAGCTCGCCGTCGCGATGCAAGTAGAAATGTCAAATCCGTTGCTACTCATAATGGTTCGCAGCCTTATTTCGATTCGACGCGGATCCAGTCAATCATCAACTGGAATTCGCCGGATGTTTTATCGGCAAGCATGATGCCCACCGAATTCACTTTGCTGGCGGCAAGTTGTTTGTCTTCGACGCGGCGACCAAATGAAGTCGCGACAAAACTTGACAGTGGCAACCGGACTTCCGTCCACTCGTCTCTCTTTGTCTCGAATTCGGCCTGGTACGAGAACGCCATTTGACGATCGGGCACGTACAGGTTCAGGATGTATCTCCGACCGTCGCCGCGCAGACGAGCGACGATGGTCTGGCTGGACTTCAATCCAAACGTGGTTGGTTTCGATCTTACCGACGCGAAACCACCGTTATTCTCGAGCGACAGGTTACCTGCAAAGCGGACGAGACCATCCGAGACCGCCTCAAGGCTGCTAGTGGATCGACCACCCATCACACCGTCGTTGACGATCTGCCACTCTTTCGCTGAGTCCGCTGAATCGAATCCGAATAACACGCGAGCGTGTTGCCGGGCGCTCACGGCATGTTCGGCGGAGGCAACTTGGTTGGTAGACAACAGAACGTTGAACGCGGCGATGATGAAGAGAGTTTTCATTCTAGTTTTTCAGCTGGATTTAAGATTTGAGTCGGTTTTGGACTGTTGTTTGAGCGGCGGGCGATTGGCCGGAGTGGTGTCTCCAGGGCTGACCAGGTAGATTTTCTCACCGCACTTGGGGCACGCGGGTGCTCGGTCATCGACGTGCTTGCCGCACCCAGGGCATTCGACTTTGTTCAGTGACGCATTCATAAAAGGACTCACCAGGACTGGAGATTATTTCGATGACACTGTCGTTCGTCAAGCAGTTAGCTGCATCAGGGCAGCAGATTGTGTGCCGAAACGTTTTTGCAAACGTCGCACGTAGAGATAACCAAGCTTTGTAAGAACTTGATGCGGTTTCGAGAAAGCGCAGATGTCGTACCAAACACGACCGTTTTGATCCATTTCCAACAAGAAACGCTCTTCGCCGGATCCCGCATGAGCTGGCAAGGTGCCATAGGCGAAACCGAAACGGTTTGGCGTCTTTTCGTCGACCACCAAAACGATCCGACAAGCGTTTAACCACCACACGCCGAACGTATGGGCAACGATCGCCACGACCTCGCCTTCACGAATCTGCGTCTGCTTCGGAGCAGCCTCGACCCAACCCAACTCAAACTGTCGCCACTGCTGAAGCGCCGTTCTCGCTCTTCCAAACACCTGTTCCCCGCTGCCGATTTCAACCCGAACATGATCAACCACGTATCCCTCTGGTGGTGTTCCAAAGGTCGCTCCGATGTCGTAGTACGTCAACTCAAGATCGCGTTGGGTATCCAAAAAATCACGGATCATTGACGCCGTTGGTTTACGGATAAACATTTACAGGCTATTGGTCGTTTGTTAGGAGGCGGTTAACTTCATTCAGCCATCATCGAACAGGTGGACGTTAGGCTATAGTCTGATCGACGGCTTGGCAGGGGTTTCGTCTACCGCAGACCCAGTGACTCACAGGAACGAATGTTGGTATCACACGGCAATGGCATTACAAGGCAATCGACACCGCATTCTATTGACCGGGGCAACTGGCTACGTGGGAGGCCGACTTTTGCCGCTTCTAGACCTTAATCAAGCGAACGCCCCCGTTGCTTTTTCAGAAATTTCGATGTTTCGCGTCCGCGCACGCGGCGGCATCCCAACTTAAATTGGCGATGAAATTTTGCGATGTCGGTGAGCATGACGGTGATTTACTTTCTG
>JBDNIG010000719.1:0-6328 GCA_041688415.1 Rhodopirellula sp. | reverse complement strand
TTCACATCCATTTCATCCTCGATGGCAAGCTAGAAGCTTACCCCACGAGCTTCCAGCTTGCGGTTCACATCCATTTCATCCTCGATGGCAAGCTAGAAGCTTACCCCACGAGCTTCCAGCTTGCGGTTCACATCCATTTCGTTCTCGACGGCAAGCTAGAAGCTTACTCCACGAGCTTCCAGCTTGCGGTTCACACCTATTTCGTTCTCGACGGCAAGCTAGAAGCTTACCCCACTTTGATGAACTCCTCTGAAAAACCTGTCGCAGAACTTTCCGGTGTGACCCTCCGCTACGGAAAGACCACCGCACTCGACTCGGTCGACCTGGAACTGCCCGCTGGCAAGATGGTCGGATTGATCGGGCCGGATGGCGTTGGCAAGTCCACCTTGCTGTCGTTGGTCTCCGGTGTTCGCAAGCTTCAAAGGGGAAAAATAACGGTCTTGGGTGGGGATATATCCGATGCACGGCACCGCGACCGAGTTTGTCCGCAGATCGCGTACATGCCCCAAGGACTGGGGAAGAACTTGTACCCGACGCTCTCCGTGTTTGAAAACATCGATTTTTTCGGGCGTCTGTTCGGGCACGCTCACGACGAGCGACAACGCCGCATCGACGACCTGCTCGCGGCGACCGAACTATCACGCTTTCGTGATCGACTCGCCGGAAAGCTCTCCGGCGGCATGAAGCAAAAGCTCGGGCTTTGCTGTGCATTGATTCATGATCCGAAGTTGTTGATTCTCGATGAACCGACGACGGGAGTCGATCCGCTTGCTAGGCGGCAGTTCTGAGCATTGATCGACCACTTGCGCGAAGACGCGACCGACATTAGTGTGCTGGTCGCGACAGCATACATGGACGAGGCGGAACGGTTCGATTGGTTGATTGCGATGGATGATGGGCGAGTCCTAGCCGAGGGATCACCCGACGATTTGAAACGTGGGGTAAGCTTCCAGCTTGCCGATAAAGGCGGGGATGCTGATCGCAAGCTGGAAGCTTACGCGACTTTGGAAGACGCGTTCGTTGCGATGCTGCCCGAGGAGAAACGAGCGGGGCATGAAGAGGTCGTCATCCCACCGCGCGAGAACGCCGACGATGAGATCGCGATCGAGGCCAAGGACCTGACGATGCGGTTCGGTGACTTCACCGCGGTGGACAGCGTGTCGTTCCGCATCGAACGCGGCGAGATCTTCGGTTGCCTCGGTTCCAACGGCTGCGGCAAGTCGACGACGATGAAAATGCTCACTGGTCTACTGCCGGCCACCGAGGGCGAAGCCTGGTTGCTGGGCAACAGTATCGATGCCAATGATTTGAGTATACGGCAAAGAGTCGGCTACATGTCGCAGGCCTTCTCGCTGTATTCCGAACTGTCGGTTCGTCAGAATCTGGTTCTGCACGCGCGGTTGTTTCATGTGCCGGAGTCCGAGATTCCACAGCGCGTGCGTGAATCGGCCGAACGGTTTGGATTGACAGATATGATGGATGCGTTGCCAGCCTCGCTGCCGCTCGGGCAACGGCAGCGATTGTCGTTAGCCGTGGCGCTCATTCACCAGCCGGAGTTATTGATACTGGACGAGCCGACCAGCGGCGTTGATCCGATTGCCCGCGATGAATTCTGGAGACTTCTCGTGGAGCTGTCCCGCCGCGATAAAGTCACGATCTTCATCACGACGCACTTTATCAATGAGGCGGCCCGCTGCGATCGGATTTCGCTGATGCACGCGGGCAAAGTACTGGTCAGTGAATCGCCCGAGAAGCTGACGGAACGACGCGGCGCCGATTCACTCGAAGATGCCTTCATCGGCTACTTGGAGGATGCGGTTGGTGAGGAAAAAGGTGGGGTAAGCTTCCAGCTTGCGGAAAACCAAAACCCTCCATCTCTCCAAGACGAAGGAGAAGAATCAGCGGGGAGAATAGCGGTGGGTAAAACGCAAGCTGGAAGCTTACGCCACTTCAGCCTGCGCCGGATGCTGAGCTATACCAACCGTGAGGCGAAGGAGCTCAGCCGTGATCCGATTCGGTTGACAATGGCTGGTTTGGGTAGCGTGCTGCTGATGTTCATCATGGGCTACGGTATCACGATGGATGTTGAAGATTTGAGATTCGCGGTGCTCGACCGAGATCAAACCACGACCAGTCGCGAGTACGTGCTCAACATTGCGGGGTCACGGTACTTCGTCGAAGAGCCGCCGCTTTCTAGTTATGCCGAGATCGACCGTCGGATGCGATCGGGTGAGTTAACGATGGCGTTGGAGATCCCGTTGCATTTCGCACGCGACCTGAAGCATGGCCGACCGGTGGAACTCGGCGTGTGGGTTGACGGCGCGATGCCGTCGCGAGCGGAAACGATCAAGGGTTATGTCGAAGGAATGCACTCGCATTGGTTGGCGATGAAGATCCGAGAGGAGTACGGACGCGAAGCGGCCGCTTCGCCAGCGACCATTGAAACACGCTTTCGCTACAATCCGAATGTGGAGAGCCTCGTATCGATGGCTCCCGCCGTCATCCCGCTGCTGTTGCTGCTGATCCCCGCCATGCTGACCTCCCTATCGATCGTCCGTGAAAAGGAACTCGGCTCAATCATCAACTTCTTCGCCACGCCGACAACGAGACTGGAATTCCTGTTGGGCAAGCAAATTCCATATATCGGTCTCGGGATGTTGAATTGCGTGTTGTTGATTGCGATGGCGGTTTACTTGTTCGGTGTGCCGGTCACGGGCAGCATGCTGACGTTGTTGACCGGGGCGCTGTTGTATGTCGCCTGTGCCACCGCGATGGGATTGCTGATTTCGACGTTCATGAGCTCACAGATTGCGGCCATTTTCGGGACCGCCGTGCTGACGATTTTGCCCGCGACGACGTTGTCCGGTCTCATCGACCCAACCACGTCTCTCGACGGATTCGCGCGAATCGTCTCGCGTATCTACCCGACGACTCACTTCGTCACGATCACGCGGGGCACGTTTTCCAAAGCACTCGGATTTGCCGATTTGACGGTTCCCTTCTATTCGCTGCTGTTGGCCTATCCCGTACTGATGATCGTCAGTGCGATGTTACTTAAGAAGCAGGAGCAGTGAAGATTTGTCAATGGCCGAAGCCTCCAGTTTGGATGTCATCCTCTATCGCAAGCGGAAAGCTTACATCACATGAGTAACGTCTTTCGTCTCGGAGTCAAAGAACTTTGGAGTCTTGCACGAGATCCGATCATGCTTGTCCTGGTGTTGTTCGCGTTCACTGTTTCCGTTTACACCGGCGCAAGTGCGGTACCGGAAACGCTCAGCCGCGCGCCGATCGCAATTGTTGACGAAGACCAGTCACCGCTTTCCCAGCGAATCATTGCCGCGTTCCAGCCACCTTACTTCTTGCCGCCGAAGTTAATCACTCAAGCCGAAATGGACGAGCGGATGGATGCCGGACTGGATACCTTTGCACTGAACATCCCGACGGATTTTCAGCGAAAGGTATTGGCGGGGCGAAATCCTACGATCCAACTGAATGTCGATGCGACACGGATGAGTCAAGCTTTTTCGGGCAACGGCTACGTCCAAACAATTGTCCGCCAGGAAGTCCAAGAGTTCTCCGATCGTTATCGATCACACCCCAATCTTCCCGTCGAACTTTCGACGCGAATGCGATTCAACCAAACGTTGAACAAAGGCTGGTTCGGTGCGATCATGCAGGTCATCAATCAGATCACCATGTTGTCGATCGTCCTGACTGGCACGGCACTGATTCGCGAACGCGAACGTGGAACGATCGAGCACTTGTTTGCCATGCCGGTCACGCCTCTACAAATCATGCTGAGCAAGGTATGGTCGATGGGTTTAGTGGTGCTTTTAGCCAGCATTTTTTCGTTGATTGTCGTAGTGCAAGGGCTGTTGGCGGTACGGGTCAATGGTTCCATCCTGTTATTTCTGTTCGGCACGACATTGCATTTGTTTGCAACCACGTCGATGGGTATCTTCATGGGCACGTTCGCGCGCTCGATGCCTCAATTTGGATTATTGCTGATGCTCGTCATGCTGCCGCTGCAAATGTTGTCCGGTGGGACGACTCCGCGCGAGAGCATGCCCGAGGTGGTACAAGACATCATGCTGGCGGCACCAACAACCCACTTCGTCAAGCTTGCGCAGGCGGTCCTGTACCGCGATGCTGACTTCAGCATCGTTTGGCCACAATTCGCCGCATTGGCTTTGATTGGAGCCATTTTCTTTTTTGTCTCACAAGCACGCTTCCGCAAAGTCATCGGAACGATGGCCTGACTCAAATGATGTAAGCTGCTTGCGTGCGGATGAACTGACATTCGCAAGCTGGAAGCTTACGCCACGAAAGAATAGTTGTTTCGTAAATGACATATGAAATTTGGATGGTAACGGTCATCCTGACGGCAACCATCGTTGCGTTCGTGCTTGACCGTTTTCGGATGGACTTGATCGCCGTTGTTTCGTTATTGGCACTCGTGCTTACCGGCATCCTCACCCCGGCGGAGGCAAGCGCAGGATTTTCGAACTCGCTGGTCCTGATGATCGCGGGATTGTTCGTCGTTGGAGGTGCGATCCTGGAAACCGGCGTCGCCGATCTTGTGGGCATTTGGCTGGGACGAGTCGGCGGGACGTCCATAACCAGGTTGACCGTGACGGTGATGCTCGCCTGCGCGCTGCTGTCGGCGTTCATTAGCTCGACGGGAACGGTGGCGGTCATGCTTCCGGTCGTTCTCTCGCTGTGCCGTCGGACGGGTGTGTCACCTTCGAAGTTACTGATACCACTCGCATTCGCCGCTTCGCTCGGAGGCATGCTGACGTTGATCGGTACGCCATCGAATATGGTCGTCAGTCAAGCGCTTCGCGACGCGGGGGTTGATCCATTTCACTTCTTCTCGTTCGCACCTGCGGGGCTGCTCATGCTCGGCATCGGTGTCGTTTTCATGTGTACGATTGGAACACGACTCTTGCCAGATGGTGCGAATGAGTCCAGAAACACCCAACGGACCGGTCACGAACAGAACTACGTTTCACGGCCAGAGTTAATCCACAGCTACGGAGTGAATGGGCAGATTACCGAGGTCACCATTCCTCGCGGTTCCGCGTTCGCCGGTCGCACGCTGCGTGATCTTGGGCTTCGCACCACGTTTCATGTCAATGCTATTGCGCTTTCGGCGCGGGATTCACGGGGGTCAATCGTGCAGAGGTGTAATGCTGATACGCTTCTGCAACCTGGCGATACGATGTTCATCAAGTCGACCAGCGAAGGAGCCATCGAGCATCTGGTCCGCGAAGGACACATAGAACAGGTTTCAACGTCCCTGTCTCTTCCCAAGGAAGTGTATCTGGCGGAACTGATCATTCCCCCACGATCGGAATTTATCGGACGGACGGTGCGTGAGGTTGACTTCTTCCGTCACTACGGAGCGATGGTGGTGGCGCTGCACGACGGGACTCAGCCGATCAGCACGCGGACATCGGATACGCCTCTGAACCCTGGTGATACGCTACTGATCGCGGCAAACGCGGGTGCGATGGAAAGGCTCCGAAAGTCGCGACGCGACGTTCTGCTGGTGAGTGTGCAGGAAGAGCAACAGGAGTTCACGCTGGCTCCCGCCGCCGGTTGGGTCATCGCCATCTTGATCGGAATGCTGTGCGCGATGAGCACCGGTATCGTTGCCAACGTGACCGCCGTTCTGGTTGCCGCGACTCTGACGGTCGTTGTCGGGGCGTTCCGCGGGTCGAATGCTTACCAAAGCATCCACTGGGACAGCGTCGTCATGATCGCTTGCATCATGCCGCTGGCGACGGCACTAGAAAAGACTGGCGTGCTCGATTTGGTGATTGATCAGATTGTGGCGAGCCCTCGTTTGGCAAATCCAGCGACGTTGCTGTTGCTGCTTTTCGGCGTGACTTCGTTGCTCAGTCAGGCGATCTCCAACACGGCCACCAGCGTGCTGATTGCTCCGTTGGCACTCGAACTGTCTCATCGACTTAGTCTCTCGCCGTATCCGCTTTTGATGGGCGTTGCTTTGGCTGCGTCGACGTCCTTTTCCACGCCCGTTGCCTCGCCGATTAACGCACTCGTGATTGGAGCGGGAGGCTACCGTTTTATCGACTTTTTAAAAGCAGGCGTCCCACTGCAACTGCTCATCCTCGCCGGCACACTGATCATCGTGCCAATCCTATTTCCGTTTACCTCCTGATGTGGCGTAAGCTTCCAGTTTGCGATTGTGCGGTAGCGGGCAGGTGTGCGCGAAGACGGACGACGATGGGTGTGCGAAACACGAGTGGCGTGGGCTTCCAGTATGCGATCGGCGGCTGAACGCAAGCTAGAAGCTTACGCCACG
>JBDNIG010000718.1:0-5599 GCA_041688415.1 Rhodopirellula sp. | reverse complement strand
GAGATGGCGCGACGAAATTCACACGGAGCGTGTGCGATTTCGTTGCGGCCCCAGTCACTTCAGACGTCGCCCGCCTCTGGCAGAACCCAAGATCTTGAAATGGAACGCTGGCTGACTATTCGTGAAAACTGAAGCTCTGCACGAAAAGCGGAGAGGAGGGAATGATTACCCAGTCGCCACAAATGAATTTTACAATGATGCACCACCCACCCACTCTTGACGCAGCCTCTCAAAGAAATCAAAAATGATGCCGCATGACCTGCGGAATGTGAGATTCAGCGTGAGCAGGTAATTTGCACCACCGAAAGCGGCGGTGGCAACATGCACCGCGTCCGCCGCCGCTTTCTCCGGCATCGTGTGGGCCTCGATCAGCCGCCTAGCGAACGACTGGACATCCTCGTTGATGTCAGTAAGTGGTAGCCCTTCGAGCAGTTTGAGTCGATCTGCCGCAGCGTTTGGATCGCCATCACGGGCCTCGTCAAGAGTAAGCTGCGAAGTAACCAGCTCAAAGGAATGGCGTTCGTTCGTCCACCAATCACGGGCTTGCTGCTGAAGCCCAGCAATGGTGATGTCACGACTTGGCCAAGCGGTTGCGTAGCTGACGATAGACGTTTCGATGTAGAGTGTCTCCATTCCGGCATTCTACCACGTCAAAGCCTGGGGTGCCGAGAGGACTAGGATTCGACGATCAATTCAGCGAATCATTCGTCATATTTCTCTCTCTCACGCATCGAACGAAGCTCCATCAGCGTGAAGGGCATCCATAAATTCGACAAACGACTTGGCATAAAACCTTGCTTCACCATCGTCTGCTGAGTACGTCCACATGCTACCAGCTTGATAGCCCTGGAGTTTAACCCCAAGACTCACACCATCATAGATCTGTCCGATTTCCAAAAACCATTTGGGCAATAGCCCCTCGCTTTTGCACCATGCTGAATCTTCCCATGCAGCCACTACACCGCCATGATCAGAGCCGTGCCAAAGTTCTCTATCAAGGTCGTACAACGAGAAAAGCACGTAGAGCGATTCACTGTCTGGCCTGCACTCATCGGCCCATACCGGGAACGGCCCGAACAAGAGGAAGTTTCGGTAGTCGCTCGGAAGCGCACATCCGATGGTTTGCTCAAACTGCTCGATCTCTTCGGTGCGTGTAGCCATGACAACTTCAAATCGACGAACGCCCAAAATCACCCGGTTGCCGCCGAGAGATTTTGATTTGGGGAAACGCCCGATCGGCAACTCAGGTACATTTTTTTGTTCGACGCTATTGAAGTGTAGAATCTGCGACTTCATCGTGCATCGCCTTCAGGGCATCAACCCGTGATGAATAGGTTCCACACTTCGCCGCGACACGACGCCCATTTTTTTTGTATTCAACGGTATGCTTGTTTGAAATTAGAGCTATCGAGTGCGTCGCCTTGCCATCCCATCCCTTCCAGTGAAATGGTGAAATGCGAATCCAATCTACTTGAAACCGGAGACGATCGAGTTGCTGCCGCATTTCCTTCGCGGACTGAAGGCGTTTTGCCGAATTGGCATGACATGCCTGTCGAATGATCCGTCGTATTGGCTTAGGAAGAAAATTTGGAAGGCCAATGCATTCGACTAGCTTTCCCGATTCGACCTTGACTTGAAGCGACGGTATCGATGCAGTGACGGCGTGCCAATCCGATATGTTGGACGCCGCGCGAAAGAGTGTAATACCGCATGCAAAAACATCCGACAATTCGGTGGTTTGTGAGTCCGTAAAGAATTCAGGCGGTAAGTGCGTGACGTATCCCTGAGCGGAGCCAATTAGCCCTGTGGCCGCACTGGTTGCTAATCCAAAATCAGAGAGCTTTGCCCCGGCGGAGCCAAGCATGATATTGCCTGGCTTGATGTCTCGGTGCAAGAAACCCTGAGAATGTGCGTGTTCTAAGCCCAGCAATGCACAGCGTACACTGTTTACTGAATCTCGGACGGACAGCCAGCGAGCGGCTAATGCGCTTTCTAAGGATCCTTCGGCGATGTACTCCAGATCAAGAACTACCCGACGTACTCCCCCCACGTTGAAGACGTTGGCTTCATTGATTGTGACGATGTGCTTATGGCGACAATTATTTAGGATTTGCGCCTCTTCTAATGTGGAAAGAAATAGAGTTGGGTCGCTCACGTCGATAATCTTGATCGCCTTCTCTGCACCCAACGCGCGGTCATGGACGCGATAGACGGATCCGAAAGAGCCACTTCCAAGGTGAGAGACAATTTGATACTTGTCGATCGTGACAGGGTGTGTCATTTGAGCTCAAACCATGCAGCTAAGACGGCGTGTTTTTGCGCGTCATCCCAGTATGGTGGATGAGTGCCTAGCACAGAGTCACAGTGATCATACAAGCTTGCAGTCTTTGGAAGACCAAGTTTGGAACTTACAAACGATTGCGGCGTATACGCGGTGATTGGGATGCCAAGTTTGTGAGCTTGGAGGTTCAAGATTCCGTAGGGAAACTCTGATGTGAAGAGCTGCTCTTTCTTCGGTTCAAGCGTCAATCTGTAGCCAATTGAATCTGGGCTGTGCTGGTTCAGGAGAGCACTGAATTGCGTGTCGTACCAATCCATAAGGGCTGGAACATCGCTAGGATCGACGGTAACCAAACGCTCTTTATGCACGAGCACGGGCTTGCTACGAGGACCGTCTAGGACGGTGTAACGCAATTGTGCCTTGGCGATATAGAATCCGATAGTTTTCATGTTTTCGTCGAACGTTTGCGATAACCGAGTAATGTGATCGTAGCGGAGGCGGTAAAATGGCGAAGCCAACCGCCGTAGTGTTGCGCCGGGCATGGCGTTGTGATTGAAGGTGAAAGTCCTTTATGGGACCAATCGGAGGTAACCATGAGTGAAAAGCAGTTGCACGAACCGACTCAAGCGGCTGAGGCTGCGCGAATTGGTTTTGCCGTGAGGCCGTGTGAGATGGAAGCTCGTAGCGTACCACAGCACCGAACGACAGTGAACCTCGTAGCAGGCATGTTGATCTGGGTCAGCGACCCGCACTTTGCGACGCCCAATATCCGATCGTGGTCAATGTGTATTGGAGGCGGGAGCGGTGGGAAATCACAACGTCTTACCCCGGGAGAACTCGATAGGACCAGGCGTTGGGGCAGTTGCCCCGCTGAGCTGGTAGGCCGGTACGAAGGAAACGACCGCCGGTCGAGAACAGTCGAGAAGTCGGATCACCTCGTAGTAGCGTCGAAGCGGAGTAATGCCCGTGGAGCGAAGGGGGTGACATGTTGAAAAGTTCTGATTCACGTCAATTGAATTTGGTGTTTGCCGATAACTCGCCTTCAAGCGAGAGCAAAGACGCCAAGAAGGCCGACGTATCGGCTGGGAAAGCGTACTTGCTGCGTATAGCGGAAGACAGTTTGACGATCGAAGCAGACGCCCTGTTAGACGATCAAGACGAAAGTCGCGACCGGCTACTGGAACAAGTGGCCTCGCTGCCGAACTTGGCACGAGCGCTGCTCTTTGTGGCACGTAACAAAGGTGCTGCCGGAGTCGATGGCGTTTCGATCGACGAGGTCGTGGAGGCTTCTCCCGACCTGTTACCGAAACTCCAAAAGGCTCTGATTTCAGGAAATTACCTACCAGGTGACATCCGCCGAGTTTGGATTCCCAAACCCGGTGGTGGCGAGCGTGGTCTTGGTATTCCTAATGTCGTTGATCGTTTGGTTCAGCAAGCGGTTCGTCTCCAGATCGAACCGATCTTTGAACCCACGTTTCACGACAGCAGCCATGGGTTCCGCCCCTACCGCGGAGCCCAAACCGCCATCGCCGAGGCATCGAATTATTTCGAGGACGGCTACGGCACCACGGTCGATGTTGACTTATCGAAGTTCTTCGATCGTGTTCATCATCAACGCTTGCTGGCCCGCATGGGCCGGCTCGTTGAGGATGGTCGTGTGCTGAAATTGGTATCTCAGATGCTCAAGGCGAAGGTGGTGTTACCAGATGGAACTCGCGTGGTCACGCAAGAGGGTACGCCGCAAGGTGGCCCACTTTCACCGCTCCTTTCGAACATCGTTCTCGATGAACTCGACTGGGAGCTTGACCGACGCGGCCTGCGGTTCGTTCGTTATGCTGATGACTTCAGCATCTTCGTTCGTAGCGAACGGTCGGGTCACCGCGTGATGGCATCGGTGCAGCGGTTCATCGAAGGTAAACTTCGGCTCGTGATCAACGAGGAGAAGAGTTCGGTGAGTCATTCCTATGACTTGAACTTTCTTGGCTTCTGGCTGGGGAAGCACAACAAAGGGAAAGTGACGATAGCGATTTCACGTCGCACATCTCAACGACTGGATGCTCGCGTCCGCGAGCTAACGCCCCGAAATTTGGGCGGTTCATTCGAATCGTGTGTGGCCGAGATCAACACGTACCTGATCGGTTGGTCGGGTTACTTTCGTCTGTGCACCACGGCGAGTCGTTTTGGAACAGTGGACGCGCACATCCGCAGGCGACTGCGTGCGTTGCTGGTTCGCCAGAAGAAACGACCTCGTCATCTTTACCGTTTTCTATTACGCCACGGAGTATCCAAGCGAGCGGCCTGTAAATCGGCCTTCGGAATTCACGGTCACTGGCAACGGAGCAAGAGCTACGCAGTGCACCAAGTGTATAGCAACCCTTGGTTCGCCTCACGCTTAGTCAGTCTTCGCGACCGGTGGCAGGAATACCGCAACTCGCTTAGGGCCCCAGAACAACTGGAGTTGTTTTGAGACAGTCAATGTGAAGAGCCGGATGTGCGGTCCACAAGTCCGGTTCTGTGAGAGGCTCGGGGGAGCAATCCCCCGCGCCTACTCAGCGAGAGCACATTACTTCGGTTCATCGCAATTGTTATCCGCTGTCCTAAATCCGGTATCGAATACGAAAGCCGCCATCATCGTCTGCCCCATCGGTGCCCGCATGCACAAACATACCGCCCCTCAATGCCGGTTACAGTGTCACCACACTTGTTGCACGCTTGAGGCCGAGCGCCACGCGGATACGTCGAACTTGAAGATCGTCCTCCGGGCTGACCACGGTTTACAACGCGAGTCACCTTTTTCGTGCCCCCAGTCCAAGTTGGCGAGGTAACCTGCTCCACGACTTTGCCGGTGTTGTGGTGCATGATTTTCTTCTTTCGATTTCCCAAAAACGTTTCAGAGTGAGTAACGGTTCGTACTTTCTCACCAGCCATCAAACGGAAGAGCAAGTAAATTACCGCTCCTCCGACCGCTAGTAGAATCGCAAAACCGGGGCTTGAGTAGAAAAGGACCAAGCCCAATACGATGATCAAACATCCACAACCGGAATTGTCATTCTTTCTCGCCATGGTGTGTTCGAGCGGGCTAGATTGTTATGTCGCGAGGTAAAAGAGATTGCGTGGGCGGCGAATGGTTTTGTGTGACTATAATGTCAGTCGGACAAACCCGTCCGCTTCAATGGCGACGCCGCCAGCAATTAGGCGTAACGTCTCCATTTGGGAAAGTGAAGTCTACCACCAACATAGCAGCAGGTAAGAACCGTTAGGTCACCGGTCGCAAAATGTCAAATATTTGCAACAAGTCGCAAATGCTCCTACTTGTAT
>JBDNIG010000105.1:0-4279 GCA_041688415.1 Rhodopirellula sp. | reverse complement strand
CATCGAGTATCAACACGATGACGACGAAAAGTCGGTGCCGTGGATTTTGGAATCGCTGAAGCCGATTCAGCTTTCAAGCTTTGACTTCGATGGCTACCTGGCCGCTCGGAAACAGTTCACGACGGAGGAATGGATCGACACGCTGATCCAGAGCATCGGCTTCAACCCAGAATCATTCGGCCGCCGTAGCAAACTGCTGCAACTCGTGCGACTCATTCCGTTCTGTGAACGCAATTACAACCTGATCGAGTTGGGACCGAAAGGGACCGGCAAGTCGCACGTCTATAGCGAATTCTCACCACACGGGATGTTGATCTCTGGCGGCGAAGTGACCGTGCCAAAGCTCTTTGTGAACAATGCTACCGGCAGTCTCGGGCTGGTGGGTTACTGGGACTGCGTCGCGTTTGACGAGTTCGCGGGGAAGGCGAAACGCGTCGACAAGGCTTTGGTCGACATCATGAAGAACTACATGGCCAACAAGACGTTCTCACGCGGGATCGAAACGCTGGGCGCGGAGGCGTCGATGGCCTTCGTCGGCAACACGCAGCACACCGTGGCCCACATGCTGCGGCATAGCGACCTGTTCGACGAGTTACCGACGAAGTACCACGACTCGGCGTTCCTCGACCGAATCCATTTTTACATTCCCGGTTGGGAAATCGACATCATCCGCGGCGACATGTTCACTTCGGACTTCGGGTTCGTGGTGGACTACCTTGCCGAAATTTTGAAACAGCAGCGGAGCTTTGACTACTCGCACCTCTACGCAACCGAGTTTCAGCTTTCCGAGCAAATCTCGACTCGCGACCGCGACGCCATTAACAAGACATTTTCCGGTCTAATCAAGATCATCTTCCCGAACCAAGACGCCACGCCAAAAGAACTCGAAGAGCTATTGGTGTTCGCAATCGAAGGCCGAAAACGCGTCAAGGACCAGTTGATGCGGATCGACCAGACATACGCCGACGTACGCTTTGCCTACACCCCCTCCCAAGGCAAGGAGGTCGTGGTCAAGACACTGGAGGAGGACCAATATCCAGCAATCTACTACAAGAGCGGCGAGCCGGAATCCGAGCCTGAGATGCAGCCGGCGACGGTTGCGTCCACGGTGTCGACTTCGACGCCGACGACAACCGGTCCAGAAGAAGGTCATATCACGGTCAAAGAGAACCAGCGTGGCATCGACTTTGACACCTTGTTCGGACCGTACGTGGTCGGCGCGACAAAAATCGTTCTAACGGACCCCTACATTCGCATCTTTCATCAAGCCCGCAACCTGATGGAGTTCATCGAAACAGTGGCCAGAGTCAAACCGGACGACGAGCGGGTTGAGATTGAGTTGATTACTTCCGAGGAAGAATTCGGCAGTGAGAAACAACTAGAATTTTTCGAGAAGATGCAAAAAAACTGTCTGCCGATCGGAATTCTTTTCTCATGGACCTTCGAGACGACCATCCACGCCCGGCATATTGTCATCGACACCGGCTGGAAGATCCTTCTCGACCGCGGCCTCGACGTCTTCCAACGCTACGACGCCAACGATTCCTTCGCAATCTCCAACCGCTTGCAAAAGCACCGATCCTGCAAAGCATTCGAGGTGACGTATCTTCGTGTTTAGCTCGTTTGGCGAAATCCGTTTGTGAAGGAGGCAGGTGTTCTCAGCTAACCGGCACGCCGACGCCGCTGGCGGCCAATGTGGCCTGCACTGACTACAGCGTGGCAAAGGGCGGGAAGTTGGTCGCGTACCGCTGGGACGGCGAGTCGGTACTGAGTGCGGACAAATTTCATTGGGTGGGGGACTGAATGAAGGTCTATCTTGATGACGAACGAACCACGCCGGATGGTTGGACGCGAGTCTACTGGCCGGACGAGGCGATTGAGCTGTTGAAATCTGGCGAGGTGGTGGAGATCAGTTTGGACCATGATCTTGGCGACGATGATCGTGGCACCGGGTACGGCGTGGTCCTTTGGATCGAAGAACAGGTCGCGTTACACGGATTTGTTCCGCCAGCAATGAAGGTTCACTCGGCGAACGTGTCGGCGCGGAACAAGATGGAGAATGGTATTCGGGCAATCGAGGCGATGATGAGAAAACGTGATGAGTAACCTGCGTTTCACCCCCTGCGTTGATTCGGATGAATTGGCTCGCAAGCTTCGCCGTGTTCTTGAAATACGCTACGAAATTGCGGAGGCACTTGGACGATCAGCCCTCGATGCCATTGATAATGGCGAATATCTGACTGACCACGGGATTGTGGACTGGGCAGCGGAGATCAGCGTGGCAGAGGCGACGAAGGTTTCGATTCCGCCAGATGAGACGTTGCCTGACATGGCGCAGCAAGCGAACGAAAGCCATCATGCAGAGACGCTGGTGACCGTCGCCAATGAGACGACGCTGGCCGCCGCTCACGGTTTGGTGACGGAAGGGCAGCGACCGCTGGCCCTGAATTTCGCGAATGGCGTGGAACCCGGTGGTGGATTCTTGCGGGGTGCCACCGCACAAGAGGAAACGCTGTGCCGATCCAGTGCGTTGTACGCGACCCTGTTCGGTGACCCGATGTACGATTTCCATCGCGACAACGATCCGGCCGCTTCAAGCGACTGGGCGATCCTTTCGCCGGACGTGCCCGTGTTCCGTAACGATGCAGGGATGGAATGGGACAAACCGTGGCCGCTTAGCTTTCTGACGTGTGCGGCACCGTACGCTCCAGCGATCGGCCGGACCGACGCCGCGAGAATGCTGCGCCAAAGAATTCCTTATCTACGCGTGAACAAAGACTCGACCTCCAAAAACGATGCGAACTTCGTCTTGATATCCTTATCTTCCCATGCGTGGAGCATTGGAACCGGGTTCTCGAACATCAGCCACGGCTCAATGGTGATTTCGCCTTTCGCCTTCATGAATTTGCGAAGTCGCTGAGGATCGGCCAACAGCACTTCAATTCGATCGAGGTGCTTTTTCAAGTCATCCCGCTTTCCCTTCGTGCTGGTAAGGCCTCGCCAATCGCTCATTTGCTCCGCAACTTCTCCGTGCGACTTGTGGTAGTGCAGCGATTTGCATTCGATAACGAGCACCCGCCCAGAGTCCGGATCGTAGGCCAGAACGTCGACATCTCCGTAGTCGCGATCGAGCTTCTTGCCAAATATCTCGGTCAACTTGCGTTCGACGCGCGTGATCCATCCTAACCCTTTGAGTGCATCGGCTACACGGTTTGCGAATTCAGTCCCCTTCTCTTGCCCAGCCACCGACTTCCACTTCGCCATCTCCTTACAGTATAAGTCCTGTTGTCGGATTGCTCCGTAGTAATAGTTGTTCATTGTGTATGCCAACGCTTCTTGAATCATTCCTGGAACGATGTAGAGACGTTCCGGCGCAAGCTCGATCATCGGACGGCGAAGCAGCGAAAGACGGCGGCGAAGTCTCCAGAAATGTAAGTCTTTCGCTTTGTATTCGTTCGACCGCTGATGGTAGGCGTCGATGTCGTTATCGGTATCAGCGATTCTCCACGTCGCTCGACTCCGAAGCGTGAATTCGTCAACCACTGCCTGGGCACGTGATCCGATACCACTCGTCGTCAAGTGAGTGATAAGTTCCGCTTCTGTGACCTCGTAGGCAATCGCGTGTTCTTTCTCGCCAAGACGAAGCAATTCAATCAGCAGTAGTTGAACATCCTTGGTTGGAAAACCAAACTCTTCCATGAATGCCTTTTCAAACGCCAGTTTCGGTTCTTTCTCGACTTGATCGTCGCAGTCATGTGTCGCGGGATACGATTTCGCTTGTTTTTCCGTTGAGTCGGAAATCGCGATTTCGGTTGCCTTCGTGTAGAAGCGTTGCAGAATTTGTTGCTCAAATTCCGGATCAGACAACACTTTGCCAAGCGGTGTGATCTCAAGCTCAGGCTTCATTGCGTCCATGTGGATCGCATCTGACCAGCCGCCAACGATCGAGATTGAATTGACCAACGTCATCAACTCGGAAAGGTCTGACGTGCCCGGTTGAAGACCGCCCTCAATCGGGCATTCACAGCATGCGGCTTCGATCACAAGTCGCGTCGGTTGGATGCAAGAATCGTATTTGCGGTTGCGACTAACAATTGTGTTCAGCGCTTCGGGATAGTCGTCGTGCATCGCAAGATTGGAATTCGATGTGCGTCGCCAAAGATCACGCCTAAATACGGCGCACTCGTGATTCAATATCAACTTCCCGATCAATTCAGTTCGATCGAGCCGACGAAGCCTGGCGCACAAATCGTCCTCAAGCGTCGTCACAATTCGGTTT
>JBDNIG010000717.1:0-11137 GCA_041688415.1 Rhodopirellula sp. | reverse complement strand
TAATCGTGACTGAGGATATTTTCGAGCCCACGACGACGATCGAGCTGCTTGCGCAATGACTCGTTTTCTTGCTCCACGTGTTGATGATTCATGGCGTGATCGATCGCCCGCAGCAATTCTTCGTCGGCTACCGGTTTGGTCAACAGATCAAACGCGCCAGCACGCACGGCTTCGACCGCGGTATGGGGGCCCGCATATCCGGTCATCACGAGCGTTGCGACGGAGCCGTGATGTTTGGCGGCGTGACGGATCAGTTCGAAGCCGTCTTGATCGGCGATGCGTAGGTCGGTAATGATCACATCGAAGTCGCGCTCGGCAAGTTGCCGACGCGCCCCGCCAAGATCATTCGCGATTGCAATGAAGAATCCGCCTTCGGCCAACCAATCGCCGAGCGAATGAGCAAGATGAACGTCGTCGTCGACGAGCAGAATACGGGTGCAAGACGTCATGAGGAGTTCCGGGGCATTATGAGCGAGTACCAATAGTACTTAGGTCAGAAAACCGGGACAGTCAAAAAAGTCACCGGATGTTTCGCAGAACAAACGCCCCGTGTTGACTTGGCTCACCCCGCATCGACAGCTAACCGCCCGAATGAGGCTGACGCCCTACTTCAGTGGTAGGACTTCGATCTTGCGGATGCTGACCTTGCTGCCGGGATCGTGCTGCTGAAATGCAAAGTAGCCTTCCTCGAATGTCTGCTCGAAGTCGAGATACTCGTACAGTTCCTTGCCGTCGACCAAGAACTTGATGCGGATCATATCGCGTCCCCGCCAGTTGTCCGCCTTGACGTCGATCTCGTAGGTGAACCAGGTATCGGGCTTGACGAGTTGGCGGTAGATGTGACACATGCCGTAGAGCGATCCGGTGCGAATCGGATCGGTGTGGCTACTGTTGACCTGAGCTTCGTAGCCGTCCGCGAATCCGGGCTTCTCGGTGGTGTGGAAGTACAAACCCGAGTTCCCGTGATCATTGATTTTCATTTCCACGCGATAACGGAAGTTTTTGTAGGGACCGGTGGTGGAGACCAGCATCGAGGCATTGCCCGAGCCTCGGATCTCGCCGTCCTTAACTTTCCAGTGACTGTCATCGCCACCGACCTTCTGCCAACCGTCGAGCGTTTTACCATCGAACAGAGAGGTCCACTTATCGGCTTCTTGGGCCGAGACACTTCCCATGCCGAGCAGAACGAGCGTGACGAAACCGAGGAGCGAACGTCGAAACAGGTGAGTCATATTGAGCTTTCGAGGGGCTAAACTTGCAAGGCACCCGGGTGGGTGCGAAGGACCAAGGGAGCCGACCTCGCGAACAGACTCGTCGCGAGCGGCATCCTGACATGAACTCAGTAATATAGTTCATGTAGGCAATCGAGGTAAACTAGCGCCGCCCCTTAGCGGAACGGCGCAAGCGGGGCCGTACCGCTACGAAGTAGTAGACGTTACGCGAACATCGAGATCGTATGATACGCGACAAACGCGGCGGCGTAGGCGAGCACGGTCATGTAGCCGAACTGGAACGCTGCCCATTTCCACGAGCCCGTTTCCTTTTTCGTGACCGCCTGCGTCGGCAAACACTGCATCGCCAGCACGAAAAAGACGAGCAAACTCACGCACGTCGCGGGCGTGAACACGGGCCGGCCGTCGGGGTAGGTGGCCGCCGACAGACGATGCTGCAACGTCGAACCCTCCTCGGGTTCGGGGCCGAGACCGTAGAGAATCGAGAGGGTGGACACGACGACCTCCCGAGCGGCGAAGCTGGTCATTACCCCGACGCTGATCTTCCAGTCAAAGCCCAAGGGTTCGAAGACCGGTGCGACGACGCGTCCCATCCGGCCGATGATCGCGTACTCCTGATCCGCTGCAGCACGAATGTTTTCTAATTCTCCCTCGCTGATCTGCTCGGCGGCGACATGATTCGCTTCGAGCTGGGTTGCGAAGCGTTCATCGGGAAGTTTCGGATAGGTTGAAAGCGCCCAAATGCCAATCGAGATCAGCAGGATCACCGTGCCGGCGTCGCGCAAAAACATCCAGCCGCGTTCGTACGAATATCGCAGTGCGTTGCGGACCGAGGGTGTCCGGTAGGGCGGCAGGTCGAGGATCAACGGCGATGGCTGGCCAGGCAACAAAGTCAGTTTGAGCACGAAGGCGACAGCGAACGCGGCCACCATGCCGAGCACGTAGGCCGAGGCAAACAATCCGGCGGCGAGCAGCGGGTTGCTCGGAAACAGCATCGCCGCGAGCATCGTGTAGATGGGTAAACGGGCCGAACACGTCATCAACGGGATGACCATGATCGCCGCCAAGCGATCGCGGCGATTCTCGATGACTTTCGTGGCCATGATGGCGGGAATGGCACAGGCGTGAGCGGCCAGCAACGGCACAAACGCTTGGCCGGGCAATCCGACCCGCCGCATCCAGCGATCCACCACGACGACGGCCCGCGCCAGGTACCCGGAGTCTTCCAAAATCGCCAGCATGAAAAACAGGATGAGAATCTGGGGCAGAAACACCACCACACCGCCGACGCCACCAATGATCCCGTCAACGACGAGGCTTTGAAAGTCTCCCGCCGGCAGCCAGCGATTGACGGCGGAGCCGAGGGCAGCAAAACCATCATCGAGCCACTGCATGGGGACCTGGGCGATCCAGAACACCAGCGCGAATGCGATCATCATCACAACGGCGAACACGGCCATGCCGAACCAGCGATGCGTCAAGACGCGATCGACGCGGTCGGCCGTTTCATCGGACACCACACTGCCGTCGCGGATGCTCTCACGGGCCAGCGACGATGCCCACTGGTGACCGTCGGCGAAGGGGCAGATGCGGCACGATCCGCACGAGGATTCGTCTGTCGAAACAGCCGCCAACACGTTTTCAGCGGGCTGCGGCGGGCACTCCGGCGAACCGCTATCGATGAGCATCGGCAACGCGGGGCCGGACAACAAAACGTCGAGCTGCGATTTCAGCCGATCGAAACCCTCGCCCGTTCTCGCCGAAACACCGACGACGGGGCAGCCGAGTTTGCGACCGAGTGTGGTGAGGTCAATGTCAATTCCCCGCCGACGCGCCGCTTCTATCATGTTGACCACGACCACCGTGGGGCGGCCTTGCTGCAGCGCCTGTCGAACGACAAACAGGGTGCGTTGCAAATTCGTCGCGTCGACGACAATCAGCATCGCGTCGGGGACGAGATCGCATTGGCCGAGCACGAAATCGTGCGCGACATGCTCCTCGGGCGACGACGGCTCGAACGAATACATACCCGGCAGATCGACGAGCGTGATCGGTTTGCCAGCCCCGATTTCCACACGACCAATGCGGCGATCAATCGTCGTGCCGGGGAAGTTCGACGTTTTGGCGAGCAAATTCGTCAACCTGTTGAAAATCGACGTCTTGCCAACGTTCGGATTTCCCAACATCGCGACGACGGGCGGGCCCGTTTTCTGTTGCGTCGACGTGCTACCGGCAGGCGATTCGGTCGACTCGACCGAGGTACTCATCAGGGGGCCACTCGCATGTAGATACCCCGGGCAATCTCACCGGCGACCGCGATCTTGCCGCCCGCCGCTTTGACGATCCGCGGATTGCCGCCGCGTGACAATTGCACGTGCTGGCCCGCGAACAGACCGAGCGACTTCAAGCGAATCGCACACGCGTCGGGGAGATCCAGTCGAGCTATTTCGCCACTGGTGCCGATAAAATGTTCTAGACTGATTTCGCTGAACATGGGCTGCGCTGAGGTTGGAATCGAGGCGGGAGCATGATCCGTCGGGTGACGGAGCGGAGCCTACGGCATGACCGCCTCTCACTCGAAAAGGCGCCACGCCAATGGCTGGCTAGTTGAGAATGATTCTCGTTATAGGCTAGTGTAGACCGTTTCCCGCTCGCAGCCTAGTGGCTTTGTGAATGATCCGGGAGTGATTGGCGGAAATATTCCAATGAAGTGCCGTCTCCGGCGACGGAAAAGCCGATCGATACTGAGACTGTTTCCACCGCGTTAGGAATCGACCACGTGCCCGATTTTACTGTATTGCTGCGAACCCCCCGTTTCGATGTTGTGGAAATGGCGTTGCCTTCGCGAGACGGCCAGACTCACCGGCGGGCTTACGTGCGGCATCCCGGCGCGGTCGTGCTGCTGCCACTGCTCGATGCTGACACGATCGTGATGATCGAAAATGAACGCACGGGCGTGGGTGAAACGCTGCTGGAATTGCCCGCCGGGACGCGTGACCCGGGCGAGTCGCCATTGGAAACGGCCGCGAGAGAACTCATCGAAGAGACCGGCTACCATGCGCAGGAGTTGGAGGTGGTGTGCGAATTCTACTCGGCGCCGGGACTTGGCAACGAACGGATGCACATGGTGGTCGCTCGGGATTTGACGGCGGGAGAACAGCGACTCGAGGCGACCGAGCGAATTATTACCCGTGTCATCGCTCGTAAGGAAGTGGAACGGCTCGTTCGGGGGCGGTACATTCGTGACTCGAAAACACTCGTCGGACTCCAACACTTTCTCCTGGGATACTGATAACCACCGATGCTGCTTTCTTTACCACGTCGATGCGTTTGTGAATTCATCGGCACCTACTTTTTAATTTTAATTGGTTGCGGTGCGATCTCGGTCGACGTGCAAACTGGGATGCTGACGCACGTGGGTGTCGCGACGGTGTGGGGGCTGATTGTGATGACGATGATTTATTCGATCGGCGATTTAAGCGGTGCCCACATCAACCCCGCCGTCTCGATCGCGTTCGCCAGCGTGGGACGATTTCCGGTCAAGGACGCGGTGGCGTATTGCGTCGTGCAGTGCGCTGGCGCGGTTGCGGGGGCGCTGAGCATCCGGGCGGTGCTCGGCGTCGGTGAGGACCAACTCGGCGCCACGATGACAATTCTGTCCCCCGGCGGCGCTTGGTTCGTCGAGGCCATGATGAGCCTCATTCTGATGTGGGTCGTGATGGGCGTCTCGACGGGCGCGAAAGAGAAATCGATCACCGCTGGGCTGGCCGTGGGAGCGGTGATCGCAATGGAGGCGTTCGTGGCCGGACCGTTGACCAAAGCTTCGATGAATCCTGCCCGCAGTCTTGGTCCGGCGATTGCATCGGGATATTACACCCATTTGTGGATCTACCTGTCGGCGCCCATCGTGGGTGCATTGATCGGCGGTTGGGGCTATCGTTGGATACGTGTGATTGACGAAACTAAAATCGCGGGCGAAGTCTCGCCGGATTGATCCTTACTATCCTTCTCTGGAAAGTTCATCGTGAAAGCCTTCGAAGCGACACGCCACTTTTTCAACCAGGCCGCTGACCAGCTCGATATCAGTGACGAACTACGCGAAGCCTTGCTGATGCCCGATCGCGAGATTCAGGTGCAGGTGACAATCCGCCGCGATGATGGGCATTTGGCGAACTTCATTGGCTTTCGTGTCCAGCACGATCACACTCGAGGTCCGATGAAAGGCGGATTGCGATACCACCACGAAGTCGACTTGGACGAGTCTCGCGCCATGGCGAGCTTAATGACCTGGAAAACGGCCGTCGTCGATCTGCCCTATGGCGGTGCCAAGGGTGGGATTGGAGTCAATCCAGCCCAACTGTCAAAAAGCGAAATCGAGCGATTGACGCGTGCCTTCGTCGACCAAATCCATGACATCGTCGGTCCGGATACCGACATCCCCGCACCCGACATGGGGACGGACCACCAAGTCATGAGTTGGTTTCGCAACCAATGGGAAAAATACCATGGCTTCAATCCAGCGGTGATTACGGGCAAACCAGTCGAGGAATACGGGGCACGCGGACGCGAGGAAGCAACGGGACGCGGCGTTGGCACGCTGACTCAAAAGCTGATCAAGCGGCTCGGCATGTCGGCCGACCAGTCGCGAGTTGCCATTCAAGGATTCGGAAATGTGGGTTCGCACGCGGCGAAGTTTCTACACGAAGGACAGCTCCCGATCGTGGCGGTCTCCGACATCACGGGCACCTACTTTAACGCCGATGGACTGAACATCCCCAAGTTGCTACGGCACAAGCTCGCACACCCCAAGGGACTGCTCGAGGGACTCCACGATGCCGAACATTTGCCGCTCGATGCCCTGTTGACACTCGATCAGGTGGACGTGTTGATTCCCGCGGCGCTCGGTGGCGTGATCACGGAAGAAAACGTCGACGCGATCGCGGCCAAGGTAATCGTCGAGGCCGCCAACGGCCCCACCCACCCATCCGCCGATGAGCGACTCAATGAGCGTGGCGTGACGGTGCTTCCAGATATTTTGGCCAATGCCGGCGGGGTCACGGTGAGCTATTTCGAGTGGGTGCAGAACCGTCAACACTACCGCTGGTCGCTCGACCGCGTTCGTCAAGAACTCGATCGCACGATGAACGATGCGTTTGAGGCCGTGTGGCAGATGGCGGCACAGCACGACGTGTCGCTACGCACGGGCGCCTACATGATTGGCATCTCCCGCGTCAAACGTGCAACGGAACTGGCCGGATTGGCGTGAGTAGCGCCGGCCCACCCTCATTTTGTTAGCTATTGCACCACCGTCCGCGCCGCGCCGCTGGCCCAGCCATCGCGACCTTGCACGAAGCCCCGGACCACGACCGGACCGCTCCAGTCCTCGGGTAGCGAAATCATTGTCGTGCCCACGACGTTGATTTCGATAGGAATCGTCGTTTGACCGAGCGTGCAGTCGTGCGGGTCGTCCGTCGCGGCAGTGCGAGCGCCCGCACTCGATAGTGCGTCCGCACTCGATACAGCGGTCAGGGGTCGATCCACGCACACGGTCAACGTGCCCGCAATCGGACTGGTCACACTCACGCAGACGGTGCGGCTCGGCGAAGTTTTTGCAGCGAAGCGGTCGGTACTGAGATTGGATGACCTCGGACCGGCGGAGCGGTCCGGCGACCGTGTTGTACCGGGGTTGGCAGCGAGAACGTCCATCGTCAGCGGTTGCGGCGACTGCAGATTCAGCGTGGGGTCACCGAGCAATTGATACAAACCCGCGTGCTCGCTGCATTCGTCAGCCAGATCGGTGCCAGCCGGTGAAATCAGGCTGGCCAATCCGTCGACCATCAACTGCGTCGTCGAACCCGTCTCGTCATTCTGCATTCGACTGATGGCGGCCCGCATCGCATCGCCCAATCGCGCGGGTGCGTCGGCGTCCCCAATGTCTTTGTAGGCCGACTCGAGCAACCCGAGTCCGAACCGCGCGTTGCCGTAGGGCATCGTCAAGCGACTCGCCGCGATCACCGTGATCGGTCCGCCCGGCGTCAACAGCATCCGTTCGGCCAGGCAATCACCTGGCGCGTCATAGGCGCCCGCGTAGCACGCCAGCATGATGGCAATCGGGGCTCGGCCGCGTGGGGCGAGCAAACGAGAGACCGTTTGGTTGTCGAGTAACGACTGGACTTGCCATTGGCCGTCGCTCGTCGTTCGTCCCGACGTCGACCGCGTCAGTGCTGCCGCTGGCTGCGTCAGTGCGGCCGCATCGCTGGATGAGCGGGTGAGGAAATTGAGCTGGTCGACACTGCCGTGCCCCGCATAAACCCAAAATCTCGCTCCGTTTTGATATCGGCCCAGTACCGCGTCGCTGAACGACGGGCCTGACGGACAGAATGCATGACCGGGGCTGGCGTAAGCGATCTGCGGTTTCGTATCGGCAGGTAGAACGCTCGTCAGCACCGCGCGTGTGACCGACTCGATGGCTCCATCGACCAACATGCCGAAACCACCGACGCCAGCAGTGAGCTGGAAACGACGCCGCCACGAACCAAAATCATGCGACGACTCATACGCGATGATGCGCTGGACCAACGCCGCCAACTGGTCCGGGGTCACAACCGGCATTCGCCCCACGGCGGCATCGCTGACGCCGTCGTTGTCGAAATCTCCGTAGGGCAAATCGGACGGGTACGTCGGTGTGGAACCAAACCGACCGGTGACCTTGGACGGCAAGTAAAACAACGGGATTCGATCGCCGCGATCGGACTCTCGCTCAGCGGCAGGGTTGGGAACAGCATCGTTTTGCAGATGAGGCGCGAACGGAGGCGCATCGCCGACGAGCACGACGTACCGCGTCGCGGCGTTGGCGGACTCGCGGATCCGCATCGATGTGCCCGCGGCGGTGCGGGACGGGCGACAGAACGCGGGCGTCAGACCTTCGTCGCGGCGGAATTGACTCCACGGCTCGAGAGCTTCTCGAAAGTTGTCGGAACACACGACAACGACATCCGCGGCCGAACTCGCCGACGCCAGCACGAGCACGCACGCCAGGCTGAGCCCGTGCGGGCAACGCCGTGAAGCATTTTTTCTAGCCGTTTTGGCGTTAGCCACGGTTCCGTTTAGAAAGGCGTCAACCGTGGCGAACGCCAAAACGGCGAATGCCTCGTCCATGCGTAAAAAAAAATGCTTCACAGCGTTCATCACAGCGTTCATCACAGCGTTCATCACAGCGTTCATCACAGCGTTCATCACAGCGTTCATCACAGCGTTCATCACAGCGTTGATCACAGCGTTGCAGTTGGGGGGGTGCGGGTGAAATTTCTCAAGTGAACGCGTCGCGGATGACTTGGTAGCGGCACAACGCGAGCCGTGCGAGTACGCGAATTGATCTCGGACGGGGACAATGGTCCCATCCCCCGTCAATCTACCAAGGAATCCCCGCCGGCCGCAATTTCATTTGCGTCATGGCCGGCGATTTCGCCTCGGTATCGGCAGGCTTCGAGGAATGATTCGAGCAATACCTGCGCGGCGATCGCATCAATTCGCTGTTTCGTTTTCTTTCGCGTCGTTTTGGCTTGACGGATCTTTTGGTTCGCCGCAACCGTGGTGAAACGTTCGTCAAACAGCCGCGTCGGCAGCGACGTGACCCGTCCCAGCCACACGGCAAACGCGCGAGCCTGGGTGCTTTTGTCGCTCTCGCCACCATCGCAGTGGATCGGCAGACCGACGACCCAGGCGGCAATTCGCTCCTCGACTGCCAATTTTTGAAAGTACTGCTCGTCAGCCGCGTAACCGCCCGCGTCGGGCTGCGTGACCGCGTGTACCTCCAACGGGCTGGCCAAAATTCGATCTGGATCGCAAATCGCGATTCCGATCCGAACGGTGCCGTAATCCACCGCCGCGATGCGGCCGTGGACAGGAAAGTCACGATCAATGTGAGTGGGAGGGGTATTCATGATCAGGAGTGAAGAGGAGGTTCGCGACGATATCAACGGCGAGACGGAAGAGTTTCCGGATAAAGTGTTTGGAGAATTCGGTAAATTGCTGCGTTGACGCTTCGCAGTGCGTTGATGAAACTAGGAGCCCTTCGCTACTTGAGCAACTAGTCTTTTCCTGAAACTCTGCATGATCACCTTGGACAAACGACGCCGAAAAAAACTGCAAGCCGTCGTCGACAAAGACTATTCTTACCGGTCCTACTGGGACGACGACGTCGAGGTTCGTTCGTCGGGAAAATGTGGACATGGTGTTTTTGCTTCGCGCCAGTTCCTGCCAGGCGAATTGGTGATGGAAGTGACCGGCCAACTGATCAGCAAAAAGGAATACGAAGGCAGCGAATACGTGATGGATCTGGATACGAAATGGTATCTCGAACCGAGCATGCCGGGCGCGTTCATGAACCACTCCTGCAGCCCGAATTCTGAGTTGATCCAGTTAACGAAAACCTCACTCGGGGTGGTCGCGATTTGCAATATCGAAGCGGAGTCGCAGATAACGTTCGATTACGCCTGGGAAGCATTTGACTGGAATCCCGCGTGCCGCTGCGGTGCGCGGAACTGTCGGGGCTGGGTCGTGGCCGAAGAAGAAGTCAAAAAAATTAAGCGGCTGGCCAAGAAACGCAAAAAAAAGAAGTCGAGCTAGTCCACGCCCGTGTCTCTGATCTATCTGGATTTCAATCGGACGACGCCGATGGCCCCCTCGGTCGTCGAGTCGATGCAGGCCTTTTGGTCAACGCATTTCATGCTGCCGTCTCAGTCGCACGTGCACGCTTCGGCGGTCGGTGAAGCGATCGAGAGTGCGCGTGAGAACGTGTCGATGCTGCTCGGCTGCGACCCGTTCGAGGTGGTTTTTACCAGTGGCGGTACCGAAGCGAACAATCTCGGCGTGCTCGGGGCGGCGATGATCTGTCACGCCGGCAGCGACCCACACGACCTGATCCCCACCTATCCCTGCAACGCCGACGTGCCTCCGCCGCACGCTTTGATCTCCGAGGTCGAAGACGAATCCGTGATCGCCGCTGCCAAACACTTACGGCTGCTCGGTTGGCGGGTGGATTGGGTGCCCTGTGATAGCCAGGGGGTGGTTTCGGTGCAGGCGTTCGCGTCGCGGTTCGAACCCACCACGCGGCTGGCCTGCCTCCAACTGGCCAACCCCGTCCTGGGTACGATCCAGCCGATTCGAGAGCTAGCTGATCGCTGCCACAGCCGCGGGATTCGCATTCACTGTGATGCCACCGCAGCGGTCGGTCGCATTCCGATCGACGTGCATCAATTGCGCGTCGACACCCTATCGCTGACTGCGCACAAGTTCTACGGGCCCAAGGGCTGTGGCGCATTGTATGTTCGCCGCGGGCTGGACATGCATCCCATCTCGTTTGGTGAATCCCGCGAGATGGGTTTGCGTGCGGGCAGCGAAAACGTGCCCGGGATCGTCGGCCTCGGCGCCGCCGCGTCGCTGACGGCCCGCTGCGTCGACGAAGCCCAAATGACGCTGCAAGAACTCTGCCAGCGATTGATTGGTGGTCTACGCACGACGCTCGATGGTCGGATCGAGGTCTTGGCCGAGCATGTCGATGGATTGCCTAATACGGTTGCGATCGAACTGGACACCGAAGCGAAACGAATTCAGAAGGCGGCGCGGCAGATTGTCGTTGCCGCGGCGCAGTCGGAAAGCCCACCCGATGAGATCACACGAGTACTCCGCGCGATCGGACGCACCGACCTACAAATCGGTCGCACGCTGCGTTTTTCAGTTGGCTGGACGACCAGCCGCGAACAGATCGACCGCACCGTCGACCTGGTGGCCGAAGCCTGCGAATACGCCTCCCCGTCGTAGCCGGAACGCATCGTCGACCGACGCCGCCGCTCGTCGTGGGAATCCAGGCGTGGATTCAGCTCAGACGGACGGAGCCGTCTGGC
>JBDNIG010000716.1:0-2967 GCA_041688415.1 Rhodopirellula sp. | reverse complement strand
TACCTCCACCACAGCTTTGCTTTGGGGGAGGTCGAACGCGGCCTTTCGCCGCCGTTCGGGAGGGGGCTCGGTGCTGAGCGTTGTGTACGGCAAACCGCATGGCAACCGGCGCTGTGTAGGGCCCCCTCCCTCGCGAACGCCTGAACGGCGTCGCTCGACCTCCCCCAGTTTCGCTGGGAGAGGTAGATCGTCACACTGCCACAACTTATAAGCCGCACGACCTCCGCGATGGAGAAGGGAGACTGGATAATGTCACTTCAGCGGTCATGAAAGTCTTCAGCTATAAAATCGATGTCCCTTGGAAGATTCAACTCGAATGCTCCGTCGCCTGCTAATAACCGAAGAAGCACTCCGCAACCGCGAAGGTCATTGGTTCGAGTACAACCGAGCCACCAAGGCGGCGGTGCAGTCGGCTGGCGATGTCCAGGTTGACATGCTGGGACATCGGACGATGGAGCCCGATGTCGCTGAGGAACTCAGCGCGATTCCGCATTTTCGCTACACGGTGTGGGACCAGATCTACAATCATCCGCAAGCCTGGCGGCGTTATTTTGGCATCGGGCAGCACAATTATCGACTGTACCGCGACTTGTCCTCCTATTTGAAGCAAGCTGAATATTACGACACGGTCTTTGCGCCCACCGTCGTGCTGCATCACTTGGTCGGCTACCACGCGATTGCGAAGCGGTATGGGGGCAAGCGTTTGGGTCAGCTCGTGTTGCTGATCCGAAACAACATCGCGCTCTATGATTCGCAGGGCAATCGAACCTTTCGCGGTACGGCGAAATTTTGGAAGTGGGCGATTTGCCGTTTTGCGCCGATGCTCGAAGATGGCCGCGTGCGATTCGTCACCGATAGTGAACGACTTGCCGACGAGTACGAGGAACTGACGGGCATTCGATTTGAAGTCTTGCCGCATCCATCGCTGGTAGGGATGGAATTCTCCGCTCGCAAAAACAATGTGGACGGAAACGACCCGGCAAGACCGCTGCGCGTTTTCTTGCCGGGACCCGCACGGTATGAAAAAGGGGTGACGCGATTGCTAGACGCTGCGAAAATGTTGGCGACCGAGGAGCTTCAGCGTCCCGTGGAATTTGCATTGCAGTGGCATTCCCCGTTCGTTCTTCCCGACGGAAACAGCATCGGACCTGACGAAGTTTCCAGCTACGAGTCCGATCGAATTCGCTTTCGAATTATTCGCGAACCGCTCAGCAGTACCGAGTATTTGAACGAACTCAATGAAGCTGATCTGATCGTTCTGCCGTACATGCGCGAGGCATATTACGCACGAATTTCTGGAGTTGCGGTAGAAGCCATGATGCTAGGCAAGCCGATTGTGTATACAAGCGATACGTGGGTCGCCACTTTGGCTGACACGTTCAAAATTGGCGTGGCCAGTGGTGATGACGGTGTGGGGCTGAAAGATTCGCTTCTTGAATCGATGAGTTCCATCGATTCTCTCACTAGAGACGCCAATGAAAAGATCGAGAGTGTGAAACGATACTTTTCCTCTCAAGATTTCAGTGCCATTCTCCTGCCAACGCAACGTGATTGATTTCATGGCTGATATACTTACATCGCTTGACTCGGCTATTGCAGAATCCAATAACATCAGTCCCCAATTCGGTGACCTTGGCGACTACAATACACACATGCGTTTTCGTTATGCCCGGACGTTAGAGGACATTGCAAAAATCGGGGATTCGTTACAGATTCTTGAAATCGGTGCTTTTAACGGTGTAGTCTCAGCAGCCCTAGCGAATCTCGGCCACAAGGTTGTCGCACACGACATCCCCTTCATTATTGAAGATGCCGCGCTCGTCGATTTTCTTTCCGAGCGTGGAATTGAACGTGTCGCACTCGATCTTTCGGAAATCAAGTTCCCATTGGAGGCTGGGCAATACGACCTGATTGTATTCAACGAGGTTCTTGAGCACCTTAATTTTAATGCCATCCCATTGCTTCGCGAATTTAGACGACTTCTGAAACCTAGCGGCCAAGTCTACTGTGCGACACCGAATTTGACCTGCCTGAAGAATCGAGTTTACATGCTTCGCGGAAAGGGCTATCTGAGTCCGATCAGTGCGTTGCAGCTTCAGTTGATGCCGGGAAGATCGACCAGTGTTGGATTGCACTGGCGTGAATGGAACAGGGCGGAGCTTGTCGACCTGTTTGAGGCCTCGGGCTTTCGGCTCAACAGGCACTGGTACCGTCCCCACGTGGAGAGCACATCGGGGCTGATTCGCCGCTCGCTGGTGAGCGTGCTGTACACGATCGTCCCCGGCCTCATGCCCGGCCAAGTAGGGCTGTTTGCTAAGGCATGATGAAAACTCGACTATTGCATTTTTGTCCTATCAGCGTTGGCGGTGTGGCGTTGAATGCTCATCATCAGGCGACAGCATTGTGCGAGGCTGGCATCGACGTGACAATGCTCTGTCCTCCAGATTGGCGCCATGAAACCGCTTCGACTCGGTATCGTCAGCAACGGAAATTGATCAGTCCACCTTCACATGGCAGTTACTCACGTTCTAAGAGTCGATGGCTGACGGCGCAGTCAATTTTAAGAAATGCACGCCTTTGTGATCTTGCAATCAGCAACGGAGGTTATCAGAACGTATTGTTCGCCTCGTTCATGGAGTACCTAGCACCCATTTGGACGCCGCCACTTCGACGCCATCGAGAAGCAGGAGTTTGGATTGGTGCGATGGTTCTCGATCCGGTGAGAGACTACGTCGTCGGTCCAAGATGGTGGCATCATCGCTCGGTTAGTGCCGGCTATTCATTTCTCGCGGATGCGTTCGTCCATCACGACATCGACTTGAGCGAACACGGTGCTCCGGAGATACCAACAACGGTGGTTCCACACGGTGACTACCCAATGCCGCCCGCTACAAAGACGCCTGAAAAGCTACGCCGTGAACTTGGAATACCGAATGATAGTATGGTTGCGTTGTGTTACGGTCACCT
>JBDNIG010000715.1:0-11673 GCA_041688415.1 Rhodopirellula sp. | reverse complement strand
GCGACTTCCGCTACAGGTGGATTCGTCAATAATTAAATCGACGTCCCGCGCGGCGGCAAATCGAGTATTTCAACAGTCTCCGTTTCGCGGAGGAGAGACGTACTAGAGTGTCCCACCGCTCGCGGCGCGCAGGTTAGCGATGCTTTCACGAGCCAGCGTTTCGGCGCCGGGCGAGTAGTCAAACACCTCGACGCTGATCCAACCGTCATATTTGACGTCTCGCAGCGCCCGCATGATCGGTTCAAACTCAACGTCGCCCATCCCTGGGCCGAGCAGGTTGGGGTCGTTGGCATGAAAGTGGATCATCCGATCGGCGTGCTTGCGGATGACCTGATCAATCGGTTCCGCTTCGGTGCTCATGGCTTTGACGTCGAGATGCAACGCCACGCTCGGGTCGCCAACCGCATCGATGAGCTCACAGGCTTCATCGGCCGTGTTGAGAAAATCGCCTTCTTGCGGACCAAGCGGCTCGACGGCGATGCGAACGTTGTGCTCCTGCAGTGTCGGGACGACCTCACGCAGTACCTCAGCCGCGTTCAACATCGCTTGATGACGCGATTGGCCTTCGGTGCGGTTCCGCTGCTGAGGGGAACCGAGCACCATCAAGTTGCCGCCGAGATCGCTACATAACGGCGTCAGTCGCTTGAGATAGTCCGCTGCGTTTTGTCGCATCGACGCGTCCGGTGTGGTCAAATGCAAGCCTTCGGTGCCCGCGAGCAACCAGTGCAGCCCAATGATCTTCAACCCCGCGTCCTCAACGGTGCGGCGGTACTCCACCCGCTGCTCCGGTCCAATCGCGTCGACGTGATCAGCCAACATGAACGGAGCGACTTCCCAACCGGTATAACCGAGTTCGGCTGTCAGACGGACCGCATCGGATAAGGGAGTATCACGGAACGTTTCGTTACAGAGTGCAAACATGAGTAAGGCGGTGGTCAGAGGTACGAGACGGAAAATCCAATCAGAATCATGAAAACCTACACCGAATCCAACGAACCGTCGACATCCGTCTCTTTGCTTGAGCGAGTCCAGCATGGCGACGGCGATGCTTGGAAAATGTTGGCCCAAGTCTACGGTCCCGTCGTCTACGGATGGGCGCGGCGGGCGGGATGCCAATCCGCCGACGCGGCCGATGTCATGCAAGAAACCTTCGTGGCCGTCTCGCGTGCGATCGGCGGTTTTGACCACGAAATCGTGGATGCCACGTTTCGCGGATGGTTGTGGACGATCACTCGCAATAAAATCCGCGATCAAGCCCGACGCCGCGCCACCCGCCAGGCCGCTGGCGACGACGCAGTCGGCGGGACGGCGGCACTGATTGCGATGTCGGAGCTGCCAGTGCCGTCAGCTCCCGCAGACCCCCAGACGGATCTATCCGTCAGCGACTTGCCACCGGGCGATGAGAAAACCGAAATGGCGATCGTCCGTCGACGGATGATCGAATTTCTACGCCAGAAATTTGAGCCGCGGACCTGGCAGATGTTCTGGGAAACGGCGGTTATCGGTCGCGATCCCGACGACGTTGCCGCCGAAATGGACGTCTCCCGCTGGGCCGTCTACAAAGCCCGTGCCCGAGTATTGCATCGACTCCGCAGCGAACTCGCAGGCCTGTCCAATCCCAGCGTTGAACCTGATGTACGCACCTGTCGATAAGTTTTACGACATAATGAGCCGTTTTGGCGCTAGCCACGGTTATCAAAAAACTTGGAAACTTATTGACAGGTGCTTAAGCTAAACCCATCAGGCAGACGCCCCCGGATTGAACCATGATCGCCATGAAACAGGACACGCCCAACGAGGCCAGCACGCAGCGCAACGCAGCCGATCCGACATGCCTCGCCCCCGAGGAACTGCGACGAGTCATTCATGGCGAGTTGCCGGTTGACCAGTTCGACGCCGCGATTGCCCATCTGGACGAGTGCGACGACTGCCGATCCGCCGCGGAATCAATCCAATCATCCGAAATCGACGAGTACGGCGATCCGCTCGCCGACGATTTGCAAAACGAGACCGCCTGCCAGGCCGCGATGTTGCGGCTGATGCAAACCCCAGCCAGCGAATATCCCGCCAGCATCCGTGGCTTCTCACTCGAAGGCGTTTTACCACGCGAGACTCTCGGCCCCTACCGGATTCTCGGGCCACTGGGCAGCGGCGGGATGAGCACGGTGCTGCTCGCCCAGCACGAGCGACTCAAACGACGTTTCGCAATCAAACTACTGCCACGCGAACGCGTCGACCATCCCGGCTGGCTCAGCCGTTTCGAGCGAGAGATGGTCGCCGCTGCAGCTTTGGAACACACCCACGTCGTCCGCACCACCGACGCGGGTCATGAAGACGGCTGGCATTTTCTGGTGATGGAATATCTCGACGGGCTCGACGTCGGCTGCATCGCCCGCCGCATCGGCCCCTTGGCCGTCCGTGACGCTTGCGAGATCGTCCGTCAGGCCGCTCTTGGGCTCGCTCATATCCATGCCGCTGGATTGGTTCACCGCGATATCAAACCCTCCAATTTGATGCTGACCCGCGGCGGGATCGTCAAAGTACTCGACCTCGGCTTGGTGCTCGACGGCGACGATCCGATTTGCGTCGATGATCGCTTGACGACCGTGGGGCACCTGATGGGCACGGTCGCGTTCATGTCACCCGAACAGCTCGCCGATAGCCGCGACGTCGACCGCCGCGCCGATTTGTACTCACTCGGCGCCACGCTATTTCGCTTGATCGCGGGCCGATCGCCTCACGAACGACACGGCGGCCTGACCAAACAGATTCTCGCCATCACGCAAAACGACGCTCCCCGTCTGGATTCGATCCGAGAAGACATCGACGAAAACGTTGTCGGTTTGGTCGCTGAAATGCTCGCCCGCGATCCGAGCGAGCGGCCCGCGTCAGCCGACGAGATCGCGTCGAGGCTCGAAGCTCCGGCCACGGGTCACCGCTTGAAAAAGCTCATCAGCACGGCGGCAAAAACATCGGATGAAGCCGGCTCGGTGTGGCACACGACACCACCCGCGTCCGCCGCTTCAGGCACGCCGCCGCGACACCGAATTTCCCCTTGGATCGCGGGCGGCATGTTCGCCGCATTCTTGCTGGCCGCAATCGTTTTCAAAATCCAAACCGATCGCGGTGAACTGGTCGTGCATTCGCAGCTCGATGGTTTGACGGTGAACGTCAAGCAAGACGACGAACTCGTCGAGCAGCTCGAAGTCTCGTCCGATCAAGACAATCACATCGTGCTGCGGAAGGGTACCTACCGAGTCGAAATCGAAGGCGGTGGCGAGGCGCTGAAACTCAGCAATGAGGTTGTCACGATCGGCCGAGGCACGACGTCCGACTTGCAGGTCATCGCCAGTGCGAATCAAGACTCGGGTGCGTCCGGTGCTGAATCGACTGAACTCTACCAAGGACATGACTTGGATTACTGGATGCAAGCGATCCGCTACGAGCGCGACATCTCGGTGGTCGTGCGTGGGATGTTGGCCGTGCAAACCCTCGCGCGAACGTCGGAGCAGCAACTCGCCGCGGCCGAAGCCACGTTTGCCTTGACGAGTCGTTGGGGAGCACTTGGTTCTGTTGCCCCGACCAGTCCTGAGCAAGTTAGCAGTAGCGAAGATCCGTCACACGTTTTCATGGGATATTTGCTGAATGTCTACTCACGCTATTCGATCGACATTGTGATCAAATCGATCGCTCACGGCCTCCATGACTGCAATGAGCGAACCCTACAAGCAGCTTCCCAGCTGATTCCAACTGCACTTTTTCCGCAGAAAGACAGCCCTTCTTGGACTCCAAGCAAGTCAGCTCAACAATGGCTGGCTGACTCATCGAAACATCAGCAAAGAATGGAATTGTTGCGATCGATCCAACGATCCATGATCGATTGCTCCGCCTCGCAAAAAGTTAACCATCCCGCAATCAGTGGAGCGGTTTATTCCATCCAAGTAGTGCTAGAAAAACCTGTTGCCGGAGATCCACTGATTGAGCCGTATATCGCACGGCTAATGAAAAGCGACATCAGCATTTATCACGCTCCTATCGTCGAACTCGGTATTACGTGGGTAACCAGCGGCCAGCATGGAGTTACGTGGGGTAACGTCGTTAACCAGTTGTTTTCCCTGGGTTCCGTTGGCGGTGACGAGGAGATCGAAAGCATGTTTAACCAAGTCTCTGAAAAAGCCCCTGATGTCCTGCTCGATGACATTAGCAATCGGCTCGACAAAATTCTTGACGCGAGCCGTGACGGGTACGTTGGCAATGTTGGCGAGCGCTCAGGTATGGGTGGGATGGGTGGTGGAGGATCTACTGCAACTTTTGAGATTGCCAATCCGCAGAACACTCAGTGGAAACTATCTCTGTCCTTCTACTCGCGTCATATCGAAGCTACTGCCGACTCTCTCGAACGACTGCGTCTGATTCGAAAAGCAATGGAGGAGGAGAACATTCAATCATGGTTCAGGAGACTTTTATCCGTGAATTCGTCAACTAACGTTGATGTTTACAAACCCATCGACGACGCAATTGACGAATTGAGTACACGCTACACGGCGATACACGGACCGCTCCCAGACGCGGATATGGTCGAGTTGAATGACGAGTCGTCATCTGCAGCACCGACCGACCAGCCAGTTGATGAACAACCGCCGGCACCGATGTTCCAAGGACATGACTTCGATTACTGGATGCAGGTGCTCGAGAATGAACGCGACGTGAAGACCGTCGCGGTGGCGATGACCGCGTTGAAAGTGCTGTCTCTTGGTACCGAAACGCGGCACCAAGCCGCTGTTCGGACACTGGAACTGGCACGCCGCTGGGGCCGTGCCAACGAGACCACAGCAACGAAAACGACGGACACGTTAACTGACCAAGCGCGTTCCGATTTCTACATGGCAAATCTCATCCCCATCTTCGGCGACTATCTCCCGATGCCGGGTCTGCATGCGATCAATGATGAGTTGCAAAACGGCAATACCAAGAGTCGCGGCGTCTCGGTGGGACTGCTCAACAACTACCGCGTCGCAGTCGATACCGGTCGTCAGGCCAAACACCTGCAACGCGCCCGAGCCATTGGCGATATTGAACAACTCGCACACGACGCTGCGACCGGCAGTCTCTTGCAGTCACTCATCGATCAACTTCATGACGTGTCGCAAATCGAGGTGCCCAACGAGATTGTAGGCGATGAGAAAGTGACGACAATTCTGCAAGACTGCGCCCTGTGGCTGGGCTTGGCGATCGATCCCGAGTTGACGCAGAACGATTGGATTGCCTCATTCGTCAAGCAGCGTTTGACTGAACGGTTTGAAAAATGGTCGGCGAAAGATAAATCTGGTCATCCTGTTTACCCGAGTTCGCATGAGTCGGGCTATCCGGGAGGCGCGATTGAGAACGTATGGGGGATCAGCGAAGATGAATTGCTCGCCGCCACACGACTGCGAGAACGAGATGTTTTGTCCGCAAAGTACGACGCTTATCTATGCTCCGCGATGATGGACAAATGGTGCGAACGCTATTCGCATCGCAGTGACGAGGCCTTTGGATATTTGGCCGAGCACGCGTCCGAACCGCTGATCGAGCAAATCTTTCAGCAGCTAGGATGGATGAGAACGCCGATGATAGGCGAATGGAGCCAACGACGCGGTTCGTCACCTGGTACGCTGGGAGAAATCCCCCTGGGACTGCTCGCCGATGACGACTCGATCTGGAAGCTCGCCTTGCCGTTCTTTGCCGAACACGTCACTCCGGACGATGCGGCGTTGGAATTGCTCGCCGAACTCAAAAAAACCATGAAGATGTACGTCGCCCGGCAGAATGATGAGACTTCCTTGATTCCCCTCGACGCGGCAATCACGCGCCTCGAGGTTCGCGGAACCGATTAGTGCCGTCGGAACAATAAGTGGCGTAAGCTTCCAGCTTGCGATTGAGAAAACGCAAGCTGGAAGCTTACGCCACGTTGAGGCTTTGGGTTGATATACGGTCCGATACCCCCGCGGGTTGCCGTTTTCTGGGCGATGTTGTCAACGCAACTGGCGGACTACGACGCTCTCTTATCCTGCCGCGCCATCAATCGTTTCTGATACCGAGTCTGCACAATATCGACCAGGATTAAAGTCGCCAGCACGAAGTAGAACGTGCTCTTGGGCATATGGTGGACCTCATGACCAAATAGAACCACGTGGGCCAGTTCGCCGCCTTCGCTGACTAACATGACGCCGACGATGAACAGGATGAACAACCCAAGGACTTCGAACATCCGATTTTTCTTGATGAACTCGGCGACTTGATCGGCTAGCAATATCATCATCACACCTGAAATGATGATCGCGGTGGATATGATCCACATGTTTTTGCTGAGCGCCATGGCGCTGAGGATCGAATCAAACGAGAACACCAAGTTCATCACGACGATCAGCGTGATCGCTTTGCCAACGCTCGACGTCGGCTTTTCTTCGCCGTGCCCGACCTCCGGATCCGACAGCAGGTGGTGGATCTCTTTCGTCGCCGTCCACAGGATGAACGCGCCGCCGAACAGCACGATCAAACTATGCCCGGAGACAGCCATGTCGACATAGCCATTGTGAGTTGTGAAAAATGCGTCCTCGAGCAAGGTGATCAAATGGACGACCACGAACAGCAGCGCGATCCGCAGCACGATCGCCACTCCGATCCCGAGCTTTCGCACCATCGACTGCTTGTCTTCGGCAACCCGCTTGCTCTCGATTGAAATATACAGCAAGTTGTCGAACCCCAGCACCGCTTGCAGCAGCACGAGCATGCCCAGGGTAAACAGTCCAGGGATCGAAAAGAGTTCAGCCATAAAGAACTTTTAGGTTTGTTGACCGGCGTATCGCAGGCCGCGAATGATAGCGTCTCGAACGTCCGAGGCGGAGGCTCGACGTGCGACTTCCATATTGGTCTTCCATTCCGGTCGCATGCGGCGATCGAACAACGTCATCCCTCGCGTCAACGTGCCGCTGACCTCGACATCACCCGCCATTTCTTCCCACTGGAACAATTCGGGTTCAACGACTGAAACGATCGTTACCGCATCTTGCAGCGGCATCACTTCGCGGCCAAGTCTTTGATGACCGGCGCGGAATTTATAGGGCAGGATCTTGCGCAACAGCCAACCCGCCCGCGAACTTTCTTCGGGTAACTTATCCATCAAAGCGAGCCCGAACGTGATCGATTCGGTGACGTCCAACGGTACCAAGCTCTTGGTCGTCAGTGATGCGAATACTTCGCGCGCACTCGTCGGGTCGAAAAAGAAATTCATTTCGGCGAGCGCGGTCGCGTTGCCGCTGTGGGCGACAGTCCCGCCACTGATGACGACCTTGTCAATCATCGGAACGAGCATTGGATCACGTCGCAGCAACCGGGCGAGGTTTGAGAGCGGACCCAGGCACACGATCGTCACCTCACCGGGATATCGCCGAATCACATCGGCCATTACCTTGTCGCTGGGATGATCGTTCTGACGCGTTGCCGTGGGAAAATGACAGCCCGCCAAACCGTCTGGGCCGTTGAGATGAATGTCGTCCAGAACCGGTGCGTCCTGGGGCGGCATCGCCGTGCCGATGCGTGGATAGCGAGCCGGATCGAGCTTGGCAATGATCGCCGCCGTATTCGTATTGGCCATCCCCGCGTCGACCGTGCCCGCAGTCGCGGTGACCGCTAACACGTCCAAGCGTGGATCGAACAATGCCATCGTGATGGCAACCGCGCCGTCGATCCCAGGATCGCAGTCGAGTATGATTTTTCGTGACATGCCCATTAGTCTAAGAACTCCGCCCCCAGCGGAGAAGAGGAGGACGGGGAGACAAGGAGACAAGGAGACAAGGAGACAAGGAGACAAGGAGAGGGGAGAGGGGGAGACAAGGAGAGGACTTGTGCTTGAGGTTGCACATTGCCCCAACGATCAATCTCAGTCTCCCAGTTCCTCGCTCATTTCTCATCTCTCCTTATACTGCACTCCTCCATTGACCACGCCACTCTTCCTGTCTCCCTGTCTCCCTGTCTCCCTGTCTCCCTGTCTCCCTGTCTCCCTGTCTCCTTGTCTCCTTGTCTCCTTGTCTCCTTGTCTCCTTGTCTCCTTGTCTCCTTGTCTCCCCTACTCCCCTTGCCGACATGCTTGATTTCCCCGCCGCCATTGCCCTCGCCCGCTCCGGTACCGACCTCACTGCGGAGCAGACTGGGCATCTGATCGACACGATGCTGCGGGGCGAAGCGGCGGAGTCGAGCGTGGGTGAGTTGTTGTTGTCGCTGCGCGAGAAAGGCGAGTCGGTGAGTGAGCTCGTGGGAGCGGCCACGGCGCTGCGGGCTCACATGACGCGGATCGAGCACGACCACGAGATCCTGCTGGACACCTGCGGGACGGGCGGCAGCGGATCGGGCACCTTCAATATTTCCACCGCCGTCGCGATCCTGGCCGCCGCGTGCGGTGTGGCCGTCGCCAAGCACGGCAACCGGGCCGCCACCAGTCGCTCGGGGTCGGCCGACGTGCTCGAACATCTCGGCGTGCGGATTGAATCAGACGCCGACGAGGTGGCCCGTAGCTTGAACGAAATTGGCATCTGTTTTTGCTTTGCCGCGAAACTGCATCCAGCGATGCGGCACGTCGTCGCGATCCGCCGCAGCCTCGGTGTACCGACGCTGTTCAATTTGCTCGGGCCGTTGTGCAACCCCGCCGCGGCCACCCATCAACTCTTGGGCACCGTCTCGCCGACAACGCAGACCAAGATCGCCGCGGCGCTGAGTGAACTCAATACGCAGCGGAGCTTTGTCGTGCGTGCTGAGGACGGTCAAGACGAAATATCACTCGATCGCACCACCCAGTGCATCGAAGTCCGCTTGACCGAGCAAACCGTCCATGCCTGGACCGCCGCCGATTTCGGCCTGCCACCAACCAACGCGGACGCACTCGTCGTCGCCGACTCAGCCGAAAGTGCGCGAGTCATCCGCGACATTTTCGCTGGCAAACCCGGCCCATCCCGCGACACCGTCGTCGCCGGCAGCGCCGTCGCGCTCCTTCTCGTCGGACGGACCGACGACTTGCCCCAAGCCGCACGCCTGGCCGCGGACGCAATCGACAGCGGAGCGGCTCAAGAAAAACTACAACAACTCTGTCGCAAGTAGCATCGATTGACGCCCACGTTCACCGACGTCCCAGCGGGTCGCTCGATAACTCAAGCAACCCTTTCAACTCAATTAGAGATGTCATTTAATGAACCTTCGCACGCCATGATGCTATTCGTGAATAGGTAAAGTTGCGGGCGAGTCATATTAGGTGGAACGTTGGAATCCAGCCAGACCGCCCGATTTGGCTTTCCTATCAGCGGCCTTCTCGGAGCCGATATCCTAAGAAATTGTCGAGGTCGCTTTCCGCTTCGATCAGTTTGACGGTGCGTTCGATGTCATACTCGACGCGGCGGAATTCGAGCACCTCGGGGTCCGCGATCACGTAGCAACTGCGAGGATCGCTGTCGCGGGGTTGGCCGACGCTACCGACGTTGATCATCAGTTTCGCGAGGGGATCGGCTACCGAATAGCCGGTGCCCGTCTCGGCGGGGCGGATGAAGCGGTGGTCGAGCGTGAACACGCCCGGCACGTGCGTGTGACCCTGGAAGCATAATCGCGGCACCAGGGAGAACAGTTTCTCCATCTTTTTCACGTTCTGAGTGTCTTCGGGAAAGACGTACTCGTTCGTCGGCCCGCGCGGAGAACCGTGAACGAACAACCAGTCACTTTCGCGAACCGTCCGTGGGAGCGCGCACAAGTAATCGATCCGCCGTCGACTCAGTTCTGGATCGTCCCCAACTTTTTCGAGCTGGGCACGAGTCCAAAAGATTGCTTGCTCGGCGGCGACGTTGAACCCTTCCGGGTCGAACAACGAGCTACTGTCATGATTACCGAGCACGCAGAAGTCGAATTCCATGACTTGGTCCAAGCATTCACACGGCTGGGGACCGTAGCCGACGACATCGCCCAAGCACACGATGCGCTCGACATTTTGCGATTCAATATCCGCCATCACCGCGTTCAGTGCCGCGAGATTGCCGTGAATGTCACTCAAGATTGCGGTACGTGTCACCCGATCAGTGTCCTCGTTTGAGTCGGTCGCCGAGCGCGTTGTCGAGATCGGGCTGTGCGTAAATTTTCTCCGCGGTGGCATTAAAATCATAGCCTACGCGTCGATAGGTAACCGCCTTGGCGTCGGTATCGAGAATGACGTAACACGCCCGCGGGTTCTCATCACGCGGTTGACCGACACTACCGACGTTGACGAGCAGCTTCGTCGAACCCAGCGGATACGTGTGATCGCATTCTTCGGGCGAAATGAACTCGCAGGACGTCGTGAACACTCCCGGCAGGTGGGTGTGCCCCATGAAGCAGTATTGGTCGATTTTGCCGAACAGAATCTCCATTTTCCGCGTGTCGTACACGTATTCGGGGAACACGTATTCGTTGGTGGGGTCGCGCGGTGAGCCGTGGACGAAGCGGTAGGGTTCGTCGTTGATGAACCGCGGCAGTTCGCCGAGGAAATCCCAGCGGGCGTTGATCTGGGTTTGGCTGCCATTGCCCGCATCGAGCTGGTCGCGGGTCCAATAGATCGCCTTCAATGCCATTGGATTGAACCCATCCGGATCGAATAGGGCCGCCTGGTCGTGATTGCCCAGGATCGTCCGTTTGCAGCGGCGCATTACCGTGTCAAGGCACTCGCAGGGATTGGGGCCATAGCCGATGATGTCACCCAGGCAAAAAATATCGTCGACACCGATGGCATCAATGTCGGCCATCACGGCCTGCAAGGCTTCCAGGTTGCCGTGGATATCGCTGATCAATGCTCGCTTCACGAAAACTCTCAAAACCTAGTAAAACTCGGATACTCAAACACACCACGCTCGCTTGGCGGATCAACCCAGCGGATGACCGCGCCCCAACTTCCCGATCATCGGTAGCGAAAAGGGGATTGTAGCGTTTATGAAAATTGTGCAACAACCTATGCAGCAGGAAATATCTGGGCCACCGGCCCCATCCCCGACAACAACGTCGCTCGCCATGGAAGTCATCGGCCGGGACGGGTCAATCGCCTTGCTGGCTGGCACCAGTGTAATCGTGGCTCGCTCGCTTGCTCACGATTCGCGGGCGGCGGCCAGTCTCGCGCCCGCGATCGCGGACCTGGCCGCCGAATATCTTCCGGGCGGGACACTCGAAACGCTCGGCTACATCGCCGTGGCATCGGGGCCCGGCTCCTTCACGGGGCTGCGGATTGCCGTCACGACGGCGAAAACACTGGCCTACGCGCTCGAAATCCCACTCGTCGCCGTCAATTCGCTCATCGCAATCAGGGACTTGGCCGCACCAAAGCCCACACCATCGGCGCGCCGCGAGGAACCGCAGACCGCGCCACCGCGTCCAATTTTGGTGGGCTTGGCTGCCTACCGCGGCCAAGTCTACCGCGGCAGATTTCTGCCGGGACGAGCACCGGAAATCAGCATCATGTCCGCCGCGCAGTGGCAACAAGAGGTCCTGCGCTCGGTGGAGACAGCGGACGCGTGCGCTGGAAATAATGACAAAAAAAAATTCATTTTCGCCGGCGACCCAGCCGTCTTCGCGTCCGCGGGTGTCTCGATCGATTCGGACAATGGGTGCGGCGACGACGCCGTCCGAGCCGTC
>JBDNIG010000714.1:0-4919 GCA_041688415.1 Rhodopirellula sp. | reverse complement strand
GGGCATCTGATCGCAGCATATCTTTCTTGAACGAACCGACCGGTTGAATGCTGCCCATTGGATAAGGATAGCCGGGCTCCCCGAAATAGAAGTCATTGATACCCCAGGTCTTCATGTATTTGTCGTCGTTCTCGTGTGTCGACAATGCCACCATCGCATCGGCGTTATGGAACATGAAATGGCGACCGACCATGTCGGAACTGTTGGCTAGCCCGTTGGGATATCGATCGCTTCGACAACGAAGTAGCAGGGCGGCAGAATTGATTGCCCCACAGCAGATTGCGACGATATCGCCAGTAAAGGAAACCCGCGCCACACCGTCATTCTCGCTCAGTTCAACTTCCACACCGGTCACCGCCGTGCCCGACGCGTTGATGTTGATGTTGACGACTTTTGCTTCGGTGATCAATGTCACGTTGTCGCGATCCATTACTGGACGCACGCCATCGATATCAGCATCCGACTTGGCGTGAATCAGGCACGGAAAACCATCGCAAGTGTCGCAGCGAATACAGGGACTGCGGAGCCGGTCGGCCTCGTTGAGTTTCAACCCCAACGGAACCGGATAAGGCTTGAAACCAAGTCCCGCGATGGCGTCGGAAATCGTTTGCATCCGTGACTCGTTGGAAAACGGCGGAAACGGGTAGTCGTTACTCCGCGGCGGTTCCGTTGGATCAACACCGCTCTTGCCATGTACATGGTAGATCGCTTCGGCGCGAGCGTAGTACGGCTCAAACACGTCGTATTTGAGCGGCCACTCCGGCGAAACTCCGTCTTCGTGTTCGAGCGTTTCGAAGTCGCGCTCGCGAAGGCGAAACATCGCCGCCCCAAACACCTTGGTATTGCCACCGACCCAGTAACCGGTACCGGGGTGCAGCGGTTTGCCGTCCTTATCGCTCCAGGTCTCGTCGGTGTGGTAGCGATTGTCGAGAAACACTGACGTCGTGTCCCAGTTCTGCTTCTCGCGTGGCAAAAACGATCCGCGTTCAAGAATCAAGATTTTCTTACCTGCTTGGCCCAATTCTCGCGCCAGCGTTCCGCCGCCCGCGCCGGTGCCAACGATGATGACGTCGTAATGATCGTTCATGTTTCAAATCCTGAAAATAGCTTGGAACTGTTCGGATATTAATCGTTGCAAGCAGGTCATAATATTTAATTGCGTACACCGTTGTGAGCGGCAAGGCGCTAGCCGCCGGTATGGTCAGCAACATCGCTCGTTGGGAACCGGCGGCTAGCGCCTTGCCGCTCACAGAGTTCTCTGAATGTCGGTTTCACCGAATGATTGAGCCTAACCTGCTTAGGAACATTGAAGCGACCTTCCGTGGTTTCATCGTGGAGCAGTTTGCACACGGAGTCCAGCTAGCCGCTGCTTTACCAACTCAAATGCTTCGAGCACGTTGGAAAACGAGAGTCTCGACGGCCTCCGCTACGCCTGCTGTACCGCCAAGTCTCCTTTGGTTTGCATTACTTCGTACCTCGTCCGCTCGCCGTCTCGCCAAAAACGCAGATCCACGTTCGCTTGCCCGACCGACAGGTTTGCCACCTGCAGTTCCGGCAACCGCTTCGGCAATCGACTGGGCCTCGGTATAGAAACCGTATCGCCATAGGCCGATCGCAATCATCGCATTGTCCATCGGCCAAACACTACCAAGCTGATAACTGAGCGGATTGTAGGCCGCGTGTTTGGACGACAACGTGCGAATCCCCCAGCCACACCACAGATCATCTTCGAACAAACGCTTTACAACCAGTGCGGCACGGTCTTCGGGAACAATCCCCGTCCACAATAACTGGCCCGCATTCGAAGCGATCGAACGGATCGGTTTCTTTTCGAAGTCGAGTCCGAGACAGTAAAACGACTCGTCATCCATCCAGAAACGGTCGTTGAACTTGTTATACAAATCATCGGCCTGATGGCGAAGCTTGTCGGCGCGCTGGGCGTCACCTAAACGGTCAAGCAAATCGGCCGCATGTTTCCAGGCGAGATAGACTTCGCCCTGCACTTCACACAGTGCGATCGGTGCGGTGACCTTGCTGCCATCGGGATAAACGATCGCTTTACCGGAATCCTTCCAGCCTTGGTTGTAGGCTCCTTCGGACGACCGGCTCAGGTACTCGACAAATCCATCGTTGTCGAAATCACCGTACTTCTCGATCCAGTCGAGTGCTCGATGCAATGCCGTTTCGCAGTGCCTGAGTACTTTGTCGTCACCGCTCCAACGCAACGACTCCGCGAGCGTGATGATCCACAGCGGCGTGGCGTCGATGGTGCCGTAGTAGGGGGAGTAGGGTTTCTTACCAAGCTGCGTCAATTCACCGTGTCTTAATTCGTGCGGCATCCGGCCTGGCTGAGCATCTCGCCAGTCGTCAACCTCGGTTGCTTGCAGGCCCGCCAATTCCGCCAACGTCGCCGAAGCAAACTCTCGGTGAACGGCCAGGGTTTGCAGGCTGACCAGAATCGAGTCACGCCCGAACACGGCCATGAACCAGGGAATCCCAGCCGCTGGCATCCAAGCGTCGTGGTTGTCAACCTTCACCTTCAACCGCAGCGCCCCCAGATGCTCGATCGCCCGCTCGAAGGCGCGCGCCACGGTCGGGGCGGAACATTGGATTCGCGTGGCGTTCTTTACAAAGTCACGATGCACCTCGCCGCTCTCGGTCGTCCGTGCGTCACGGCCAACGGCGGTGGGTTGGGACGTCTCTTCGCCAATTCTGATCAGATAGTCTAAACAGGTATGCCAACGCTGGCCATGTTCCAGCTTGATCCGAAACACCAGGCGACCATTTGCATTGTGTAACTCGGAACCTTCATTGTCGCAGCGAATGAGCAAACCTCGATGAAAATCGCCGCTACGATAGTCGATGCTCAACTCGCCCGCATTCCACTGGGTGGAGATTTTACCGTGAGTGAGAATTTGGCCCGACTTGACTTGGAACAGATCAGCGAAGTCGCTGCGGAGGGCAATCGCCAGATCAACTTCGACCTGTTCACCATGCCAGTTCGTAATGTCAATGTCTTCGTGCATGCCATCGCTCAAATCGCGGCGCAGTTCGATCATCAGCGAGTTTTTCGGCAGCGAACCCGCAACGGTTTCAAGCGCCGGGTTGGTGTACACATACCGCGCCGCGTGATGATTGATCGTGCTGGAGGCCAGCAGCTCAAGCGGACTTCGGTTGAGATAGTTCTCGTAGTAGGAGATCAACCGCGTGTCTTGTGCGAACAAACCTTGGGCCGATCCATCGTCGATGCTACCATCGGCTGCCGTCACCAAAAACGTCGAGCCATCATTGATGACGATCTGACCTGGATTCACAGCAACTTGACGATACATTGGATTCCGTCCTTTTCTTGTGGGTGAATAACTTTATTGGTAGGTCAACCGGGGTCGACAACTGCCCTTGGTTGATAAAGATTTGTTTGGCGTGAAGGTGGGTATCGCGAGTTCGAGATTTGATACGATCGACCGCCCCGCCATCGACAGCCCCGTCATCGGCAGCGATTCGATGGATGCTGGTCACGACGGACGGGGCCGCGCATTCGCGGATCAGCAAGCCGCATGTTTCGTCGATCAAAACCAAGGCAACTCCGGCGAGTATCGCACCGATCAAAATTCGCGCGACATCGTCTAGATAGTGAGCGCCTAGGAGCTGGCGGGGTGCCAAGCCGACGAAGGCCACCAGCAATCGAAGTAGCGCCGCAGTCCAGGTGACAACGTAGTTCACCAAGGGATTCTCGACCTCCGATGGGTGAAGCAAATGCACTCAGAGAGCATCGCCGCGTTGTCCGCGATCGCAGCATCGACGGTCATTTTTGAATGCGGGGCAGCCATGGCACGTTGCGATGTTCGTATGTCAGACTTCCCAGCCTGATATGTTGTGCGAATGTCAGCCGAAAAAGACTGACGAAAGTTTCGGTATTTCGATTGCATTACTCGTGCCAAACACGGCGCCATGTATGATCGTGGCGCGCGACGTTCTGCCAAACCGTCCAACGTAAGGTATTGAAATGAAATCAAAACTGATCCATGACAGCACACAGAAAACGCATGCAATTACTGTCGATGCTGGCGATGAACTCGTTGTGATCCTGGAGGGGTTTTTCGAAAAACGGCGAATCTCGGCAGCGAATCTCGGCAGCGTGCGTCCCCAGGATCGGAGCCTTTGAGCGAGTCACGCTGGGTTTTTTTGATTGGCAGTGACATCTGGTGGCAACCATCACACTCATTGGAGATTCGGTGCAAGTCGTCTGGAAACTGGAACGCGGGTTGCAGATAGCCGTTTTCGAGGTTCGGGGCGCAAGCATCGGGTGTTTCGCGTGCTTTCAACGACGCCCTCCTACCTGTCTCTAATTAGTGAGAGTTTCCAATGTCTTTACGTAGTTTCCATGTCCGCTGCAACTTGCATGTGGCGGGTGCCAACTGCCAGTGCAGCCGATTCGACGTCACAAAACAAGTCGCAAGCGAAAGTGGTTAATCCGTGGATCGGTCAAATATCGATCAAGGTCGACCTGACGAGCGACCGGACGCAAAAGATTCGCCAATAGCTGGGTGCGAACGGTCAAAAAAGTTACTGAAACGCGGAATGAATTTGCACAGGTCAATGCGAAGGTGAACGCTCTCGAAGCGACGGTGTGCGCGGCGACTGTATGTCTATGTTTGGGAATGGGCATCGTGCCTGTGCAAGAAATGGTTAGCGTCATGTCTTTGAGTGCACAACGGCGGACTCAATGTGACCAGGCTCGCCCGGGGTTCGATAGCAAGTTGTACAACGCCGACAGCGACGTCCAACGTTATCACGATCAGCTCGTGCAATTCGAAGCCGAAAAGTTGCTCGGCGTCGAGGGCGTGCTGAACAAAGATCAGTTGCAGAAGCTGAAGAAGGACCGCTCCCGCGGCCAATCCAGCTCCAGCTAACGCGTC
>JBDNIG010000713.1:0-1476 GCA_041688415.1 Rhodopirellula sp. | reverse complement strand
TGGCTGCGCTTACGACCCACGTCGCAGAATTGCAGCAGCGTCTCCGTGACCGCCAAGCCTGACCAGAATGCACTTATGGTGACCGCATCTGCATGTACGCCCCATCGGTTCTGGTTCTGCTCCAGAGATCCGATCGGGTATTACGGCGGAATAAATGTTTACAATTACGTGGGCAATCGACCACTCGTTCAGATCGACCCACGCGGCCTGTGCGGAAGTTTTTCATGGAATGTTAGAGCTGCCGTGGTTTCCATTGACACAACTATTCCGTGGAATCCGTTTTACGACGATCGCGATGTTAAGAAGGCCGTGATCGCCTCGATACCAAACCCGTTGTCTGCAGGGACAATCAACTTCCCGCCTTGTCCCAAAGGCACGAAGTGCTGCATTACTAACATCGCGTTTGTACATACGATGATTACTATCAATTACGATCTTGATAACGCGACTGTGCGGATACCGCGTAAAAACAAGCCGTCGATCAAACTGCCGTTTTTACCGGACATTGATATCACGTTGAAATTCACGGTAAAAACTCTGCTCAAAACGGGGCAGTGTATTTGCCCGGACAAAGCGTGTCCGCCAACGGTGACAACCAAACAGATTGTCGATTTAGGCGTTCTCGAAGGTGGGACCTATAATCTCGATGATCCTAAGTTTGATAGCTTGGACGATTTGATGAAATAGCGAACTCGAAAACGGGGATGAATTGATGCTTCGAAAATTGAAAATCCTTGCGGTGATTGCGTCGGTGTTGTTGCAAGCGGCTTTCGGGGAAGAGCGTAATGTTGGCTTAGTCGACATGGCTGTAGTTGCAGAGTTTGAGCACTATTCTCCGTCCGAGGCGAGACTTGTTGCGAAATACTTTCGTTCACGAGAGACGGGACAAGATCAGCGACTTGAACCGTCTGCTCGTTCGCATCTCGCGTCTGTCCAAAAGATGTCTGTCGAAGGAGTGTTTTCAGTCAGGTTTTTCTTTGCCGGTGATAAGCGAATAGGTACGGCTCAGTCGTTTAGCCACTTTGATGAGGTTCTGCTTCCAGATGCTGAAGTGTTTACTGTTGATGGTATTCGTTCGAGGAAATTAGACGCTCATATCGCAGAAGTTTTGACCTTGGCGACTCTAAAGGAACCCGGTTCAGAGGAAGGCGGTATTTTTTTAGTTTCTGAGACTTATGAATTGTCTGAAATGGATTGGAAGCGAACGCACCATAAGACGATCAAGGTTTTTCCGAGGGAGAAAACAAAGGTGTCAGGACTCAGGCGAAGATTAAGGTGTCCGGTACCGGCGAAGATTAAGGTGTCCGGTACCGATTAGGCAATAACCCACCTACTGCACTGGAGTGAAGCGACGTTTCAGCAGGCCACCGCAAGGTGGCCTTTTTCCACAGGGCGATTGCGCCATGATAGGTAATATGGGAAACTGAGCGAAGATTCGTGTTTGGGCTGCTGAATGACAGTTGCCAGGCGAATCCA
>JBDNIG010000712.1:0-2603 GCA_041688415.1 Rhodopirellula sp. | reverse complement strand
GAACCACCAACCCAACTTGCGCGCTCGGCCCTCCCCGGAATTCTCGCTGAAAGCTCGAATTCCGACCCTCCCAAGCTTCGCTCGGGAGGGTGAAGTAAACCATTGCTGCGACAGTACTTAAAAGCCGCACGATCTCTTCGCTGGGAGAGGTAAATCGTCACACTGTCACAACTTAAAAGCCGCACGACCTCCGAAACGGTGGAGAGGGGAGAGGGGAGACTGGACAATGTCACTTCAGCGGTCATGGAAGTCGTCAATAATAAAATCGTTGCCCTACGGGTGCAACGCTGCGTCACACGATGCACTGGGCGACGGCGCTGCGGAGACCGGTCAGCGGGTCGCCAGCGGGGATGAATTCGTGGGCAAAGTAGCCGTTGTGTCCGGTGTCGGCGATGGCGCGGGCGATCGGTGGATAGAATAGTTCTTGCGTGTCGTCGAGTTCGTGTCGACCGGGGTTACCGGCGGTGTGGTAGTGGCCGTAGTAGGGATGGTTCTTTTCGATCGTGCGGATGATATCCCCCTCCATGATCTGCATATGATAGATGTCATAGAGTAACTTGAAATTATCACTGGCGACTTGTTTGACGAGTTCAACACCCCACTCGCTGTTGTCGCACATGTAATCGGCATGATCGACTTTGCTGTTGAGCAGTTCCATTTGCAGCGTCACGTTGGCCGCCTCGGCAACGGGCACGATTTTGCGGAGCGCGTCGACGCAGTTTTTCATGCCCGTTTTGCGATCGATGCCGCGCGCGTTTCCACTGAAACAGATCACATTCTTCCATCCTTCGGCGGACGTCGCCTCGATCGCTGCGTTCATTTTCTCCAGCGCTTCGTCGTGGTACTTGGTATCGCACAATCCGTTGGTAAGCGAATGCGATCCGACCATCGTGCAGACCAACCCGTGTTTTTTCAGGGTGGGGAAGTCCGCAGGTCCGAGCAGATCGATCCCGACCAGACCCATCGCCTGGCCATGCGACGCTAACTCATCGAGCGATATGCCGCCGTAGCACCATTTGCAGACGGATTGATTGAGTCGCCCGGATTTGGCGTTTACTGAATCCGTAGCCGACGTTGCCGGTGTGGCTTCGTCACCGCGAACCTGGCCTGCCGCGAGTGTGGCGGCGCCCGCGGCGGAGACGGCGCCGGCGGCAGTGCCGAGTGAACGGGAGAGAATGCTGCGACGGGAAACCTGCGTGTTCATTTGCGAGAGGGGAGTTTGGAGAGTGGGAGTCGAGAGAACGGATTGAAGTTTAGACTATTTTACGCAGCCCAGCGTGAAACGCGAAAGAATCGAACTGCCAACTGCCAACTTAACTCTTCTTCTACTTCATCCGGAACACGGTCCAGCCTGAGCGGATGGCCTCACCGAGGCTCAGTTTACTCTCGCCCTGGACGCGTTCGGTGAACGTGATGGGGACTTCGGTGAATGTCGCCTCGGCACGGTGGAGCCTCAACAAAACCTCTTGAATGAACGCATAGCCCTCATAAGATTGATCGCTGAGGTCGAGTTCGGCGAGTTTGCTGACCCGGTAGCAACGGAACGAACCGCTGGCATCGCGAACGGGCAGTCGCAGGCGGCGACGCGTGATGGCGTTGATCGAATGGCTCATCCATTTTCGTCGCAGTGGCCAACCGACGATTTCGCCACCGGCGACATACCGCGATCCGACGGCGACGTCGGCGCCAGCCATCACCTCTTCCACGAGTCGTGGCAGGTCGGCCGGCAAGTGTGACAGATCGCCATCGAGATTGCAGAACAGGTCATAGCGGCCCTCGATCGCTGCCGTCATGGCGCTGCGAATGGCACCGCCGAGACCGCGTTGGTCGCGAACTTGACACTCGATCGACGTTGATCCTGCGTGTTGACCAGCAAAGTCCCGCACCGCCGCAGCGGTACCGTCGGGTGAGTTGTCATCGACGACGAGCACGTCCGCGGTGGGCAGGGCCGCCGTGATTTGCCGCAGCAATTCACGAATGTTATCCGCCTCGTTGTACGTACACACGCCAACGAGGATTCGAGGACTCGGCGTCGCGGGCGGTGGGTCGTCCACGGCATCGAGCGGTTTGAGGGGGCTTGTCAACGACCTAGCTCATTTAAATTGCCGCCAATTCTAACAGAAGTAGGATGAGCTACAGTGCCAATAACAATCGGCTCGGAGCCTGCAGATAACCGATCACGTCGTTGAGGAAGCGTGCCGCCGTGCCGCCGTCGACGAGGCGGTGATCGTAGGACAAACTCAGTGGCATCATCAGCCGCGGCTGGATCGAATCGTCGGGCATCACGACCGGCAGTTTTCGGCTGCGTCCGACCAGCAGAATTGCTACTTCGGGAATGTTGATGATCGGCGTGCTGTACTGGCCACCGATGGCACCGAGATTACTGATGGTGAAGGAACCGCCCTTCAGATCGCTGAGCGCGAACTGGCCACCGCGAACCTTGCCCGCCGTCTCGGCGAGTCCGCGGGCGACGTCGGGGATACCGATGCGATCGACGTCCCTCAAAACAGGAACGACGAGGCCGCGATCGGTGTCCACGGCGATGCCGATATTCACGTAATCCTTGTAGATAATCTGTTCGTTTTCGCTGTCGATCACCGCAT
>JBDNIG010000711.1:0-5391 GCA_041688415.1 Rhodopirellula sp. | reverse complement strand
CTCAGTGATGCGGAATGAATTACCCAAACCTGCTTAGCGGCACTCACACGCAAATCATCCTTGGATACTTGAGCCATACCTCGGAAACCTACGAAGTACGCTTCCGTCGGATGAGCCGCCTTAGAACTGCGAAAGTCGAACTAAGGGGCGAAAGGATTGATGGGTTCAGGTTTCTTTTTTTCACCAATCTTTTTTTCAATGAACGCCTGATCCTTTTGGCAGAGTTTGCCCAACGCGACCGTGATCACTTTACCGTCTTTCCCGCTGAGCACGAGGCGGTCACCCGCGACAACTACTAGTTTTGCATCGAAGGTGAACGCACCGCTGGCGTCGGTCCAGGTCCGCATCGGTGAAAGGGCTTCGCCGCCCGTTGGTGTCACAATCCCGTCAGAAGGAGTGGTGCCGGAGGATGGGACGCTGGCGTCTTGGACTGGCTTAGGACGATTGGGTTGTGGCAGCAGTTTGGGGGCCAGTTGCAGTTTGTCGCGAGTGACAATCTCATTGGTCTTCCATGGTCCGCGATGGATGACTTCAACTCGGCCTGAAGCGAGCAACTCGCTCACGGTCGCTGCTTTCCACCAGCCGTTGCTCTGCTGGACTTGCAGGATTTGGCCGGGGAACAGCGGCGTTGTTTCGTCAACTTTCAAATTGCTCGACTTGAGCGGGATATGGCTGTTGTACGCCGAGACAAGTTTGTTGATTTCTTTGAACCCCGCATCCCATTTCTCAAGTGCTCGGATGGCAGTCGCTTTGACCGCTCGGTCGCTGTCCTCGAGTAGCAGACCGATCGCAGCGATGATTTCCGGGTCAGGCTGCGTGGGTAATTTTCCAGCCAACGTTTGTAGTGCTTTCACGCGATCGTAGGCTTTGGTTGATCGCATTGCCTGCAACAATTTTGTTTTCTCTTCCGCGGTAAGCGGACGTTCCGCGATGGCTTTTTGTTCCGCTGCTTTTTGTTTTGCCTCTGCGGCGCGAGATGCAGCTTCGGCTTCCCGTTTCGTGATTTCCTGTTCGGTGAGCCTGTGGTACTTCAGTGTCAGGGGCGTGGTAACGACGGAGTCACCGAGTTTCAATGTGAGTTGATACTGAAAGTCCATGGCCTCGGGCATGCCGGACTGTTTGTCAAACGTCCACGTGCCTGAACCGCTCAGTTGCAGTGCAGTTTCTTCGTCAGATGGCGGCACGATGAGTTCATAGGTCTTTTTGATAACCGTTTTGGAATCATTGTCGGAAACAATTCGGTAGGTTTGTTTCGTCTTGGCCGATCGGAGGTCACGGTCGTTTGCGTCGTGAAACGGCGAACGCATCCAGCGGTCACGGGTATCGACGGAGGCAATCATGGTTGTGCCTTCAGTTTCCCACTGCGTAATGTCTTGTGTGGGTAGCGGCTCAAAAGGCAACAGCGAGAGGTTGCCCAGGATGAAGGGCAACTGAGAATCACCCTGCAACGCAATCACTTCGCCTTGGGGAGACAACGTGATTTTGTTCGTTGTTTGTATTTTGCCACGGAAAGTGGGCGGGCCGAACGGTGGCAAGTTCCGCGAGCGAAATCCCATCGGTGAGATAGCCCGACGCGATTTCGACTGGGCGGACTCACGCAGCCCGCCATGGAAAGTCAACCGAAGTTCGTCGTCCGAGACAACGTCGGCGGTGTAATGCGTCACCCCTTGGAGGCGAGTTTCAGTGGTGCCGAATTCCAACCGAATCTCTATTTCGTACTGGAATTTCGCTCCCGGTGCAGGCGAATAAGCCAGCGACTGGGCCGAAACCGATGATGCCAGGAGCGTCAACACACAGCATGGCAGCACAACAAGGGCGATGCGAATCATTTCAAAACCTTTGAATCTCGAACAACTACCGAACGACGTCGAAGTATCTATGACACCACGTACTTGGTGGCCGAAAATTTCCCGAATCTATCCAGAAAACCGCTCCGGATTTTCAATTTGACGCCCTGAAACAGTGAAAAGTCGGATGAGCCTTAAACGGGGAACCGTGGCTAACGGACTGCTGATTTAGTAAGACACATAAGCGGTCGTTAATTTAGTGAGCCGCGTAAGCAGCCGTTGAGTTAGTGAACCGAGACGCGTAAGCGGCCGGGCTGGCAGCGTTGCCCGGTGCCTCACGGCACTCGGCTCACGATTGCGTCGCCAAAGTGGATTCAATCAACAGGCCGCTAACGCGAAAACGGCCAATAGGTCGAAGTTATTCGACTTCAACAAAAATTCCCTCGCCCGGCGCAAGCGTAAAGTGATAGAACCCGTCAGCGTCGGGAAGTAGTACTTCGCGCTGCCCACGAGGCCAGGCGATGACTTTCGTGCCAGAGATCTTCATCTTGACGTGCGCCGTCTGGACCGCTTCCAATTCGCTCATGTTGACAATCGTCAACGCGGTTCCGGGGCCATCTTTTTTCTCAAAGCAACCGACCAGCAGCGGATCGTCACATTCAATCCGCGCGATCGTCGGAAAATTCGTCACCGGATTACTGAATTTCAGGTAGGGCGTATCGTTCGTGCAATTGTGAGAAAGCGCACCGATGTTGTTGTACTGAACGAAGGCGTCCGAAACGTTGCGAATTTCCTTGAAAACAATCGCCGCGTCGTACCAGGCGTTGGTTCGCTTCCCGTCGACCGTGACCAGTGACGGAGATTCAGGGGTATATCCAGCGTAGGTCCAGCACAGTAAGCCCTTGCAACCGAACGATAACATACAGTAGGACTGCCAGCGGAACTCGGACTCGGTTGGCGTCCGTTTGCTGGGGACCCAGGCGAATGTCTGGATACAGCACCAGAAATCCTTGCTATGCTCCCGCGCCGACGCGGCGATGACATTGATCGATTCGCAATAGTCTTTATACGTCGTCCGCTGGCCATTGCTCCAGTTCAGTGGGTAGATGTCGGTGCAGATATATGGTGCGTCGAACTTCTCGCAAAACGCATCGCAGTATTTCTTGAACAGGCCGGGATCGGAATCGTAATACTCGATCGCGGCGGCGGAGGCTCCATACTTTAACTGAGCGGCGTTGGCGTACATCGGCAGCAGGTTGATGTAGGGCACCTTGCCGCCGGTTTCCTGATAGTACGTATTGCAGATCTCGGCGAGACTATCGAACTGGTCCGTCCCCGGTTCGTCGGTCACGTAGGTTCCGGCGAAACAGGGATGATCGAAGTACTCCGCAGTCGCCACGGCGGGATTTGTGTAAGCACCGTCGCCGAGAATGAGTTCAACGCCCTGCTTGTCGCAGTCCCGCAGTAGCCGGTCCCTATGTTTCGAACCGGCGAGTGCGCCGTGAGCGATAATCCAGTCGAATCCGCCGGAACGGTATGTTTCAATAAAATCCTCGCCGATCGCTTCCTGCCGCGGGTTGACCCACGCTCCGATTCGAATCCGGTCGCGGGTCAGATACTCGTTTGTATAGGGCGACTCGATGGTCGTCCCCAACGCGTTTTGAATGGCTGCTTTGAGCAAGACGGCGGCTTCGGCGCGGGTCGTTGGCTTGGCTTCGGTCTTCAGATCGATGTCGTATTGGTTTAACGATCCCACCGCACGGCTCCAGTCGGCGTCCGCCAGCGGATTGCTGGGACCGAAGGTCTGGCCTTCCACTGCGCTGAGTAAACCCCTCGCGAACACGAATCGAATCGCGGTCTGGGTTTTCGCAGGTAGGCTAGAAATGTCGTCCAAGCGAACGTCAATATCCGCCAACCGGTATTCCCCCGGTCGCTTCGCAACGAAGTGCGTAAATCCGCGCCGGTTGGTCTGGCAGGCGGGGATCGCGGACTCCTCGCCCTTGCCGTCTTTCGGCCTGAACCTCACGACGGTCGTTTCGGAGGGATTCTCGACTGGCGTCGACCGGAGCATGAAGTCCGCCCGATCATACCCGTCAAACAGGCAGCCACCGGGAACCAGCACCCAGGCGAGCGGTGCGTTGAAGTGCGTCGGCTCGGAATAGTCGGGAGCGTCGACGGCCGCATCGAGAAAACTTTGAGCCTGCTCTTCCGACGCGAAGAACCCGAGGCGAGAAACCTGATAGCTGGAGTTGGTATCGCTCGGATTGGTGGGATCGAACCGGAACGAAGTGATGGTTCCGGTCCAGTTACCATGGTCGAATTGCCGCATGTCGACAATCGCGTTCCGCCATGCCTTGTCGCCGACGACCGGAAACGAGGAGTAGCTCTTGTCCGAAAGAGCGGTCAACGTATCGGTCGTAAAGAACAGGCCCGCCGTCGTGATCGTTGTGTCGTATTTGTAGCGAACGGCAAAGTACGGCCGCTCGCCAGCGGGAAACGCATCGTCCGCGGCCATCGGAACGGTTAGAGTGAGATCACTTCCGGTCGGAATCAACTTCGTCAGCCCAACTTCGCCGTGCAGGCTCCCTTGCCCGAGTGAAATCAATTTCGTATCCGGCCCGTTATTGAAAACCCAAGCCGGCTCGCGAGCGGATAGGACGCTTGCAAACAGGAGGACAGACAGGGAAGCGAGGAGCGGTTTCATGGAGCACCGAGGCGGCTGGAGGGAGTGTTTTCGGGAGAGTGAACGCTGACGGGAACGGTTCAATGGTTCTCGCAAAAATGTTGGTAACGAATTAGGAGTTTTGATCCGGATCATCGATCTCGCACAGCCGTTGCCTTAGGCGGCGCAGCACTCGCGACTTCGCTTGATAAACACTTGCCCGCGACAAACCGATCGTCTCCGCTGCTTCCGATGCCGACTTGTTTTCCATCGTGGTTAACCAAAATGCGGTCCATGTGTTGATTTCAAATTCCACACGCACCTGTGGGAGTAGTTGCCGCGTCAATGCCCCTTGGATGTTCTCGAGCGTGATCGTCGACTCAACCGATTCGGCGAGTTGTTCCAGAGCCATCATGGCATCGCTACCGCCGGCGGCTGACTGCGTCTTGGCGATTCGGCGAAAATAGTCGGCGGTGCGATTGCGCGTGATCGTGGCTAACCAACTGCGAAAGCTGCCTACGCCTTTTTTTCTTTCGAAATCGCCAATACCCCGCATCACGCTGATAAAAACCTCCTGCACCACATCGGCGGCGTCCGACATCGGCACATGCGAAACGCGGCACCATCGATAGACGATTGGGCCGAACGTGGTCACCAACCGGTTCCAAGCCTGCGGGTCCATGTTCCGCGCAGCAGCCAACCCATCCGTCGAAAGCGTCGGATGTTCGGGTTCGCCGGAAATTTTCCTTGGATTTGGCAAAATGCTGTCAGACGTTTGCGTTTATTAGGTAGCGAAGCTCGTGCCGGAGAGTTCCCCTACCACTGTGACCAAATCTTGAAGAGAATGCAATGATGACTCAAACGCCAACCCAATGTCCACCGACCCAAGACTTGCGAGATTATGCTCTCGGTCGCTTGCCGGATGATGTTAGCGACGTGATG
>JBDNIG010000710.1:0-24012 GCA_041688415.1 Rhodopirellula sp. | reverse complement strand
TGCCAAAGGACTTGTACAATAAGGTGGTGGACATATGCGTTCTTTCAAAGGATGACTTCAGAAATCTCCCTGACAGAATGGCATGTCCACGCTTTTTTATCCATACACCGTACTTTCAGCATCCTTCAGTCCTGCGCACGCTTCAGTCGGATGAGCCTACAATGTCCATCGGAAACGGTCTCCATTTTGAGTTTTGAACACAGGCGAATGCCTGCAACTCGGGGGCCGTTTTCTTTATAACCATTTGCTAGCAAAGCACTTAAAAAGTGCGAAAGTCGAACTCAGCTCGCGTCGAATTAATCCGCCGCAGGGTGGTTTCATCGCGGTTTCTGACTCTCCAAGTCTGCTGACTGGGCAAGGTGGGCTGCCGGTGGGCTGGGCACGTCTCGTCGCCTTAGAATTTCGCAGAACGGCGACCGCCGGTGCGTGCTCCAACAACATTGCAAGTTCAGTATTTGGTAACCTTTGCGTTGCAAGCTGATAACCGATTACCAGTTGGGGCCTCCGGAGCAACCCAGTGACCAACATTCGTGACGAATTTGTGCTCGTCAAAGAAGCCGCAGAGATGTTGGGCGTCTGCCCGAACACCATTCGAGCGTGGGGCGATTCCGGTAAAATCACGCAGTACCGGCATCCGATCAACGATTATCGGATGTTCAAACGCAAAGACATCGCTAGTTTGATTCAGAAGATGCAAAAGCCGGTTCGGCCGAAACGTCTGCGATGACGCGTCCCCAAGTAAAGACCGGCAAGTTCCGCAACCTGAGAAATAACGATGGATGTTTTCAAACTTCGTGACCAAGTGGTCCATGACTACGCGGAATACGTGCGTAGCTTCGTCAAGATCCGTGAGCCCAACCTCGCACGATACGTCAAAGACAGTTTCACCGATCAAGCATTGTGGCCCGAGCCACTGATTCAGATGAACCCCAGCTTTGAAGCGGGTGGCTGGGTCGACGACCTCGTTGGAAACGGAGCGTTGCACGAGCAGTGCAAAGACATCTTTCGCATCAAGAGCAACACGGATTCGATCGGCTCGCCCATGCGGCTGCACAAACACCAAGTCGATGCGATCACGGAGGCAACCGCGAGACGCAACTATGTTTTGACGACGGGTACCGGATCGGGAAAAAGCCTCTCGTACATCATTCCCATCGTTGATCACGTTCTTCGTAATGGCAGCGGCAAAGGGGTTCAGGCGATCGTCGTCTATCCGATGAATGCGCTCTGCAACAGCCAGTACGGCGAGCTTGAAAAGTTCCTTTCACTCGGATTTGGCAGCGGGAACGAACCCGTACGTTTCGAGAGGTACACCGGCCAGGAATCGTTGGAACAGCGGGATGCGATCGTCCGCCGGCCGCCGGATATCTTGCTGACGAATTACGTCATGTTGGAATTGATGCTGACTCGCCCTTTTGAGCAAGCACTCATCAATTCAGCTCGTGGGTTAAGTTTCTTGGTCTTGGATGAATTGCATACCTACCGCGGCCGTCAGGGTGCCGACGTTGCCTTGTTGGTGCGTCGAGTTCGTGAGGCCTGCCAATCGCCAGAAATGTTGTGTGTCGGAACGTCGGCGACGATGGCCAGCGGGGGAACGTACGAAGAACAGCGAGAAGAAATCGCAACCGTAGCAACTCGCTTGTTCGGAACGAGCGTGGAACCGAAGTCAATCATCGGAGAAACCCTCACTCGCGAAACACCGGAACTTGGCTTTCAGGAGCCAGCCAACGTTGCCAAATTAAAAACTGACATCGCCAATACCGAGCCACCTCAAGACTACATAGCGTTTACGCATTCGGTAATCACAAGTTGGCTGGAAGATTGTTTCGGATTGCGTCGGGAGGTCGGATCGGGACGGTTGATTCGAGCGACCCCACAATCCATCCGTGGCGAAGGTGGCGCGGCCGATCAGTTGGCGGAAATTGCCGGCGAGAGCAGACAAGCATGTGACGAAGCGATTCGTCGATGGTTACTTGCCGGATACAACTGCGAGCCCAACCCAGAAACGAAACGTAAGCCGTTTGCTTTTCGGCTACATCAATTCATTAGTCGTGGCGATGCAGTTTTCGCTTCGCTTGGAGACGGTGCCGATCGATATTACTCGCTTAGCGGCCAACAATTTGTTCCCGGCAGCGATCGTGAAAAGATCCTGCTGCCGCTCGCGTTTTGTAGAGAATGTGGTGCTGAGTACTACTCAGTCTGGATGACCCGAGACGTGGCAACCCAACGAGTCACTTTTCGCCCCCGCGAACTAACCGATCGTGTCGATGATCCGATTGAAGGCGAGGCTGGCTTCCTCTACCGCGACCCAGCTAACCCTTGGCCGGTTGATGACGACGAAATACTCGATCGGCTACCTGAAGATTGGCTTGAAGAGCATCGAGGCCGCCAACGTGTTCGCAGCAACCTTCGTGGCGACTTGCCTCGCTCGGTGCTCGTCGACACTGTGGGTCGGATCAGTAGCAAAGGGCAGCGATATTGGTTCACCAACACACCCTTTCGGTTTTGTCAGAACTGTGGCGTTTCCTACCGTGTGCGCCGCGGTTCGTCCGATTTTGGGCAACTCGCTACTCTCGGCAGTGGCGGTCGGAGTACCGCAACGACGATCCTTAGTATTTCCAGCGTCCGTCTACTTCGCGATGAACCAACGCTCGAGGATTTCGCTCGCAAGCTGCTCAGCTTCACTGACAACCGGCAAGACGCATCGTTGCAGGCGGGGCACTTCAACGACTTTGTCGAAGTCAGCCTGCTGCGTTCGGCGATCTACAAAGCTGTCTTGAAGGCCGATGAAGACGGCTTGGAACATGACGAGTTGGCACAGCGAGTCTACAAGGCAATGGACCTTGACTTCTCGCTGTTCGCGGCTGACCCCGGCGTCGAGTTTGCACAACGCGCGAATACTGAACGTGCATTTCGGAATGTACTCGCCTATCGACTTTATCGTGACCAAAAACGCGGTTGGCGAATCACATCACCGAACCTAGAGCAATCTGGACTGCTTCGTATCGAGTATCCGTCGCTGGCTGATCTCTGTCGATCAAAATCTCATTGGAACGGTACACACATCGCCTTGACCGGAGCCAGTGCGGAAACGCGGGAGCGAATTTGTCGTGCACTCCTCGACTACATGCGACGTGAGCTAGCCATCGACGTCGAGTATTTGTCCGCAGAGTTCTTCGAGCGACTGCAACAACAAAGCTCGCAGCTACTTCGCGACCCCTGGGCGATTGACGAACAAGAACGGCACGAGATCACTCCGGTGGTCTTTCCACGTGGTCGCCGCCCACACGATCGACAGTTCTTCACTTACGTCTCCGGACGCAGCGGATTTGGAATCTACCTCGGTCGCGGCCAAACGTTGCCCGATTATGACGTTTCGAGTGGTCGGCTGACGCTCGCGGACAAGGACACGATGATCCGCGACCTATTCCGCGTCCTCTGTAGCGCTGGATTCGTTAGCGAACAGATCGCGGCATCGGACGACGACGACGATGTGCCGGGGTACCAGCTCAAGGCATCAGCGATGACTTGGTACGTCGCCGACGGAACCACTGCGTTTCATGATCCGATCCGCGTCCCCAATCCGCCGACCGAAGGCGGACAAACCAACAAGTTCTTCGTTGAGTTCTATCAAACGGTGGCGTCCAAATTGCGGGGCTTGGAAGCAAGGGAACACACAGCGCAGGTACCCTACCAGCAGCGCGAGCAGCGAGAGCGGGATTTCGGCAGTGCGAAGCTTCCTGTTTTGTACTGCTCGCCAACGATGGAACTGGGTGTCGACATTCGGCAGCTCAATGTCGTCAACATGCGGAACGTGCCGCCCACGCCAGCCAATTACGCGCAACGGAGCGGTCGTGCCGGGCGCAGTGGGCAACCCGCATTCGTGCTGACTTACTGCACCACCGGTAGTTCGCACGACCAGTACTTTTTCCGTCAGCCCGATCGCATGGTAGCCGGCGCGGTCAGTCCGCCAAGATTGGACCTTGCCAATGAAGACTTAATTCGGGCACACGTCAACGCAGTTTGGCTTGCCGAGACAGGTGCCTCGCTTGGCAATTCATTGACGGATCTCTTGGACGTTGAGGGTATTAATCCGACGTTGCAATTATTGCCGAGCATGAGAGCCGACTTGTCAAAGGCCTCAGCCGTCGAATCCGCGAGGAGAAAAGCCGGTTCGATTCTGAAGACACTCTCCACTGAACTGGCGGGAGCAACTTGGTTCAACGAAACGTGGCTTCAACAGCAACTCGACCATGCTATCCACGCGATCGACGACGCATGCAATCGTTGGCGAACGCTCTTCCGTGCGGCTACCGATCAAGTCAATCGCCAGAACGCGATCTTGGCGGACGTCGCATTGCGTTCACAGTGGCCCGAAGCCGAACGGCTACGCCGCGAAGCGGAGGCCCAGCGGCGTCTGCTGATCGACACCAGGAACGTCGTGCAATCCGATTTCTACAGTTATCGATATTTTGCCAGCGAAGGTTTCCTGCCGGGCTACAACTTCCCCCGGCTACCGTTGTCGGCGTTTATTCCGGCACGTCGGCGTGGTCGCGGACACGACGAATTTCTGTCGCGTCCTCGCTTTTTAGCTATTTCGGAATTTGGACCACAGAGCATCATCTATCACGAAGGTTCTCGGTACGTCGTCAACAAAGTGATCTTGCCGATCGCTGACGGCGAATCGCCGTTGACAACGTCGGCCAAGCAATGCGTTGATTGTGGATACATCCACGAGCTTGCTGCCGGGGAGACCGGACAAGACTGTTGTGAAAACTGCAATAGCTCGCGGCTTACTCGAATCGACTCATTGCTCCGACTGCAGAATGTCGCAACGCGCCGACGTGACCGGATCAACTCCGATGAAGAGGAACGTGTCCGCATGGGTTACGAATTGCGGACAGGCCTGCGATTCAAAGAGGTTGCTGGTCTGCCTCAGTATCAGGTCGCGGAGGTGAAGGTTGGTGAGAACACCATTTTCAATATGACCTACGGTGACGCTACGACCATCTGGCGAATCAATCTAGGGTGGCGTCGACGAAAAGATCCGGCTCGCCACGGGTTCTTGCTCGACACCGAACGTGGTTATTGGCAACGCAACGATCAGTTGCAAGCGGACGAAGACGACGCACCTGCGGATCCGACCGCCAATCGAACAACCCGAGTCGTCCCGTTTGTCGAAGACCGCCGCAACTGTCTGATTATCGAGCCGACCGCCGAACTCAACGACGACGCAATGGCAACGTTGCAAGCGGCGATCAAGAAGGCGATCCAAGCGATCTACCAACTCGAAGATAATGAACTGGCCGCCGAGCCATTGCCCGGTATGCTAGATCGCCGGCAACTGCTGATCTACGAATCCGCCGAAGGAGGAGCAGGTGTCCTGCGCCGAATCGTGGAAGACAGCCACTCGATGGTGGCAATCGCTGAAGAAGCACTCCGGTTGTGTCACTTCGATCCGGTCGACGGCGCGGACCTTCGCAGGGCAAAAGGTGCGAGCGAAGACTGCGAGGCCGCTTGCTACGACTGCTTGATGAGCTACGCGAACCAAAGAGATCACGAAGCACTCGATCGTCATGTCATCCTGCCATTGCTACTCGACCTCAAAAAATCAAAGGTCAGCAGTTCACCGGCGGCACGATCCTTGTCCGCTCATCTGGAATGGTTGAAACAACAGTGCGATAGCAACCTCGAAAAATCGTGGCTCGACTATTTGGCGTCACGCAACCTCAAGCTTCCCACAACAGCCCAAAGGTTCTTCGAGCAATGCAGAACCCGTCCCGACTTTGTCTACGACAAGCATCACACTGTCATCTACATCGACGGGCCGCCGCACGATTTCCCTGATCGTCAGAAACGGGACGATGCAAAGACAACCGAGATGGAGGATTGCGGCTACACAGTTTTGCGATTCCATCATGCGGATGACTGGGACGAGACCATCGCCAGTCATCCCAACATTTTTGGAGTCGCTCGCGATGCTACTCGACTGGTCCACGATCCCGTGGCGATACCCGAAGATGAATTCGATCTTGATTTGTTCCCCGGTGACTGGCATGCGCTTGTTACAACGCTGCATCAAGACAACCAAGGAGGTGTCGATCCTGGTGCTGACGTATCAGTTGATGGACGCGTAGTTGGGCAATACGCGGCTGAGTTTCGCCGGGGAGAACTACGGTTTTGCTTGGTTGCCGAAGACCAAGCGTCTCCTGATATCATCAAAGCCTTGCAAGCTGACGGTGCCAATGTTATCGCGGTCGACCCGAAGAGTGAGTACGCAATCAACGTGGTTCGCGACCAGACGAGAGTCGCAGAATGACGGCCATCAGCATCGCGAAAACATTTTCCGCATCGACCAAAAAGCTAACTGCTAATGATCGTGGACGAGTCCTGGATTTCCTGACAAAATTCTTGGATGACCCGAGTAGTCCGGGCTTGAATTTCGAGTCCATCGAAGGCGGGAAGGACAGCCGCATGAAGTCGGCTCGAATCACGCAAGACCTGCGGACGATCATTCACCAATCCGACAGCGTGATGACCATCTTGTTCGCCGGCCACCATCAACAAGCCTACAAATGGGCCGAGCGTCGCCGGGTTGAACACCACCCGGTGACGGGCACGTTGCAGATTGTCGAAACATCCGAAAACGTTCAAAAGGAAATCAAAGCGGTCGCGCCGACCTACGAAGCACCGAAGACATTTAGCGACTACGACGATGACTACCTACTTAGCCTTGGTGTGCCAGCAGATTGGCTGTCCACCATTCGCCAGATCCAAAACGACGATCAACTTTTGACCGTGGTCGAAAAGTTGCCCGAAGAAGTTGCCGAGCGATTGCTGACGGTCGCTTCGGGCGAGATCGTGACGCCACCCGATCCGGTGTCGCCTGATGCTCCCTTGGAGGCCAGCCCCGACAATCGCCGACGATTCTGGGTCGTTCAGGATGCAGGCGAACTCGCCGACGTCCTCGACAAGCCGATCGAAGACTGGGTTCGCTTCCTACATCCATCGCAGCGCAAACTCGTTACCCAGTCGTTCAACGGGCCGTCCAAGGTCTCTGGGGCGGCAGGCACCGGCAAGACGGTGGTCGGGATGCACCGCGCACATCGATTGGCGGCTGAGGGCAAACGAGTGCTACTGACTTCCTTTGTGACAACGCTCTGCAAGAACATTGAACGCAATATTCATGTCCTGTGCTCGCGTGACCAATTGGAATTTGACAACGCGATTGAAAAACGAATCACAGTTAGCACCGTCCATTCGCAAGCACTTGCGATCGCGAGGAAAGTCAATCCAAAGGTTCGTCCGATCGATTCGGATAAAATCCACATATTGATCAAACGCCACCATTCATTGGGCGGCTATCTCTTCGATACCGGATTTCTACTTTCGGAATGGAACGGAGTCGTGGAACCACAGGGTATCCACCAGTGGGATGAGTATCGCGATGCGGTTCGGACCGGACGCGGGAAACCGCTGACCGTCAAGCAACGCAAAGAATGCTGGAAGGTGTTCGCGCGGGTCTGGGATGACCTCGATGCTTCTCACGCCCTGCCGTGGTCCGCGATCTGCCGAACTGCTCGAATGGGAATTGAATCCGGCGAAATCATGAGTCCATTCGACTGCGTCATCATCGACGAGGTCCAAGACCTGCAACCTCAAGAACTGCGTTTTCTCAGCTCGCTCGTGGCCAGTGACCCAGGCAATTTGATGGTCCTTGGCGATGCCGGCCAACGAATCTACCCTGGCGGCTTTAGCCTGAAAAAACTGGGGATCGACATACGCGGTCGCTCGCACATCCTGCGGATCAACTATCGCACGACCGAACAAATCCGTCGCTTCGCCGACGGACTGTTGGCGACCGAAGGCGACGACTTCGACGCGAGCAAAGAAGATCGCAAGTCGCGAAGCCTGCTTAAAGGGCCTGCACCGTCGCTAAGAGAATTTCCCAACGCTTCCGAACAAGACGAATTCATCGTCTCGCGAATCAAACAACTTATCTCGCAGGGCTTGTCCGCGAACGAGATCGCCGTTTTTGCACGATCGTCGTCGAATCTTGAATCGGTTCGCGAGGCCCTGATCGCTAACAGTATCGACGTGAACGATCTGGGGCGTGAGCAAGACCTTGCGGAATCTGGCGGTGTCAACCTCGGCACGATGCACCGGGCCAAAGGGCTAGAATTCAAAGTTGTCTTCGCCATCAATTGCGGTCAAGGCATCGTTCCCCATTCTTACACTCTCAGCCAATACCGCGATCAAGGCGACTACGACATGGCCTACGAACGGGAGCGTCAGCTTCTCTATGTCGCTCTCACGCGAGCCCGCGATGAAGTGTTTGTCACCTGGTACGGTAAGCCGTCTGAGTTTCTGGAATCAAGTCTTGCGGTTGCCGAAGGAGTCAAGTCATGAGTTTTAGTGTTGGTACGCTCGTTAATGCACGTGGCCGCGAATGGGTTGTGCTACCTCAATCACAGGAAGACTTCCTGGTCGTACGCCCTCTTGGTGGAACCGATGCCGAAGTTGCCGGCATCGACACCAACCTGGAAGAAGTCAAACCAGCGACGTTTGAACTTCCTGACCCGAATCGCGTTGGCGACTATCGGTCATGCCGGCTACTACGAGACGCGATTCGTTTGGGATTCCGGTCCAGTGCCGGCCCCTTCCGTTCGTTTGGCAAGATCGCCGTCGAACCGCGACCGTATCAACTCGTCCCGCTGATGATGGCGCTCAAGCTCGATCCCGTTCGGCTCTTGATCGCCGACGATGTCGGGATCGGCAAAACCGTCGAATCGCTGTTGATCGCACGCGAGCTGCTTGACCGTGCCGAAATCGATGGAATGACGATTCTCTGCCCGCCACACCTTGCCGAACAATGGCAAGGCGAGCTACGCGAAAAATTTCACATCGACGCCGAACTCGTCCTGTCCAGCACCGCCCGTAGGCTCGATCGGATCTGTGGCAACAAGAGCGTCTTTGACGTGTTCCCCAATACGATCGTATCACTCGACTACATCAAAAGCGAAACGCGACGTTTTGACTTCATCCAGCACTGCTCCAAATTCGTCATCGTCGACGAAGCCCACACCTGCACGTCGATGGGCCAGCCCGGTAAAGCCAACACGCGGCAGCAACGGCACGAAGTTGTCAAAGCCCTCACGGCGGACGAAGACCGGCACGTCCTGTTGGTCACCGCGACACCGCACTCGGGTAACGAACATGGATTCCGGTCACTGCTCGGTTTGCTCAACCCCGACTTTACCGAGCTACCCAGTGACCTTTCCGGAGACCACAACCGCAAGCATCGCGAGAAGCTCGCCAAATTCTTCGTCCAACGGCGGCGTGGCGATATTCGCCACTACTTGGAATCCGACACGGCGTTTCCTACTCGTATGGAGCAGGAACAAACCTACAAACTCGATGATAGCGACTACCGAAAACTATTCGAGCGGTTGCTCAACTACGCCCGCGAAGTCGTCGAAGATTCCGAAGGCATGTCGCGAGTCCGGCAACGTGTTCGTTGGTGGGCCGCACTGGGGCTCTTGCGTTCGCTTGCCAGCAGTCCCGCCGCAGCCGCAGCCACACTGCGTACCAAATCAAAAGTCCTCGAAGCCGAATCCGCCGAAGAAGCCGACCGATCCGCCAGTGCCAACGTGCTCGATCAAGATGGCGAAGAAGCCGAGTCCTCCGATGTTTCCCCCGGAGCCGACCTAACCGACAATCTGGAAAACGAAGCCGACGCGGTTCGCGAGCGAAAACGACTGCTCGACATGGCCCGCGCCGCTGACAAGCTCGAAGGCGACGGCGACCCCAAACTCGTCCGTGTGGCCGAGATCGTCAAAAAACTCGTCAAGGATGGCAATTGCCCGATCCTGTTCTGTCGATTCATCGCAACCGCCGACTACCTGGCCGAACAACTACGCCAGCGATTGCCGAAGGACGTCAGCGTCATCTCCGTGACCGGTCGCATCCCACCGGCGGAACGGGAACAACGGATTAATAGCCTCAAAGGCACGGGAAAAGACGGTCCAGCCAAATACGTTCTCGTCTGCACCGATTGCCTCTCCGAAGGCATTAACCTGCAACACCTGTTCGACAGCGTCATTCATTACGACCTTTCGTGGAACCCGACCCGGCACGAGCAGCGTGAAGGTCGCGTCGACCGGTTCGGGCAGCCCAAACCCGAAGTCAAAGTCATGACCTATTACGGCGTCGACAACCAAATCGACGGTGTCGTCCTGGAGGTCCTAATCAACAAACACAAGAAGATTCGTGCCGCGACCGGAGTTTCCGTCCCCGTGCCCACGACCAGCAACGCGGTCTTGGAAGCCTTGTATGAGGGCCTGCTGCTTCGCCGCAAGGACACCGAGCAACAGATGCTGCCGTTCGAGGAAGACGAAGAACTGAAAGCTAAAACGAACGCATTCGACGACGAATGGCAAAACGCAGCCGATCGGGAGAAGAAGAGCCGATCGCTGTTTGCCCAGAACACGATCAAGCCCGACGAAGTCGCCAGGGAAGTCGCACTGATTCAATCCGCGATCGGATCGGCCGCCGACGTTGAAAACTTCGTGTGTGACAGCACGCGGGCGTTCCGTGGCACGGTGAGCGATCGAAACGGTCGCTTTGAATTTGACCTCAGCGAATCGCCTCGCAGCGTCCGCGAATCGATTCGTGAGCAAACCAAGTTCACCGCTCGTTTCCAACCAACGATCGGCGACGACGAAATCTATCTCTCTCGCACCCACCCCATCACCGAAGGCTTAGCGACTTACGTAATGGATTCTGCGTTGGACACTGCCAGCGTCGCCGATGGCATCATTCCAGCCGCCCGCTGCGGTGTCATCCGTACAAGGCAGGTCGAGAAACGCACCACGCTGCTCCTATTGCGATTGCGATATCACATCATCACGACGCATGGTGACGAAGTCACGCCGCTGCTCGCTGAAGACGCACAAATCGTCGGCTTTCGAAGTGCCCCTTCAGCCGCCGAATGGCTTGGACGCGAAGAAGCCGAAGCGCTATTGCTCGCCAAGCCCGACGATAACGTCGCTGACGATGTCGCTCGTGGTTTCATCGAAAAGATCGTCGCACCGGATGAGTTCGCTCATTTGCAATCCTACCTCAACGGCATAGCCGAAGCACACGGCAAAGAACTGCTCGACGCCCACCGACGCGTCCGCACTGCCGCCAAGCGAACCGGCGTCAAACACAGCATCGAGCCGCAACTGCCGCCTGATGTTTTGGGGCTGTACGTATACTTGCCCGCGATGACCTAGCTGCGGAGCAGCACTGATTTAGCTGCGGAGCAGCGAAAGCATCCAGCCTGGGGCGTCAGCCCCAGGAATCAAAACAACCCAACCCACCAAGCTGCGGAGCAGCGACAGGAACCAGAGCATTGTCCAGCACGCATACCAATCTTCTGTTCCACGTCGTTTACAGCACCAAATACCGGCACAACCTCATTACGACGGAACTGCAATCCCGCCTCTACGAATACGTCGGCGGAATCGTCCGCGAACAGAAAGGCGTGTTACTCGAGATGGGCGGCATCCAAGACCACGTCCACCTACTGGCCAAACTCAGCCCCACGATTGCAATATCCGACGTACTGCGAATCATCAAAGCGAACTCATCAAAATGGGTGAATGAAACGTTCGAGCTGTCCCGTCCATTCGCGTGGCAACGAGGTTTTGGTGCATTCTCGGTCAGTGCGTCGAATACCGACGAAGTCTCTCACTACATCCGCAACCAAGAACAACACCATCGCAAGCTCACATTCCGCGAGGAATACCGATTGTTTCTCAGCCGTCACGGAATCGAGTTCAACGAGAAATACCTCTTTGAAGAGGAGCACATCACATGAACAGGATCATTTCACTAGCTGCGGAGCAGCGAAACAAGTCAGAAAAGCTGCGGAGCAGCGATAGCGTAGAGCCTGGGGCGTCAGCCCCAGGAATCGAAACCACCGCCAGACCACCAAGCTGCGGAGCAGCGAAAGACCGTTCTGTCGCCCCTGCCGGGGCTTCGGAATCCGTCTCGCCCATGTTCCTGGGGCTGACGCCCCAGGCTTTATGCTGCCGTCGCTCCGCGACTAACAACCAACAACGCCGTCGTTACACGACGATTTGATTTCAATACGAATCACTCACATGCGAACCCGATCCAACAATCCCTTCTCTACCGTCACCACGTCCGGCCTGTTGTTGCCGATCGACTTGCTCGCGCGCGTTGCCGATGGCGATCCCGACTTAAAGGGCCTGCAGGCCAAGGACTATCACCTTCGCAGTGGTGAAAGGCTCAACGAAGCCGCCGCGCGTGCGTGGAACGGCTGCGTTGCCGCTTGGAAATCATTTCGCAAACGGTTCGACAGTCTGCCCGCGTCCGACATCGGTACCACCACCACCCGCGACGAATGGTTGTTGCCGCTATTCCAGGAACTCGGCTACGGACGGCTGCAAACCAAGAAAGCCCTCGACTTCGACGGTACCGAGTATCCCATCACCCACGGCTGGGAAGACCACGTCCCGATTCATCTGCTGTCGGCACGCCTGCCGCTCGACCGACGCACAGCCGGGATTTCCGGAGCCGCCGCCCGTGCCCCGTACTCGCTCATGCAGGAACTGCTCAACCGCAGCGCCGCCAATCGCTGGGGATTCGTCACCAACGGGCTGAAACTGTTCCTGCTTCGTGACAACGCCGCACTCGCCCGCGCCGCCAACGTCGAGTTTGATCTCGAAGCGATGATGGACGGCGAAGTCTACGCCGACTTCTTCTTACTGTTCTGTCTGTGCCACCAGTCCCGCGTCGAAATTCGCAGCACCGGAAAGGAAGACGAAGATGCAAAACCCAACCCCGAGGATTGCTGGCTCGAAGATTGGGCCAACCAGGCCGACCAACAGGGGACGCGAGCACGCGAGAAACTTCGCGACGGCGTCGAATCCAGCATCAAGTCGCTCGGTGCCGGCTTCCTGACCACCAAAGGCAACGAAGCCCTCCGCGCCCGGCTCGCCAATGGCGAACTCTCCACACAGGATTTCTACCGCCAACTGCTGCGTCTGGTTTATCGGCTGTTGATGTTGCTGGTCGCCGAAGAGAAACGCAGTGAGTCCGGTGACAACCTGCTGCACCCGCCCGGCACGTCGCCCGAGATCCGCGATCGCTACGCACGGTTCTATGGGGTCGGCCGCGTACGAGAGTTGGCATCAAAGCGTCGCGGCACCGCACATACGGACCTCTACGATTCATTAAAGGTCTTATTTGTGAAGCTGCGGACCGGCTACGCACCGCTCGGGATTCCCGGTATGGGTTCGTTTTTATTCAGCGATGATTCAACGCCTGACTTGGATGACGCACTGCTCGCCAATCGAGCCTTGCTTAATACATTTGATCAATTGTGCCATATTGATGACACGTCATCGCGGGGAGGTGCGAACCGTCGTCCCGTCGACTTCGGCAACCTCGGCAGCGAAGAACTCGGCAGCGTTTACGAATCGCTGCTCGAACTGCACCCGTTGATCGACGAGGGTGGTGAACCCTTCACGCTCGGCACCGCCGCCGGCCACGAACGCAAGACCACTGGCAGCTACTACACACCAACCAGTCTGATCAACTGCCTGCTCGACAGTGCGCTCGATCCGGTCGTCCACGAAGCGATCGACGTGTCCGACCCGGCCGAAGCTGAACGCAAACTGCTGGATTTGAAAGTCTGCGACCCAGCCTGCGGCAGCGGCCACTTCTTGATCGCCGCCGCCGACCGCATGGCCATGCACTTGGCCCGAATTCGTACCGGCGATGACCAGCCCAACACGATCGACATCCAGGCCGCCAAGCGAGACATCATCGGTCGCTGCATCTACGGTGTGGACATCAACCCGATGGCCGTCGAGTTGTGCAAAGTCAGTTTATGGATGGAGGCCCTCGAACCCGGCAAACCGCTGTCGTTCCTCGACCACCACATCCAATGCGGCAACAGCCTGCTCGGAGCCACACCAAGGCTACTCGCCGAAGGCATTCCCGACGATGCCTTCAAACCGATCGAAGGCGACGACAAGGAGGTCTGCAAGGAACTGAAAAAACGAAACAAGCGAGAACGAGAAGACTACAAGAACAAACAAGGCTATTTGTTCGAGCCAATCTTGATGCTCGGCAACCTCACCGGCGAGTTCGCCAAACTTACCGCAGCGGAAGACGGATCTCTCGACTCCATCGCCGCCAAGCGAGATAAGTACGCCGAGTTGGTGAAGGGGACGAATTATCAAAACGCGAGGCTATGGGCGGATACTTGGTATGCCGCTTTCATGTGGAAAAAAGAAGATTCTGACCTTGGCTGGCTGTGTCCAAGCGAACGTAGCTTTCGGGCGATAGAACGCAGTCCGCACAGCGTGAACCTGGCTGTCCGTGTTGAGATAGAGAGACTGAGTATGCGATTCCAGTTTCTGCACTGGCACTTAGCGTTTCCAGACGTTTTCGCTTTGGATGACACCGATTCGGCACAAGGCAACGGATGGTCGCAGGGGTTTTCAGTTGTCTTGGGTAATCCTCCTTGGGAGCGAGTAAAGCTTCAAGAAAAAGAATGGTTCGCGGAGCGAAGCCCAATGATCGCTGGGGCACCAACTGCTGCTATTAGAAAACGAATGATTCGAGATTTAAAACAATCAGATAAAAAACTGAGAGAGAACTTTCTCTCGGATCTTCGCAAGTCGGAGTGTCTCAGCACATTCATGCGACATTCTGGGAAGTATCCGCTCTGCGGGCGTGGGGACATCAACGTCTACACGATTTTTGCTGAGACGATGAGATCTATTATTTCTCCTGACGGTGCGTTCGGCGCAATTTTCCCAAGTGGGCTTGCCACCGAAGATACGACGAAGTTCTTCTTCGCCGACCTGACCCAGACGGGTACCTTAGCGAGCTTTTACGAACTCGAAAACGAAGGTTTTTTCACGAATGTTGGTCAAGGGCATATGGTTCGGTTTGCGTTAACGACCGTACTAGGAAGCAGTAGAACCAAGACTGAAACCGACTTCGTGTTTCAGGCCAAGTCAATTGGTGAACTCTGTGAAGGAAATCGCCATTTTTCTCTATCGGGTGATGATATTGCTCGGCTGAATCCAAACACCATGACTTGCCCCATCTTCACGTCACTTATTGATGCTGAGATCTCGAAGCAAATCTACCGAAGAATCCCTGTTCTTTGCAACGACAGCCATAAAAGAGGCAATCTTTGGGGAATAACGTTCTCAAGGATGTTCGACATGTCAAATGATTCTTCATTTTTCCATACCAAGGAGCAATTGGAAAGCGAGGGCTGGACTCGTCGAAGGAATGGATATGAACGTGACAGGCGGCGTATGGTTCCACTTTACGAATCGAAAATGGTCAATCATTTTAATCATCGATCTGGTGACTTTTCAGCTGTAGCGGACGGTGCAAGAGCACACGTTCTGCCGCAGGTCGACAGCGAGTCGCTGTCAAACGCATCGTACTTTGCACAACCCTTCTATTGGGTCGACGACGACGAGGTAACCGCTCGGTGCGGCTCGCATTCTGTGGATTGGATGATCGGCTTTCGCAATGTGACCGATTCGCGAGCAAGTGCCCGGAGCGTAATCGCTGCTACCATTCCCCATGCAGGGGCAGGGAATAGTTTGCCGGTAATAGTTTCCACGATGCCCGATCGTGGATTACTTACCTTAGTCGCTAGTATCCTCTCGTCCTTTGTTTTTGATTTTTGTGCGAGATTTAAGATAGCGGGTCTAAATCTAAATTTCTTTATTTTGAAACAGCTTCCGTTTGCGCCTCCAGAGATGTTTTTACTCGATGCGTCCTGGTTGAATAGTGAGAGATCGGTCAAGTCATCTCTTCTTGGGGGTATTCTTGAACTTACCTTTACGGCCGTAGATATTGAATGCTTCGCAGCAGATTGTAACTATGACGGCACGCCCTTCCGCTGGGATGAGGAGCGTCCTTTTGAGATTCGTTGCGAGTTGGATGCGGCTTACTTCCATTTGTACCTCGGCAGCGAGGAGGAATGGGGAGCAGACAATCCGACACTGCTCGAGATGTTCCCGACGCCGCGGCATGCGATCGACTACATCATGGACACGTTCCCGATCGTCCGCCGCAAGGACGAAGCGAAGTACGATGGCGAGTACAAAACCAAAACCACAATCCTGAGAATCTATGACGAAATGGCCAACGTGATCCGAGCCAACAACACCGTCCGCGCCGCCAATCCTGACAAATCCGACGCTGATCTCCGCTCCCAGTTCCAGTCTTACCAATCCCAACTCTCCCCGCCCCCCGGTCCACCCACCGACGCCCAAGGCAACTTCATCCCCTTCGCCGACTGGACCGACGAAATCCACGCTACCTACCGCGACGTCATCCACTTGGAGTCTCAAGAACTCAACGAGAAACAGCAAGCCAAGCTGGAACAGGGAAAGGCAATCATCTACCTGCGGTTGCTGCTGAAGGAGCATGGCCAACCGGTTCAGCGAGATGTCTTTCAACTCGATCTTTGCTTTGCACTTAACCCAGAGCTACGCCGGCGAGTCTTGTTGGACCAACCGATCGTCGATGCCGAGCGGTCGCAACGCCCGCCGACCAACATATTGCCACAGTTACGCAAACAGCTAGAAACGCTCGCCGAGAACGGCGTCATCAAGCTGGACATGGTGGGCAGGCGGCAGACAATCGAATTGCTCGACGATAGCGACCTCGATACGCCGCTTTGCGTGGCGATGATGGGTCAAGTGCGCGAAGCAATCGAGGCGACCGCGAAGATTCTGGACAAGCGGGACGATGACGATTTCAGCGAGGAAGCTTTCGCCAAACTGCAACCGTTTATGAAAGAGGGTGAAGTTGAAAACCTTGCCACTCTTTGATGAAGCGGATGAAACACTGCTGGTCCATCCGGCACGAACGGAGCCTCTGTTTTGGTTGAAAGAGGTTCGGTTTTTGCATTCGTTGGACGAGGATGCCGAACTGATCCGTGAACCGATCACGTTTCGTCGTGGCTTCAACATCATTGCGACGTCCAAGAATACCGGAACAACCGCCGGCAGCATTGGGCACAGCGTGGGCAAGAGCCTGCTGATGCGGTTGATTCGTTATTGCCTTGGCGAACCCGGGTTCATTGAAAAAGCCCCTCGCCAAGCCATTTGCGATCACTTTCCACACGGTTACGTCGTCGCCACTTTCGTTGTCGGCGGAGTGGATTGGTACGTCGCCCGCCCGATCGGCCTGGATTCGCCTTCGTCCCAGTCATTCGCGTCGCCCACAACGATCGAATCTCTGTGCGACCGAGATCATCGCCAATCATTCCACAACTTCACTGATCTGCTGCACCGCCGTGTGATCGACCCGCTGCCGAAGATCAATCTGCCCAAGGCACGGCGTGAACTGCGATGGCCCGATTTAATCGGCTGGCTGGCACCGGACCAAAAGTGTGCTCACAAATCCCATGTGACTTGGCGGCCGAGCGGTGCGGAACCGTTCCAACGTGGACTGACGATCGAAGATAATCATGTCATCGTGCGGACGACAATGGATCTGCTTACGGTCGAGGATTCAGGTCTGATCGAAGCGCACAAAACGTTGTTAAGTGATCAAGGAAAATTGAATCGGTCAATCGACTTGCAGCGTGCCGTGATCAACACGGCTCTGACGGATTTGATCGCCGACCTCCCCACGCAACTTCAAGAGTTCGAGGGCGAGATTCTCGCCGGCCAGGCGCTGTCGTATGCGACCGAAGAAAGGAGGAAAGCCAAGAACTTGTTGGACGATGAGTTGGGGGGCGATCCGCTGGAGAAATGGCGAAAGGACAACAACGATCTGCAACAATCGATCGGAAGTTTGCAAACTAAGATCGAACAGCAACACACCGACATCGCCGTTGCCCAGGCCGAACTGGATTCCATCGACGACGGTTCGCATGACGAGCAGTTGCGGTCCAACGCGGACATGGGCGTGTTCTGCCATTTGTTCGCTACCAAGTCGAAAGCAATGGCGTCGGGATGCCCCGGTCAAGTAGAGCGGCCAAAACCGGATCACAACCCGTACGAGGAACGTCTGAAAGCCGAGCGGCAAACGATCATCGACAACTGCCAACAACGAGTCCGCAAGTTCACGAAAGAACTGGATGAGAAAGAGGCGTTGGCCGAAACGGCAAATCAAGAGTATTTGGACACGTTCACCAAGGTTGAACAGCGTCGGCAACCGCTGCGGCGTCGGATTGCCAAAATGAATCAAATCGAACGTGACGCCAAACGCTTCCGAAAGCTGTGCGAAGAATTGACGACGCTTCAAGGCAAGAAAACACCGCTCACGAAATCAATCACCCAGTCACTCGAAACTCGACGCAAGGCCGACCAACGATACAAGACGAAGCGGCAAACACTGATCGCATGTTTCAACGAAGCTCTGCGTCGAACAACCGGGTCAGACGACCGAGGCACGATTGACATCAACGCCCGAGGCATTTTCCCAAGCTCCGAAGTCGGTTTTCAATCGGCTGGCGAAGCGGTCGGTACGTCCACGATTCTGGCTTTCGATCTCGCGTGCATGCTGGCCAGCATGACCGGCCTAGGCAATCACCCCCGCTTCCTACTCGACGACAGCCCCCGCGACGCCGACCTCGAACCACCGTCGTACCAACTCCTACTGCAATCCATCGCCGACCTGGAACAACTCACCCCCGACACCGAACCACCGTTCCAGTACATCCTCACGACGACAACTCGTCCCAACAAAAACCTCGCTCAGGCACCCTACCTCCGTCTGACTCTCGACCGAATCAAGGACGAGAACATGCTTCTTGGAGTGCGTTTTTAATCGAATCGAACGACGCCACACGGACAAACCTCGTCCCCCCCTCAATAAAGCTTGCCAACCGGCAAGCAGTTATTACGTAAACTCTCTTTTTTACATCGGAATATTTGTCCAGCATGGTCGCCCCACCGACTCCAACGAACAATCAGACCTGCGAATCTTGCCACAAAGAATTCCCGTTGGGTCGGACTTGCTGCCCGCATTGCTCTCGTCCGATGCTGTTTCCGAATGTGACAAGTGCCCGCCAACCTGCGGAAAAAGCCAAACTTCAGAGCCGTTTCGACCAAGCGAACGCTGAGGCGGCGCGGGGCGGTTGGCATGCGGTGGTCGATCTTTTTACCGATGAGTGTCGTCAATCGTCGGCTGTGTTTCGTGCTGACCTGGGGCGACTGCATTATCAGCTAGCGGGCGAAACCGACATCTACGGAACCTACCATGACCTCGAAGCCATGCGACTAAGAATGTCAAAGCCGGACGGGTTGGATTTTCAGATGCTCCGACCGCAAGCGGAGATTCAACTACTCGGAAGTGCCCAACATATTGAGAAACTCCACTACGCATGCTTGTCGCTCGATGGCAGGGGATTGGACAGCTACGGCAATTGCATTGTTCAGCTCGCCGAACCGATGATCGCCCACCGGGCATCCTGTTTCGAAGGGAATACAGCGGTAATCTACGCCGTTGAGCACAGTTTTGACGAGCGTCTTCGCTCAGATTGGGAAAATCGGCACATGATCTGCACCGCCGTGATGGCTCGTCAGCTAAACTGCACTATGCAAATCGGGGACTTTGCAGGTATTCTTGCCGCCCCAGATCCTAAGGAGCAACCCGAAAACGATTCGTTTATTGAGGTCCACGTTTTCGGCGAGATGACAGCCCACACTTTTGAATCCGTTGAATTCATCACTGCAAAAGCTCGTAAAGGTGATGATGTGTACCGCAGCGCCGTCGAAGACAGATTAGTCGCCGCTGGAGTTACCGTGACTGTTGCGTGAGTGAAATGACAGTAGCACTGATATGTCCACGAGATAACGTAGTCGGCATCCTTTCCGAAGATGGGATGTCTACGGTACTGCATGGTCAAAGCGGCAGCCTCGCCCGGACCGTCTCCACCGGGTTGGCGGTTGGGAGGTATCCGAATTTCTCGTTAGCACAAGTCGAATCAGACGACGACGCCTTCTCCCGTCTGGAAGTGGCGAACGCCTGTACCCGATCTCTCGACTTCACGCTGATGCTTTTCGACTCCAATCTCTCGGAGAAGACGAGAAAGCTAGCGGCTGCTGCGCTTGACGATTTATTCGCAGTAGAAATCTATCGCAACTATGTCCTGGACATTGTTTTGGCAGCGCCACTTGATTCTTTCGCTGATTCAGAACAAGCAATTGAGGTCGCTGCCGAGTTTCCGCAGGTCGGCCAGCTCATTCGGTCGATCGTTCAGTCGCAAGACCGGGTTCGCCTTGCATTCAATGCTTCGTTGAAGCTGCGACATCATTCGATGGTCAAATCTGAATCACGAGAAAAGATACTAGGTGCATTGATACAGTTTGGCGTATTCCGGCGACTGGTTCTTGAAGCGGAAACCAAAGTTGATGCTGAGGCTATTTTTGGTGAGTTGGCACTTTTGTCGGGCTTCTCCGACGTGTGTGACACGAGAATCTTACGGTCTTTTGTCAATGACTATAAGTCGGAACTTGCGGTCGGTGCAAAACGTCGACGCCAGCCTTCGGCTGCTGTGGATTTTGAACAGAATCGGACTGACAAAAATGTATCGCATGTGGATGCAAAGCAGAGGCGTCGTCACGTTGGCTCGGATGATCTTGCTGAATGGGCAGCCGGGCAAGTCACGACAATCGCGGATTTATTCCGACAAGGGCAAGATGTAAATGCCAACAACTTTTTGGAGCAACTGGTTGCCAGCCAAACGGAGGACACGGCTGACTACAGGCATGTTGTGAAGAGCCTTTGCAATTTGTCGACCAAATGTGGAATTTTCGGACGGGAAGAGCTTTGCATGCGTTTGCTTCAGCGTGCGTTCGAATACGAATCCGGACTGGACGCCAGGGCATACACGCTGCTCGGTGATGAGTTTCGCCGCGTTAAGGACTTAGACAAAGCAGAAGATTGCTATGCGAAAGCGAGCGAGATCGAGTCAAACCCTGAGAAGGTAGATGAGATATTGCGGAAACATATTCGCGTGTCGATTGATCGTGGGAATTACGATTCGGCGATGGAGTCGTACAACGCGATTACAAATATCCATGATCAGCCCGCGTTCTTGACTGACAAAGGTACGCTTCATCGACGGATGGGAGATACACGGAACGCACGAGACTGTTTTCGGACGGCGATCAGTCTGCAAGAGAATCGCTATCAGGCTTACGCGGGACTCGCGGAAATTTATAAGCAACGCGGACAACTTCACCGTTCGCTCGGTGCTTACAATGACATTTTGCGCAGATTCGACAGTTCGCTCGACCCTGGATCACAGAAGATCTACGAACTTTCTCAAGCGTTTTTGTATCAGATTACGAATCAGTTTGATCGGGCAAAGAGCGTTTTGCTAGGCTTGCACCATCACTATGGCTTAGATCGCCAAGTTAATTTTCAGCTTGGCAAATTGCTGATTTTGATGGGAGATCCAAATGCGGCAAAGCCGTACATCAAGGAAAGTCAGCGTCCCGACTCCATCGATCTGGGTGATCGTTTGTTTTGGCTGGCAATGGCAGATGACCTCGGTTTTATTGCGCCCCGCCCCATGAACGATCCATCAACCTACTTGCCAGAGTACCGAGGTCTGGCGACATGTGGCGTAGCTTTCGACGCCATATTACGTGAATCATTCGAAGAAGCATGGGAGCTGACTCGCTCTGCAAACTATACGAACCAACTGCACCACGATTTCGGATTGGTCCTTGGCTACCATGCTCGCAAACGCATGGATCGGACATTGAGCTACAAGCATGAGCAACCGCTAGCGAGAATTGCAAAACGCGGCTTTCCCGATTTGCGATTGACCGTTCACGCGGTTGAAGAAGGCGAGTTCGACTCAGCAATCCAAAGCGAACGGCGGATGCTGCAACTGGTCGCTTAATTCTGAATCCTGCCGTCACGGATAAGTGTTGCCCGCCGGGCGCTCGCAATGATCGCTGACGCTTTGTACCTGAATCCTGAACAAGGGCATGGCAGCGATGGACTCGACGTTGCCAACCGACTGAATCAGGAGGATTCGCAAGCGGCGACTTTCGCGGATCGGCTGAAAACGATCCTGCAAGAGAAGAACATCACGCCGGAAGAACTTGCGGATCGAATCGGCTGCACAGTCGGCTGTATCGAAGATGCTTTCTCGCAAATCTCGCCCACAACGAAAAACGATCGTCAAGATGGCTGCTGCATTAGAGGTCGATGCCGCCCAGCTATAGCCAGACCTTGAAGTTGTGGCCACCCGCCCCCAACAGAACCCTCGCAAGATCCCTACCTCCGCCTCACCCTCGACCGAGTCACCGACGAGAATCGGTTGCTGGGCGTGCGGTTTTAGCTGATCGACCCTCGAATTTCTTGCCTCCACGGCAATTTCGGATTCGCCACGCAGTCCGTCACGGCATACGCAAGTCCCTTCCTAACAACAGCTTAACGTCTCCTCCCTCGAAATCTCGTCAAAAATGAACTTGACACGTCATAAGTTCGTCATGGTATTGTTATGAACGAGCCGATAACTGAAATGGAGTGTCCGGAGTGGCGGTTGCGAATTTGTCGCCCCGCTTTTCAAGACTTCCAGCGACTTTTGCCTCGGTATCTGGTTCGTTCCGAACTGAACCGACAGCTTCACAAACTCCGATGGTGGAATTCCGATGAGTCTTTGGTCATTGATTTGCACTGGAGTCGAATTGTCGATTCGGAACTGGCCTAGTTGCTGGTTGATCCGGCAAACGATGATTCCGGCGGAGTGCGAATCTTGTTTTTCGAGCATTCACCCGACCCGTCGGTACCGACTTTGTGGATTCTTGGTGGGATGAACGCGGATGAACCGCTGGGCAGTTTGCAACACGCAATTTTTCTGGGACGTAGCACGATCGTCAAAGCACGTGCAGATTGAGGTAACGAGATGACTACGCTGAATATGATCGATATTCCTCGTGATGCTTTTCGAGCGTTTTTGGGGATCAATCCGAAGCAACAAGAATTCATCCTCCGCTACATGGAATGCAGCGATAACGTTCAATCAGTGGTTCAATCCATGTTCGCGGTGCTCGATAGCGAGCAAACGACCGACGAGGACCGGCATCGAGCTTGTGCGACGATCGCCGACGCACTGTTCTTGAATCCTGAAGAGGGGCACGGTCAATACGGTCTCGACTTCTGCAAATCGCAACAAGAAATCGCAACGAAGCATCCTGACGAATCATGGCGATCTGTCGTCGCCAACCGTTTGGCTCAAATGGATACGCAAGAAGCCACCTTCACCGAGCGAGTGAAGGCGATTCTGCAAGACAAGAACATCACGCAAGAAGAACTCGCCGAACGAATCGGTTGCACGCAGTCGGCTGTCTCAAAGATGCTTTCCCGCCAATCAAGACCGCAACGAAAAACGATCCTCAAGATGGCGACCGCACTGTCCGTCGAACCAAGCGCTCTATGGCCGAACCTCGAAGTCGCCGCGATCCTAGATTCGGTTGCCGATATGTTCAATGACCGCGAACTGACGCCTGCCCAAGCAGACGCGATTGACGCTGCCGCTTTGCGACCACCGGTCAACGTGAAGACTCGCGAATTGCCTTCGCGAAAGAATCGGTAGACTCTTTGATGCCGCCTGAAAACCAGCCGCTATTTGCCGACGAGTTCACCGCAGCAGACCAGCCATTTCTGGCTGGTCTGCACTGCGGTGACGAACCTTGGTCAAGAGCGGCAACAGAGTGGATCACAGGCTCAGACGTCTTGGACTCAATCGTAAACCACGAGACTCGCGTCTGGGTCTATCGCCACAGCGAAGCCGACGACTCCATCGTCGGCTTTGCTTCTTTGGCATCAACGGGTTGGCTGAAATGGGGCTCATCCGACCGAAGCGTACTTTTCGCATGAGGTGACTCGTTGACATCACACAGCATCAGGTGTGTGGTGGATTTTCGGAGGCATGGCGGTGGCATCCAAGAAGTTCTCACTCCGATTCAAATCAGGGCTGACGGC
>JBDNIG010000709.1:0-7869 GCA_041688415.1 Rhodopirellula sp. | reverse complement strand
GACTGAGGTCAGGTGTTTGGTACGCTTTCGTTAAAGCGGAACCGATCGGCGAGCGTTTTTTCAATGCCGACACCGGCCAAGTTAGAACGCAGGGTGAAGAAACGCCCGGAGACTCTTGGATTGAAATACCTCAAATTGATCCCGCGAAAGAGAAGCAGCGTGCCGAAGAATTTATTGAACAGAACTCGCCGTCACTCCCCGGTGCGAGCGACGCACTGAATCAGAGCGACTGGTACATCGCATTTCCAGAGTTGCTCAAGCAGCATTCTGTTCAGCTCGCAAACAATTGGAAACGTGAACGGTCAACCGCCGTCGTCGCAACAGTCGAAGAGTGGCGAAAGCAACACGGCATCGCGGAGGCGCTCATTTATGAAGCTCAGCTAGCCAAAGCAACACGATTGCCTTCGCAGACAAATGCGGCCTTGCGATCCTCCGGCGAAAGAGATCCACTGCGGATTGCATTGCTCAATGCGATCGCGAAGATGTCCGTTGATGAACTCCTCCTAGTTCGTATGCCAGCGTCGTATCTAGTGGATGAGCTTCGGCCCGATCTGATGAAATAAGCGAGTTGGAGATCCTACATCCATGCCTCCTCGCATTCTCTACATCTACCATCCACCCTATTCTCGTTTCCCGTACCTCGAGAATTGGATCGGCGAAGTCGTCGAACTCGCCGAGTCGGAACCAACCTGGCAGGGCTGTACTTTCGTCAAAATTCCGCTGATCGAACAGCTTGGCTTCTCGGTCGCCGCGGAAGTATCTCGGATCAAAGAGAATGCTGGACCAGCCGTTTTCGTACAGTCTGTTCAGAGGAAATTGTTTCAAAACTTAAAATCCAAACTTCCGGTAGTCGATTTCCTATACATCGAATCGCCGAGCGACAGCACGCAGATTTACGGCAAGTTGCTGGAAGCACTTGAGCGTTTCAACGGTGGACACCCGCGAGTTTCAAAGCGTGAGATGATTGCATTCCGCATCATCGAGAAACTGAAGCGTCGGGGCCATTGGGGCGGAAAGTCGTTGAATAAGAATTTCCTGAAGCTGCCAGACATTCCCAACGGCGGCTTTCCAAAGCACGTATCAAGAATTGAAGTAAACGACGTCGTCGATGTATTGTACAACGCCGGTCTGCTGGACCGAAAGCTCGGTGATGGGAACCACAAGTATGCGTTGATGGACAGAACCACAATCGAAACGATATTGTCGGCGATGTCGTTTTCCGGCCATCCCAAAATGACCAAATTCTTCATGAAAGACAAGGAAACCGTACCAAGAAGCGAAATCGAATATCGAGATGATGATTGAATGAGTCGCCACTCGCATTTTCTAGTAGCAACTCTTGCTCCAGCCCGCGTCGATATTGGTCAAACAGGGCGATCATTCTGGCGACGTGCGGGGTGGTTAAATGCCCACGAAGGCGTCCGAGAATTTCGGCTCGGTCGGTGATGAGTTTTCGTTTGCCGTGACGCTTGAGGAGCCGCTCGAGATTGTCGGGGACGAGGGTTGTGACGCGATCGCCGCTGCGGGTTTTGAGGCGGACGTATTCGGCGACACCGACGGGGTCGTAGTCGCCCCAGTGGACGATGGGGGGCGGCGAGTTCGGAGGACGCGAGCCAGTCGAGCAGGCGACCTGACATGCGGCCGCTGGCGCAGACCGCCAAGTCGACTTCGGGGAGCACGCGGTCGTGAAGCCAAAATGCGTCGGCGTTCTCGATGATTGCGATACTGCCATTGAACGTCCAGGTGCGTGGCTCGGTGAGCTGGATTGAAGCGCAGCCAACGATCGCGGTCAGTTTGCTGACGTGGATTAAGTCATCCGTTTCTTTGCAGCGTAAATGAATGTTCGGCTTCGTGGCGCGAACAAAAACACCTTCGGCGATCGAGCGGGCGAACGCTTTGGCATCACCAAGGTGATTTCGTGACAGCGATTGAGGATGCGAGACCGAGCGATTCCGTCGTCGGATGAATCGCAAAGCTGATGCGAAAATTCGATTTTCCAGTCACACATTGTTGATCGTCTCGTATGAGTGGTCGTCCCCCAAGTCAATTCACTTCATAGCTGCTAGGATGTCTGCTTTCAAATTTATCGATATAGGGTTTGGATGAGCAGCGATCTATCTGACGATTTGATTTCAAAATGGGCTGAATTCTGGGCGGTTTGTTCACGCTTGCTGACCATTTATCCGGATCGCCCTGCGGCAATGAGCGGGGATGCGGAAGCGTCGGAGTTGGGGCGGCAACTGAAGTCGCGCGGTAGCGAGCTATTGCCAGTTCTTTGTGCGAATGAACATTGGGTCGTGGACGGATCGGTTGGGAAGGGGAAATGGGCGACTGTTCCTTGGGTGGCGTTCTTTGACAGCCGAGAGACTACGAGTGCCCAGAAGGGCGTTTATCCGGTTATCCATTTTTCTGCGGAAACCCCGGTGGGGATTCGCATTGGTCTGGGGGTCGCCGCGACGGCCTTTCGCGGTCGCGCGGATGAGAAGGCAGCGGCCGTTTGGGAGGAGCTGGGTGAGCAGAGCCGAACGGAGCTGGCGGATGCCGGGTTCGTGGATGTGGTCAGTGGTACTTCCCAGCGAACTCCGATCGGATCCGGCGATCATGCGCGGCGCTACGACAAAGGGATGGTGTTCGAGCGGTTTGTGGATCTCGATGAATTGAAACAATCTCCGGCCGAGTCGACTGGTGCGTTGAAGGTCCTGCTGGCGAGTTATCAAGGCTGGGTCGAGGAGCAATCGCGGGTGCGAGTTGACGACGACGAGAACGATGTCGATTTCCTCACGCTGATGCGTGAGTACGCTGATGAGCGTGTTGTCTTTGCGAGTTCGAAACGCCAAAATCGCTTCTTTGTTGCCAGCGTTGATGATCGTGGTTGCAGTGTGCGCCGACTTGACGCCCAGGCTCCAGCTCGTGTGACGGCATCGGCGTACCAAGCGAAACTCACGACACTGAAAACGATGGGTGGAGAATCCACTCGGCAAGACTTGGACTACACGGTAGCGATTGCGACGTGCTACCTCCAAATGCCCGAATTGGGGCTGAAGTCAGATGGTAAGACAGTCATCCTGTTTGAAAACAACCAGCAACGAGCGGAGAATTTTATCTCGCTCGTTGAGTCGATGGTCACGGTGACGATCTACAAGCCGGTCATTTTGTCCCTGGTGATTGAAGCGATTCGTGATGGCGAGCTAACGGACAACCGGATCACTTTCGATTGGTTGCTGCCGCGTTTCATTGCTCGCATGCGGGAGCACGGCAAAGAAGTCGGCGAACAGCAATTGGTGGAAGGATTTGGTCAGTTAGCGAACGATCTATTTTGGATGCTCGCTCATCGCAATACGAACGAGCTGCTGGACGTTTCAGAACCGACACCCGCCAAAATTCGAGAGCGGGTGTCTCATGCACGGTTGCAAGAGGCCTATTGGCAAATGCTGCTGGATGACGATTGTAGCGAACGTGTACTGAATGCGATTAAAAACAAATGGTGGCCCGATAAAGGAGGACCATACGTGAGACCGGTACCAAATCTTACCGAAGCAACTAAGAACTTGATTCCCGCGATCGCTGCCAAGGGTTTTATCTTTCATCCTTGGCAGATCGCAACCTACATCACGGCGATGCGGACCAAGCCGTTCGTAATTCTGGCGGGCGTCTCGGGGACGGGGAAATCAAAGCTGCCAGCCTTGGTTGCTGAATTAACGACTGGGAAGATTGATCGAATCTCGGTGCGTCCGGATTGGACCGATAGTTCGGATGTGCTGGGATACGTTGATTTGCAGAATCGTTTTCGGCCCGGCGTTGTCTTGACGGCAGCGAGAGCCGCATCAACGGATCCTGATCGCTTCCACGTGTGTCTGCTCGACGAAATGAACCTAGCGCGGGTCGAACACTATTTCGCCGAAGTACTTAGCTCGATCGAAGACCGACGTCCATCCGCATCGGGCGGCTACGAGTCGGCGAAGCTGGTTGCTCAGACACTGCCGTCGGAGTTTCGCCAGTGGCAAGAACAAACGATGCCGGCGAACTTCGGCATCGTTGGAACGGTCAACATGGACGAGAGTTCGCACGGGTTCAGCCGCAAGGTTCTTGACCGTGCTTTTACGTTGGAACTTTCCGAAGTCGACTTGGATTTGGACCAGTCCTCGCCCTCAACCGGTTCGGTGGATCCGGTTTATTGGCCAGCTTCCTTCTGGCATTGCCGGGCTACGCGAATCTCGGAATGCGATCAGTCATTACCCGAATTTCGGCCTGCCGCAGAAAAAGCGACGAAGGTGCTGATCGAGGCCAACAAATGCCTGGTTCTCAGTCAGTTGCAGGTCGGTTATCGGACCCGCGATGAAGTGATCTTGTTCCTGTTGAACTCGAAACAACTTGAGGATTCCTTTGTGACACGCGATGGCAAGAAAGTGGATCCGCTCGATCTTGCCCTGATGATGAAGGTTCTGCCGCGTTTGGTCGGCGGAAGTAACGCAATTCGGCGGACCATGATCGGGTTACTGGGACTCGCTCACGGGCAGTCCATGAATGATTCCGATGCGGCTGATTCGGCGGTAGAAACCTGGGTAACATTGGACCGACCCGATGCGATCGCGGGGGCGAAGTTTCCACGAACTGCGTCTCGTCTCTGTTTGATGTGGGAGCGTTTGACCTCCGAAGGCTACACGTCGTTCTGGTTGTAGAAATGAAGCACTTGTTCCGCATCGCAACGAATCGTTTCTCGCTTGACTGGCACCGAGTCCGCGAGACCGACCACGCCGTCCTGGCTCAGTCCATGCCGGTCAGGGGCAGACTGAATATGGTGCGGCGTGACACCGGACTGACCTGGCATCACTCGACGATGCGAAGCGGAGTGCCGGATGCGATGGCCGCGGACATTGATGATCCGACTGGCCCGCCACTCTACGAGCAGACGGAATACCAGCTCTATCTTCGCGGTGCAAATGACGGCGACAAGGTCGAGATTCGCCACCGCGATCCGATTATCACGCGGTCTCTGAGCTCACAGGAAGGAGGGCGTGTTATCCATGGCTCGGTGAACTTCCGGGGCCAGATTGGCCGGAGCCTGTTTTCGATCTACGTCAACGGGAACCGAACGCTGGACTTTGAAGTCGAGGTGTTTCCGACCAAGATCGACTACGAATCAGACTATCAGGACATCGTCGCCGATGTGCAATCGATCCTGACGAACCTGGCGTATGAATACCTGCGCTCGACGTATCAGATGGGCAAGACATCCCGCGATCGTCCACCGTCAAAACTGGAATGGCTCGTCTTGATCGAGCAGATCATCGACGAACTCGACGCGGCGATGAACCACATCGCTCAGCGACCGACGCGAGGTCTGGTTCGACGCGAGCGGACCACACGGCTGGAACGAATCCGACGGGTGGACTCGCGAGTTCGATCGCAAGTCCGTCGTGGTCAGGGTAAGGGCTCGCTGGTTCAGCTTGATGGCATCACCGCTCGTCAGCAGCTCACGGAGCGGCCCGCGGAATTGACGCTCGATACGATGGAGCATCGTTGGCTACGCAGTCAACTCGTCGCCGTGCAGCGAACACTCGGGCAAATCGCCGCGATCTACGATACCGAAGCGGAGTTGTCGTCAAGACGCAAGCAAACATTTGCTGGGATCACTCGACTGAAGAGCCGTGTGTCGCGGTTGCTGAATTTGGAGCCGATCAAGGAGGCTGATGGCGAACCGCCGATCGGATTCGCATCGCTCCAGTTGGTGTCGGCTCCGGGGTATCGCGAAGCCTACCGGCTGCTCATGTTCCTCAAGATGAGCCTGCGTCTGGAAGGTGATTTGATTCGGCTGGCGGTGAAGGACTTGGAGGTACTGTACGAATACTGGACCTACCTGACCGTCGTTCGCATCATCCAAGAGGAGCACGGACCGCCACAGAATCTCGAGTCGCTATTTCGAATTCGGCCATCGGGGCTTTCGGTCCGTCTGAAACAGGGCGAGTCGCAACAGGTTGCGTTTTCATCCGGGAATCGGCGCACGATTCGGGTGAAGTACAACCCACAGTTTTTGAACCATGACACCACGCTTATTCCACAGAAACCCGACATCTTGATTCGGTTTGAAGACGATGGTTGGCCGATCATGCAGTTGGTTGCCGACGCGAAGTATCGCATCGACGCGAGCGAGAAGTATCGGCAGCAGTTCAAGTCGTTCGGGCCGCCAACGGACGCGATCAACGTTCTGCATCGATACCGTGACGCCATCCTCGAGATTGATGCAGACCAACCGGCACGTCTCGGACTCAAGCGATCGGTCGTTCAGGCGGCCGCGTTGTTCCCGATGAACCTCTTTCCCAGCGAAGACTTTCGTGACAGCCGGCTTTGGCAATCGCTCAATCGGTTTGGCGTGGGGGCAATCCCGGTGCTGCCGAGCAACACGGCATTCCTGAAGGAGTGGTTGCTATCTGCGGTGCGAGAGGGCGGTTGGTCGATGGCTGATCGAGCGATCGCAAACACGGTCGATCAACGAGCAAGAGATTGGCGTATTGCCGCGAGCGAACCGGTTCTGGTCGGAACCCTGCGATCACCGGGAACTCGCGAGCACCTGGATTGGGTCAAGAGCCAGCGTCGTTACTATCATCCGCTTGCAAAGACTCAGCGGCGCCAGTACATCGTGAAGCAAGTGGCGATCTACATCCCCGCCGGTTTCGACGAACCCAACGGCATTCGCTACGTCGCAGACGTCGAGTACTTTGAGATCCTCGATCGATCGGCCATTCCAACGTCTTGGCCTGCCCGGCGTGACGAAAAGATGATGCTCTATCACCTGGGACCGGTTCGAGCCCTCGACGAACCCATCAACTTTGTCACAGGCGACTATATGCCGCCTCAGGGAAGATGGACCACGCGACTCGGTTTGGAACGTGCCCGGACGGTGAATGAGATCGCTTTGGAAACGGAACCAGAATGGCGAATGCTCGAATGGTTACGAGCAAGCCATACGCAGCACAGCATCCGTCTCGCCCCGCCACGAGTTCAAAATGTGGAGAATCCAAAGGGCCGGGCCTGGTTTCATTTTGCATCAGGAGACCGAATTCGGTACGACGGTGCGAATGGATTTTTGTGGCAGCCTACCGATCGCGATCAATGCTACGTGACTCTCAAAGACTTCATCCAACGCAGGTCGACCTGAATACGGCCGATGTCAAAAGGATCCGAAGGAACTCTCGTCATCGTTGCGTGCGGCCGCAGTAAAATCTGGGGCAAGGACCCCGACGCTGGCCCAACCGAATCGAAAGATGCCTACACGGGATCGCCATTCAAGCTGAACCGTCAGTACGCCGAAAGGTACGGCGACCATTGGGTGATCCTGAGCGCTAAGTACGGTTTCATCGAACCGAACTACCTTTTGCCGGGCCCCTACGAGGTCACATTCAAACGAAAGTCACCCAGTCCAATCGCACATGCTGTGCTGCGGAAACAAGTCAGTGACGGTGCACTCGATCGATTCGCGGTGGTGATTGGTTTGGGAGGCAAGGAATACCGCGCAGCAATTCGCGACGCGTTTGGCGCAGCCACGATCGATTTGCAATTTCCATTTGCCGGTCTCCCAATTGGAAAATCGATGCAGACAACCAAGCAGGCGATTGTTGCGTTCGGCGAGTAAATCGACCACAGAATCAATAATTAATCAATTCCAATGATTTCGCGGCACGGCGGGTAGTTGGTGCACGCCCAGAAGCGTTTGCCGGCGTGTTTGCCTTTGGCGGCTTTGCGTTGGACCATCGAGGTGTGGCACTTGGGGCATGTTGGATCCGTGGCGACTGGCGGTGGTTGATCTGTCGGTAAAGGTGGAGGTGTTGGTGGTGCTGGCTGAGCGACTGTGGGACGTCGATATTATTACTG
>JBDNIG010000104.1:0-5053 GCA_041688415.1 Rhodopirellula sp. | reverse complement strand
CGCGACTCCGAGTATTTTGAACTTACACTCTACTCCCTCCATCAGAAAAAGTACGCTTTAGTCGGATGAGCCACAAGTAATCATTTACCTGGCCCCGGAGGTGGCTATCCTCCATCGAGTCAACAATACCACCAAACTTCTGAAACAGCTCGGGGCGATTGATCCATGGAATCGCATGGGTGAGCAGATTGGTTGGTGTAAGGAGGACATACTCTGTGCGATAAACTGGTAGTCGAAACGTCCCTTCCTGCCACCTCTCAGATTCATAATTGAACGAAACTCGCGGAACACGCATCTCCATGCATTGATTGTCGTTCAGGTGCCTTTTGGCAAATCCCGCAGTGAAGGTCAGCAAAAACTCTTTGCAAAGATTCGTGATGAAATCACTGAGTCCATCCTTGCCAGTCCCACTTGCAAAAAGAAACATTCGTTCGACGTGACTGCCTTTTGTGATGCCTTCCGATCCAAAGTCCTTCACTGGGCCGACCAACCCGGCAATCGCCCCTTTCGCAAACGTAGTTTTGAGTCCGTTACCTCGATTTGTACCCACGGAGAATCCAAGCCAATTCTGCTTCACTTCCTTAAAGTGAAACCATTCTTGCATCTGGTGGGATGCAATGGAATTCCCGATAGACTTTGCCTGCAGGAATTTCACGTACCTGACAATCGAATCGTGAAGCTTCCGGTACGACGGGTTACTGCTTTGGAAAATCAAGAATGGATCAATGAACAACGGTAGATCGCTTACCAACGAAATGTCGAAAGCGTTCTCGCGTTCCATCACCTCAGGATCAATGCCAAAAACCTCTGAGAAATACATGGAAAGCTGCTCTGAATTGTAGTGTTTGACAATCCAACGATGGACTGTCCCCCTGCCTTCATGGCATTATCAGCTAGCGTGGCTATCCCTTCAAGCCGACATGGAACTGTGGCTAATTGTTTCAACCGGGAAACGAGTCGGTCTCAATTCCCGACAAGGTTCAGCAGTTCCGTGAAAACTCGGTGGAAACGGGTATGCTGGATGCGGAAGCACCCTACTCATTCGTATCATCAAAGCAACGGTAGCGGTGACGATTGGTAAGATTCTAACTCTCGTGCTCCGCCGCTCTTCACCACTCCTTTTGCGGGAAAGTTTTGCTCATGAACGATTTACGAATCAATCGACGCCACTTGGTCGGTGGCTCTGTCGCTGTCGCAACCGCGTCGATTTTGCACAACCGGCTCGATCCGACCCAAGTCGCGAAGGCCGACGAGTCCCAATTCTCGAAAGCAAAGAAGCGGCGGCCCAATCCGATTGCCGTTTCGACTTACTCGTATTGGCGTTATCGCAACGACAGCAAATTGTCGATCGAAGAGTGTGTGGCTTTGGCGGGTGACGCGGGCTTTGACGCGGTCGAAATCCTGCACGTCCAAATGGAAGACGAATCACCCGGGACGCTGCAGCGGATCAAACAACGCGCGTTTCGCTTGGGAATGGATTTGTGTGGGCTGTCGACGCACCAGTCGTTTGTGTCTCCCGACGCGGCCAAGCGTCAGGAGAACGTCGAGCACACGATTCGTTGCATCGAGTTGGCCTACGCGATGGGCATTCCAACGATCCGCGTCAACACTGGACGCTGGGGCACTTCGGGCAACTTCGATGAACTGATGGCCAACAAGGGCATCGAACCGCGACTGGAGGGTTATTCCGACGACGACGGTTTCGGATGGGTCCGCGAAGGTTTTGAGAAGTGTTTGCCAACGGCTGAGAAGTGCGGTGTCGTGCTCGGGTTGGAGAATCACTGGGGGCTCGGGCGAACGGCTGCGGGCGTGTTGCGAGTGCTGCGAGAGGTCAATTCGCCCTGGCGACGGGCGACGCTCGATACCGGGAAGTTTTTGGAGAACCAGTACGAGCAGTACGCACAACTGGCACCGGAAGCAGTCTTCGTTCAAGCCAAAACCTACTATGGTGGCGGTACCTGGTACACGCTCGACATCGACTACGACCGAGTCGCCAAGATTCTCCGCGATGTCGATTATCGCGGCTACGTCTCGCTCGAATTCGAAGGCCAGGAATCGTACGAAACCGCGATCCCCAAGAGTCTGGCAATGCTACGCAAGGCGTTTGCGTAGCCTGGCTCAATCGTCAGCCCGATCGTCAAACGTGCTTTTCTTGCGGTGACACGGATCGGCGGACCGATCCACAACATTCAACGCTCCAACTTCCAGCCCACTGGCTGGGTCCAAGCCTGCTGTTTCTGGTTCTCGAACGATGGATCCTTGGCCGCTTGCGAGCTCGTCACGACGGCGCGCACGTAGAGTTCGTTGCCCGTCAGTTGGTAGCTCGGGTGAAGGCCCTCGACGGTGGCAACCACGCGACCGATTCGATCGAGCACTTCGTGTTCCTGCTCATGCGTGAGCGTCGGTTGCTCGTCGGTCGCAGCGTCAGGTACTTGTTCTTCCGATCCTTGCTCGGCAGGTGCTTGCTCGGCAGGTGCTTGCTCGGCGGGGCCTTGCTCTTCTGGTGTTTGCTCTTCGGGGCCTTTTTCTTCGGGTTTGAGTGTGGCGATGAACTCGGTTCGATAGGTTGCGTCGGGTTGAGCCTGGATAACGAGCGACAGCGTTTTCGTGTCTTCATTGAATTTGACATCATCGAGACTGACGCCGCTGGAGGCATAGAAATCGCCTTTTTTCATCGCTCGGATCAAGTGCTCGGGTGTCAGGTAGCGGCTACGGACCATCACCCAACCGCGTCCGGGCCGCGCCCCTGGCTTGCCGTGGTACTCGTGGCTGTCGTCGGAACCGAGTCCCATGATGGGCGGCACGCTGGCTTCGCCGAGCCGGATCGCGTTGATCAAGTCCCAAATCCGTTCAACGCTGGGGTGATCCTCATCACCGAGATGATTGACTTGATCGTGCCCGTTGTAGACTTCGAAGAACTGTTCATCGACAACCGCTGCGATGTCTTCGGCGGTGATCGCATAGTGAAAATTCGGGTGGTTCAGGTGCGGCAGGACTTCGCGACCATGACTTTTTTCATGTTCGAGCATCGCGCGTAAATTGTTTTGCATCACTTCGCGAACGGTCGCACCGCCATACGGCGGAATCGATTCACTGACGTTGATCGCCCCCATGTGAACTGGTTTGCCTTGTGCGCGGTCACTGATTTCTTCCGCTGGGATCATGATGAACTCGCCGGCGCTTTCGAGTAGCGAGCGGAACTCGTCGAGCGGTTTCAGGCGGACCGCGTAATCGGCGCCATCGGGATCCCCTTGGGTTTCCACCCAGGCGTCGCCAAATCGCTTGCGATACTTGGTCATCGTGTTCGCATCGCTGCGCCGGATGACCGTCTTGACGGGCATCCATCGCATCCCTTCGCTGAGCGTGTTGTGATCGGACAGACCGAGGAAGTTGTAGCCCTGTTGGCGATACCAATCGCCAATCATCTCGGGAAAGTCATCGCCATCGCTCCAGAGTGAATGCGTGTGCAAATTTCCCTTCCACCACCGCGGTTCGGGACTCTCACCTCTGGCCGAGGGAATGGCGGGAATGTTCAGTAGAAGTGCAATGAAAACCAAGCAAAGCGAGCGCATGATCCAATTTTCCGGGCGGGTAGAGGTGGTGGGGGAAGTTCGGTTTTGTCCCTAAGCCAGCAAGAGTCCAGTGGTACTGCGAAACTTGGGAACGCATCATTGTAGTGGATTCATGGGCTGCCAAGAGTCTACTTCACTCATCCGGCGAAGCGGGGAGGCTCGACGGCGCATTATCCAGTGTCATGTTTGGTGGCGAATCCTCTTTGGCATTGGAACGCTGGCGCGATTCGTCGGCATTGAACTCCGCCTGTTGGCGGACCCGTTCGAGTGTCTCGAGCATTGCGGCGCGGTGGGCGATGGTGGCTTGATCACCAATGCCTAGTTGCTGCAGCTCTTGCAGCGACTCGATCGTACGCGTGACGGGCTCTGGATCGTATTGAGGGAAGTGCTTCAACAGATAATTCAGATCACGGGTTCCCTGGTACCAACCCTCCTGACGCAACGCGATCTCGTCAGCTTGCACCATCAATCTTTCAATGATCCACGATGGACAACGAGTTGTCTCGAGCCCGGAGACGAGTTGGGCAATCGTCGGCGATTGACTATCGCGATCCGGGAACTTCGGCGGCGGGTCCCAGACGATTGGAAATGCTTGCTCGCCGTCTCGCTGCATCATTTCAATCGCTTCGACGACTCGCTCGTTTCGAAGCAACGCGTCGACCTCGGTGGCTCGGTACAAACGCGGCTGAAAGACGATGGCTCCGGCCATCAACAAACACGTCGCTAAGATCGGTAGCAACCAAACGCGTCGATCTAGCTTACCGTCGAGCGGCAGAAGCTCCTGTCCATGATCCTCACTGCCGCGAAGAATCCCGATGGAAACCAGCGCCATGACAATCATCGGGATCACTCCGTAATAACAGATCATCACGACTCCGCCCTGATAGTCCACCAACATTTGCTGCGTCTCGGTCAACCGGATCCCACCCATGATGGACACCATCGACATGTTCGCCGCTAGTGCCGCGACAAACGCGATCATCATGCACGGCAGCAATATCCACGATAGTATGGCGAGCATCGGCACGGCGAACTGGATCGCGACGACGCGGCTGAACAGCAGCACGCGCCAAATCGAAACAGTGGAGAGCATCGTCAAGTTAAACTTCAGCGACGTCAGTTCATCGGTCATGATCTCGCCCATCGACGCGGTCTCCAAGAAATCACCAAGCCGCTCGATCGAAGCAGGTGTTTCGCCATCGGCACCGACGATGAAGCAGGCATTGACAACGATGCCAGCGGCTTGAATCGTTTCGACCGCCTCGATCATGCGCTGCCACGCCGGCGTTTTGCCGCCCATCCCACCATAGCGAAAGACACTCGACTCCAGACCGATCAGGATCTGCCGGCAACCGCTGGCGGCGATCTGGCGCAACAACTCAGGTCACTCGGCAATCCGCCAATCGAATTCGGTGAACCACCGCGCCCCACAGCGACGCAGGAGACGTCGATTTTATTACTGACGAATCTGCCGGTAGCGG
>JBDNIG010000708.1:0-6792 GCA_041688415.1 Rhodopirellula sp. | reverse complement strand
GCGTGCCGGGGATGTGGTTTTGCTGCATCTGCTCAGCGGCGGAAGACTCGATCACACCGGTGACCTGTTGGCGGGCTTGGCTGCGGGGGATATCAAAACGTTCGAGCAACGGATGGTCACCGCCGCCACGGGGAGCTTCGGCAGCCGTTGCCAATTGCATTCCCGGCGTGATTACGATGGCCTCCGCATCGGTTAATCCGCGTGAACCGGAGACGAGAATGTTGTCGAAGCGAATCTGGTTTTGTCCCGCGTGAGGTGCCCAGGCTGAGCGGCCCGCCGCAGCGTTGGAATCTGCCGTCCAACTGACGAGTGCTTCGGCGTCAAAGATCCACGCTACCCACCACAGCGGTTTGATCTCCGTTAGCTGGGAGGCAGTCAAGAGATCCGATGGTGTGAACCAACCACGCGTGCCCAGCCAGCTTTTTAGCGTCGTGCGGGCTTGATCGAGCGTCACCGTCATCGGGAGGTACAGCTCAGTCTGCTCGACCGGATCCGTGATCGACTGCACTTCCAGCACGTCCCCGCAGAATGAACACGCCGGTGCGCGAAGATCGGGGTCATACGTGATCGCGGCACCACATCCCCGGCAGCGTAGCAGCGTGGTCGCCAATTCAGCTCGGTCGTTGGTGACGCTGCGCGGAGCGGCCGCGCCACAGATCGCGCAGCGGAGGTCGCCGGGTTCGAGCGGCGAATCGCACCGCGGGCAGCAGCGTTGAATGTCTGGATCGGATGGGCTTGGGTCGCGCGTCATTGCATCATCGAAATCAAGGCGAACACGAGCAGGCACACGACCACGATCGCGAGTACGGTCATGGCAATCTTGGTGGTCGATACGGGAACCGTGCCACCGACACGGCCCGTTTGACCATTGACGAGTACTTGGATTGCAGGCTGGTCCTCGGCGTAGCGAAGTGCATACGACCACACCGGCAGCAACACGAGATCAATGACTTCGTTGGAAACGTTTGTATTCTTTTGGAGGTTCGAGAAACTATCTCCGGGCATGAAGTTGGCTAGTTTTCGATCGACCAGAGCAAGTGTTTCGTTGTGTGCGAATTGCAGGCACTGCTGTTTGCTTCGCGACGGATCCTCGGCCAGCCATCCGGAGATAAACGAGTCCGCATAGGCGCGTAACGAGCGCAGATCGAATGGCTCGATCGCTTCGAGTGCCGCGTTGCTCACACCGCTCGAGGCGCTGACGAGGACGTCGACGATGTAGCATTCATGTTGGCCCTGCAATGACCGCCATTCTGTTTTGGTGACCGTTCGTGTCCGGGTAACGGTTTTGCCATTGGCATCGGTCGTCATGTAGGTTTCAGTCTCGGTGTAATTTTCGCCAATCCGAGCCGCGTAGTCAGTCGTCGCCACGGCGCCGTACAAGTAAGCGGGCAGATAGATACCGTGAGTCAGCTTCGGCACGGCGCGTTTAAAATCGGAGCGGGCAAAGACACTGCTGCGCGACATCCATTTGCGAACGGCAGCGGAAGCACGCTCGTGATTGACGACAAAGGCGACCAAGTATGCCGGCGCCGGCCGATTGGGGCTGGGCGGACGGTGAATGATCGACGGGGAGGCGCAATAGGGGCACGTGGTCGATCGAACGTTCGCGTCCACGTGCAGAACCGCGCCACAGGATTGGCAAGCAATCTCTTGTTCGCCAGTCGGTTGCGATTCGTCAGCCGGCATTCGATTCCGTTCTTAGAGCAAACTGTCGACGGGCAGCACCATAATTTTACCGTCGCCAATCCGGCCCGTGCGGGTCACCTCGATGATTTTTTCGAGCACACCCTCGAGTCGGGAATCGTCCACCCACAGCGTGATCTCGACTTTCGGTAGGAAGACTTCGGAGTATTCGGTGTCTCGGTACTGGTCCAGGTAACTTTTTTGGCGTCCGTAGCCTTTGACTTCGTGTACGCAGAGTCCCTCCAGCGGCGCCCGCTGCAGCGCCACCAAGACCTTCTCGGCGAGGTGCGGCGCGACGACGGTGACGACTTGCTTCATCGCATTTTCGCGGGCGGGTGACAGGGCGGGAAAGTCGCGGCGAGTTCCGTTACGCTAATTTGGTTTCGCCTTACCCTAGCTGGCCACGGCTTTGCGAGCGAGTAGCTCGCCGATTTGGACGGCGTTGGTGGCAGCACCTTTCCGCAAATTATCGCTCACGCACCAGAACGCGATGCCCGAATCGGAACTGATGTCTTGGCGAATCCGCCCGACGAACACGTCATCTCGTCCGTCACAGTCCCGCGGCATGGGATAAAGCTGATTGTCGAGATCGTCGACGACGGTGACGCCCTCGGCGGCTTCCCATAGCTCTCGGGCCTGATCGACACTGAGCGGTTGCTTGGTTTCCACCAAAATCGACTCGCTGTGCCCCGTCGCCACGGGAACGCGTACCGCCGTGGGACAGATCGCGATCGAATCGTCGCCGAGGATCTTGTGGGTCTCGTATACCATTTTCATCTCCTCACTGGTGTAGCCGAGATGCTTTTGCGAACCAATTTGTGGGATCAGATTGAAACCGATCGGATGCTGGAATGTCGATGGCGTGTGCGATTGTCCTTTGAGCGACGCTTCGACACTCGCTTGCAGTTCGGCATTTCCGGCCAAGCCCGCTCCACTGGTTGCTTGGTAGGTACTGACCACGACGCGGCGGATGCCGACGGCGGCGTGCAGCGGCGCCAACGCCACGACCATTTGCGTGGTGCTGCAGTTTGGGCTGGCGATAATCCCTTGGTGGTTCTCAACGGCGTCCGGGTTGACTTCGGGAATCACCAGCGGAACTTTCGGATCCATCCGCCAAAAACCACTCTCGTCGATCACGATCGCGCCGGCCTGAACGGCCCAGGGAGCGAACTTCGCCGAAACCTCATCGGGGGTACTGGCGATCACCAGATCCACGCCTTCGAAAGCGGAGGGCTCGAGCAATTCCACCGTGATTTCTTCGTCCCCGAAACGAACCTTCGATCCCGCACTGCGCGCCGACGCGAGCAGGCGCAAGCGACGCATCGGAAAATTCCGAGCATGGAGCTGGTCAAGAACAATTCGGCCAACGGCGCCAGTAGCGCCGACGAGGGCAACGCAATCAAACATTGGAAAAAGGGTTCAGAAAAAAGGGTTCAGAAAAAAGAGGTTTCGGGGTTCAGGGTGAAGCGGATCCCGGAGTTTCTTTCTGAACCCCGAACCCTCTTTTCCCTGACCCCTTGCTTTTACCGTCTTATGAATCGGCGGGCGATGGCCTCGCGTGGCAGCGGCATAATCTTGGCCGCTCCGCCGGTATTGTGAAGCAGATCGGCGCGATCGGGTTTCCCCTCGGCGTCATCATACTGCACCAGATATGCTCCGACTTGGATGCCGTTTTCTTCGTAGACCGGCGGCCAAAACTCTTCGCCACGGATGGCCAGGGTCTTGGCGAGCAACCGCGTCGCACGCCCGGAAAATCCGCTGAGCACCATATCGAGTCGGCCGAGCGCTTCGCGGAACAGGTAAAACACGAGCGCGACATCTTTGCCGTTGTCGCCAGCATATTCCCAGGTCCCATCATCCTTCTCGTAGTAGAAACCGGGGTGGGGAGCATCTTCGTTTTTGCTCAATCGCATGCCCGCCGACGCTCCATCGGGTTTCGGATCACTGTCACGATATCGCAAGAAAAACGGACATGACCGTGCCGACACGTCATCGACGTCGTCTTCGGTGACAAATGGGGTGCAACCGAACGCTTCGGAAAACAGCAGCTCAACGGTCGGATTACTCTTCACGCTACCGATACAGATCATGCCGCGATCGCCAGCACCGTTCTGGAACCCATCGAAAACTTCACTCGCCCGCTCGCGGGCATCGGTGAGCGAGACTTGGCCGGGACTCCACACCAGCGATTGCTGGATCCGGTCGGGGCTGGGCACTTCGACCGCTCGCGTCGATGCGTCGGACGCGGATTTATCGCCCAGGTGCTTGGCGACTCCGCCAAGGGTCGAGATGCCATTGAGCAGTTCGCCGACGAGCACGGAATCGCTCGCCACCACCATGGCATTCTCTGGCGATGATTCACCTTCGCCCTGGCGGACGCCGACGACGATCTCGATATCACTGCGTCGGGCTAGCAATTCCCAGAAGTTCTCCGCATTGATCGCGAACAGGGCACCGGGCAATTCGTCGGCGGTCGCGTGGCCCTGATCGATCAGGTAATCACACAGCCGCGAGAGCGCATCGAGCGGAATGTATTTGGCTTCGTTCTTGAGTAGCGACGCAACTTGATGTCGGTCGAGCCCGGTGTGCTCGACGATCGCTTTGATCGTCCCCGGCCGCTTGCGACGGTCCGGAGTGTGGCCGAGAAGTTCGGCAAGCCGAAAAGCGTATCTCATAGGTGCTCTTTTACAGCATAAGGAGAAGAGAAGAGAGTCCGTAACTGTCGCGCGGGGCGGCAAGCCCATCAACCACACAAGATTGAAAATCGTTTACGGGCAAAGTTCACCCATTCACCAAAATCGCACAAGCACATATCTTGTACGAACGAGCAGTTAAGGGCAAGACGTCTCACCCTACCAGGCGATTTTGAGCGAGTCTATCGGTGACGAGACTCACATTAACCCTATTCTATTCGCTGGAACGCGATTTGTGCGTGCTGACGAGACGCACCCGCCGTATTTTCACGTGTTTCTCGGGGACGGGTATTTGTCCAGGCGGCAGAACCCGCCGCGGTGAATCGGAAATGTCGTGAATCGTCTGACCCGAGAACCGCAACGACGCGTCCGTGCGGTAGACTATGCATTGGTGACGGAGTTGGCATTCCACCGGTGTTGATGTGCCGATTCCGCGACTTTCCGTCCCCCCTGCGAATCCGTGCCCTGCGTCCGAGAAACGATTTGTCCGCCCCGACACCACCCTCCGAACTTGCGACGAAACGCCGGACCCCCGATCACGGTCGCGGAGAGGCTGTGGGCGCGACCAACTCAACGGCCGCGTCCAACGACGCAACCGGGGCATTTGTCGCCTCCCGGATCGAGGCGGCTCAGTCCGCACTCTGGCGGGCCGAGTTGACGCGCCGCATCTTGACCATCGTGATCGCGGTGCTGGCCGCCGCGTTCGCGTGGCTCGTACTGGACCAATGGATCTATTCCGCCGGCCCGCTCGGTCGCACTGTTCTTGTCGCTGGACTGATCGTGGCCATGATCGCCTACATCTATCTGAGATTATGGCCGGTGATGCACCTGCGAATCAGCGAAGACTATGCCGCCCGCGCCCTGGAGCGTGATCACCCCGAACTCGGCCATGCGTTGTCAAGTTACATCAGCTTGCGGCGTCAGCGTACCGAGCACCCGCAAGGGCAATTGGCTCAGCGAGTGGTACGGTCCGTCGGCAGCAGCGCCGCGGCGAAACTCCGGGGAATCGACGCGCCACCGAGCGAAGCGACGGGGCTGGCGACTTGGTGGGCAGCCACCATTGCCCTGCTCGCGGCGCTGGCGATCTATACGCTCGCTTCCCCCAAAAACTCGGCCCAGTCGGTCGCTCGCTTGGCACTGCCAATGTCATCGCTGGAAGCGCCCAAACGCGTGCGGATCAGTGACGTTTCCCCCGGTAATACCGAAAGTTTGGCGGGACGAAATTTGGAGGTCGCGGCCACGGTCGTTAATCTGCGAGACGATGAACCCGTCTATTTCCGATGGGGGCCCGGCAAGACTCGTCGTGACCGGACCTCCGCCATCGCCGGCGATGCGCAGAATTCATCGCGGGACCAAGTTCGTCTACTGCCCAGTGCCACTGCCGAAGCCACCGCCGAAGCCCGTGATACTGCCGAAGCCCGTGATACTGCCGAAGCCCGTGACACTGCCGAAGGTCCCAATCGATTCCGGGCCAGCATCCCGATTCCGCATCACGCCCACGGCACACGTCAGTACCGGATCATCGCTGGCGATGCCAGCGCAGGACCGTATCAGGTCTCCATTCGCAATACGCCCGTCGTGCAGATTCGCGAAGTCGTCTACGACCCGCCCGCTTACACGGGAAAATCTCGTCACACCAAACGCACGGGAGCACTACGGGGTGTCGATGGAACACGCGTCAAGTTAGCCGCTGCGGTTAACCGACCGATCACGCGCGCGGTCATCGAGTTCAACCCTCGCAAGGTGGGTCGAGACATCCACGCGACGGCCGGCGCGCGTGAGATGCAGATTACGGCCGATGGGACCAACATCGAGTTCACGTTCCCACTGCGATTGCGGGGCGGGGCTGCAATTGCGCTTCAAGACTATCGTTTGCGAGTGTGGGATGACTCGGGACAATCCAATGCCGACCCGATCGTCTATCCGATCGAAATTATCGAGGATCTACCACCTGAGATCACGATCGTCGTCCCGCAGCAATCTCCCGTGGACGTACCGATTAACGGACAACAGAGTTTTGAAATCCACGCCGCCGACGTCGACTATGGACTCGCCGAGGTTGAAATCGAAATCCGTCGCGGAATCGACTTGATCGCCCGATCGAGCCTGTGGAAAGAACCCGCGGGCAAGCGGGGCAACCACGTCGTTGAATATCGTTTTCGGCCGTCAAGAATCATCATCGCCGGGCGCGCCGATGCCGCTGGAACACGGCCCGGCAGCGGATTGAATGTGGGCGATGAACTCGAAGTCGTCGCGATCGCGACCGATAATCGCGTCGATCCCAACGACGATACCATCGCTCCCGGCGTCACGAAAACTCAGCCCATGCGTTTGAGAATCACCGCCGCTGCGCAGCAGCAAGCGGGAGAAGAAGAAGGACAGCAGGGCGAAGGACAACAGGGCGAAGGACAACAGG
>JBDNIG010000707.1:0-6604 GCA_041688415.1 Rhodopirellula sp. | reverse complement strand
CGGCCCCCTCCCTCGCATTCGCCTGAACGGCTCTGCTCGACCTCCCCCAACTTCGTCGGGAGAGGTAAAATGGAGCTGACCAGTGGAACAAAAAGGGATGACAGAATAGTGGCGTCAACCCCAAAGGTTTAGCGGTCCAGGGCTGCCCCGTTGGGGCGTCATCATGATGCCACTGAAGCATTCATCGAAAAGCTTCCGTAATGAAATCGACGGCCCGAGCGAAAGACGACACTAAAAAGACGCTCGATCGAAGGTCCACTTGCGCCGTATCGCTACAAAGCAAGTGACAGCGGACGCACGACTGGGACCACAATCGATCGTCCTCGCCGGATTACTGGGCCACCACAAACAGACACGGATGAGACATGACCTTGATACTGACCATGCAACGCAGAGTTCTTCCCACCCTATGCTTCCTATTGATGTTCGCGGGTGCGGCCGCGGGCGGGGCGGACGACACCCATGCTGCCGATCCCGTCGTGCGAGAGATCCAAGGCTGGAAAGTGCATGTGGATCCGGCAATGATCGACGATCCCGAGGGTGAGCGCGCCCTGGCGATGCTGAAAAATCATTTGCAGCGGATCGAAATCCTCGTCGCTGCCGAACCACTAGCGAAACTGAAGACAATCGGAATCTGGATTGAACGAGATCACCCGTCGCTGCACACGATGCAGTATCACCCCAGTCGAGGATGGTTGATCGCCCACGGATATGACGAACGATTGACCAGAAAGGTCCACATCCCGAACGCTTCGCAACTGCTGTCCAAATCGCAGATGTTGAAACATCCCGCGGTCATCTTGCACGAACTGGCCCACGGGTATCACGATCAGTTTCTCGGCTTTGACAATCCCGAGATCATCGCGGTTTTCGAGAAGGCCCAGAAAGCCGAAAACTATGAGCATGTTCTCGACCACACCGGCCGCCAGGTGCGGCACTATGGGCTGAACAATTGCAAAGAGTATTTCGCCGAAGGCACCGAGGCGTTCTTCTATCGGAACGATTTCTATCCGTTCGTCCGTGCCGAACTGCAGGAACACGACCCTGATTTGTACGAGCTGTTATTGCGGATGTGGGACGAACCACGTTGAGCGAAATGGGTTCGCGACCTCGGATCGCTAAGCAGGCTTGGGTAATTCATTCCGCATCACTGAGTGCCCCATTTTCATAACCCGACGCGTAAGCGAGGGATGGCGGCGTGAATTCCTCACTTACGCGTCGGGTTATGATTGTCGATTCCACCGAAATATTTCCCAGTAGTCTGCTTAACTGGCTATTGATTGACAACGCCCGCGCCGCTGGCTAGCCTGTTCCCCGGTCATGAATATCCAGTCTGCATATTTATTCGCGAGTTTTTAATGATTGCTTTCGGTCGTACGTTGACGTTGAATCGTCGGCGGAGAATGGGGTGGGATGTTTCCCGGAGTCGGGATATCGCGGGATTGTTTCTGTTGGCGGTGATGGCGGTGACGCTCGCGGGCTGCTCGAACTCGTCATCGACGAGGTCCGACGGGGCGGACGCCGCGGCGAGTGGACCGATCCGGATCGGCGTCTCGTTTCAAGAACTCGACAATCCCTATTTCGTCGTGATGAAGGAAGCCGTTGAAGAGGCGAGCGATTCGATTGGCGCGGAACTGTATCTGACCGACGCGCGGCATGACGTCACTAAACAGATCAGCGATATCGAAGATTTAATACAGAAGGACATCGACATCCTGCTAATCAATCCGACCGATTCCGTCGGTGTGGAAACGGCCGTGCAGTCGGCCAAGCGGGCGGGCGTGGTTGTCGTCGCAGTGGATGCCCAGGCGAACGGCCCGATCGACAGTTTCGTCGGGTCGAAGAACTACGATGCTGGACTGCAGGCCGGTGAAGAACTGGCCAAAACACTCGGCGGCAAAGGCGAAGTTGCGATCCTTGACGGCATCCCCGTGGTCCCGATTCTCGAGCGTGTGCGAGGGTTTAAGGCGGCAATGGAGCGGCACCCCGGCATGCAAGTGGTCGATATCCAGAACGGGAAACAGGAACGTGGCACGGCGATGACCGTGACCGAAAACATGATCCAATCTCACCCGGACCTCAAGGGTTTGTTCAGCGTCAATGACGGCGGCGCGATGGGCGCCCTCTCAGCGATCGAGGCATCCGGTCGCGACATTTCACTGGTCAGCGTGGATGGCCTCAGCGAAGTCGTCGATGCGATCCTCAAGGGTGGCGCTTTCAAGGCCACCGTGGCGCAGTTTCCTCGCGACCAGATGCGGGTGGCTTTGGGAATTGCTCTGGCGAAGTACTGGGGTGCCAACGTTCCGCCGACGATCCCGATCGACGTCAAACTATTGACCGCTGAAAACGCGTCGGGTTTCTCGTGGTGAGCACGCTGGAACTTCGCGACATCTAGAAACGGTTTGCCACCACGGTCGCGCTGAACAAGGTAAACCTGACGCTGCACGCGAGCGAGGTTTTGGCGATCGTGGGTGAGAACGGGGCGGGAAAATCGACGTTGATGAAGATCCTCTCGGGTGTCCAAGCACCCGATGAAGGATCGATCACTCTGAACGGTGAACAGATCCAATTGCGCGACCCCTTGGACGCTCGGCAGCGTGGCATCAGCATCATCCATCAAGAATTCAGTTTGGTTCCTGAGCTGAATGTTGTCGACAATTTGTTTCTCGGCCGGGAACGCACGAACGCGGTGGGCGTCCGCCGCACGGATGAGATGAGACGGGAAGCCGCCGCGGTGCTCGGCCGACTCAATGTTGACTTTTCCATCGATTCGATGGTCGGACGCCTGGGTGTGGCACAACAGCAGTTTGTAGAAATCGCCAAAGCTCTCTTGGCCGAACCTCGTGTGTTGATCATGGACGAACCTACCGCCACGTTGACGGCGGAAGAATCACGACAACTCCTGTCGATCATGCGAGATTTGGTGCGACAGGACATCGCCATCATCTTCATTTCACACCATCTCGATGAAGTTTTGGAGATCGCCGACACGATCATGTGCCTGCGCGATGGCGAATGTGTCGGTGAGCGAAAGAATGGCGAAGTAAGCCACGACGAACTGATTCGCATGATGGTCGGGAGGGACTTGACCGCAGCATTCTCGCATTCGCGACGATCTCACCAGCAACCATCCACTGCACGGTCGGTCCTGCTGGACGTCCGCGGCATCCGTCGCAAACCGCAGCTTCCGGAAAACTCGTTTCAGGTTCACAGCGGTGAAATTCTGGGCATCGCGGGACTGGTGGGTGCCGGTCGCACCAAAATGGTTCGCGCAATCATCGGAGCGGACCGGGCTGATCATCATGATGTGACCTTGCGAGGTCAGCGGTTGCGGATCCACTCACCCGCGGACGCGCGGCGTGCGGGGATCGGTCTGGTGCCCGAGGACCGCAAGGGCCAGGGTTTGGTGCTGGGGGCATCGGTTGGCGAAAATTTATTGCTGTCGAGTTGGAAGACATACTGTCACCCGCTGTTTCGCTTCATCCAGCCTCGCCGCGCCGCCGAGGCGGTGCGAGAGCAGATCCGCCGGCTACGAATTAAAACGAGTTCGGCGCGCCAGACCACGCGAACACTCAGTGGCGGCAACCAACAAAAAGTCGTCTTGGGAAAATGGTTGTTGGCTGATTGCAGCGTCTTGATTCTGGACGAACCGACCCGCGGAATCGATGTCGGTGCCAAGGGTGAGATCTATCAACTGTTCCGAGAACTCAGCGATCGAGGGATCGCCATTGTATTGATTTCCTCGGAGGTTCCCGAAGTGATCGGAATGAGTGATCGCGTGATGGTGATGCGGGACCAGCGGATCGTGCACGTATTCGATTCAGCCGACGCCGTGACCGAGGAAGCCATCATGAGCTACGCGGCGGGAGGTGCCTGTGCTTAAGAATTTACGACACCACGTCCCCCGGTTACTGGAGAATTCGACCGTCTTGGCGCTGCTCGGGCTGCTGCTGTTATGCATCGCGATGACACTCATGTCGGATCGGTTTGCGACTTGGAGCAACTTGGAGAATGTTGCTCGTCAGGTCTCCATCAATGCGATCATCGCCGCGGGGATGACGGTCGTGATCTTGTCCGGCGGCATCGATCTGTCGGTCGGGTCCGTGATGGCGCTTAGTATGACGCTGTCATCATGGGCGATGCTCCAGGACATGCCGATCGGCGTGGCCGTGTTGCTGGGGCTCGCGACGGGGTTGGTGTTCGGTGCATTCAATGGTGTGGTGATCGCCTACGGTAGGCTGCCCGCGATCATCGTGACGTTGGCGACGATGGAGATGCCCACGCGGTTTGGCGCTGCTGCAGACCGGTGGCTATCCCCAATCGGGATTGCCCGCCGCATTTTCATGGATTGGCCAGGGCGAAGTACTCGGCATCCAGACGCCGACGGTGATCATGTTGCGCGTCTTCGTCGTGTTGTCGTCGCGATTGATGTCGGGTCAACCCAATGCAGGGATCGGTTTCGAACTGGACGCAATCGCCGCCGTCGTTCTCGGCGGGACGGCGATCACGGGCGGTCGTGGCTCGATCATTGGAACGTTGATCGGTGCGATGACGCTCGGCGTGCTCAGCAACGGTTTGAATTTGATGAACGTGTCGCCGTACACTCAAAAGGTGCTCAAAGGGGTCATCATTTTGCTAGCCATTTACGCCGGAACATCGAAACGCGATCGCTGATTATTCAAAATGACCCAACCTGTTTTGCCTAATCCGAACCAGCACGATGAACAGCTCACGCTGGTCGCTCGGCTGTACTACGTCGATGGCTTGGGCCAAGGCGAAGTCGCGCGGCTGGCAAACGTCTCGCAAGCCAAAGTGTCGCGGTGGTTGGCCCAAGCCAAACAGCGAGGCATCGTGAAAATTTCCGTTGCCCAGTACGAACCCCGTGACGTCGAGTTGGAAGCTGCGTTGAAGACGCGTCTGGGTCTATCGCACGCGATCGTGATCAAGTCCGATCCGAACGCGGACGATGTCAATTTGCGCAAAGCCGTCGGTTACTTCGGTGGCAAGTACTTGCACGCGTTTCTCCATGACGACGACAACGTGGCGATCGCCGGGGGCCGCACGATCTCGGAAACGGTCAAGCACCTGCCCACCGATCAACCCCGCGCGGTGACGATTATCCAAGCGATGGGGCACGTCGATGCGGAGATGTGTGAATTTGATGCTCAGGAGGTCGGCCGATCCATGGCGCAGCGCACTTCCGGATCATTCGTGCCGCTCAACGCACCCGCGTTTATCCCTGACAAGGCAGCACGCGACGTGATTGTCGAACTCGAACAGGTGCGTGGCGTTCGTCGTTTGTTGCGGGATGCTCGCGTCGCGATTGTCGGCATTGGCTCACTGCAAAACTCCGTGTTTGTCCAGCGTGGCACGTTGACGAGCAGCATGATTGCCGAACTTCATGCCGCCGGTGCCATCGGCGAAATCTGTGGCCGGTTTTTTGATTTCAAGGGCGAAGAGTGCGCGACGCCGTGGGCGGACCGCGTCGTGAGTATTTCCTTAGACGAGCTGCGAAACATTCCGCTCGTGATGGCGGTGAGCTGCGGGAACGATCGCTCCGCAGCGATCCACGCAGCGGCGCGCGGCGGCCTCATCAACGGGCTGCTCATCGATGTTGGCGGAGCGCGAGCGCTACTCGAATTCGCATCTCAGCTCTCAACGACGCAGCAGGTAAACTCACAATGACAATGCTCGACCAATATCAATCCGATCCCGCGCTCATCGAGCGATTGCGTCAACTGTCCCATATCGCACTGGACATGGACGGAACGATCTATACGGGAGAAACGCTTTTGCCCAGCACGATTCCGTTCCTCAATCAAATCCAATCGCTGGGGATTCGCTACTCCTTCGTCACCAACAATCCGTCGAAAAGCGTTGCGGATTATCTCGTCAAACTCGAACGCATGGGACTGAGCCCATCGCCCGACCAACTCTACACGTCCGCGATGGCAACGATTGATTTCCTGCGACGCGAACACCCGGGCGTTAAGCGTATCTTTGCGTTGGGGACCGCGAGCATGTGCGATGAGTTTGTGGCGGCCGGTTTCGATCTCGCCGCCGACTCTCCCGAAGACGAACCCGATGCGGTCGTCGTTGGTTTCGACATGACGCTTGAGTATGATCGCTTGTGTCGCGCCGCGTGGTGGATCTCGCGCGGTCGCACTTACATCGCAACCAATCCCGATCTCGTCTGTCCGACCGACCTCCCCACCGTTTTGATCGACTGTGGTTCCATTTGTGCGATGTTGGAAAAGGCCACCGGCCGGTGGCCCGACAAAGTGCTCGGCAAACCCAATCCCGACATGATTACCGGTATCGTCAATCGCGATTCGATCACGCCACAGCAGGTCGCGATGGTCGGCGATCGACTCTACACCGACATTTTGATGGCGCACCGCAGCGGCGCACTCGGCGTGCTCGTTTTGACCGGCGAATGCACGTCCGAACAAGCCAAAGACGCGGACCCACCGCCCAGGGCGATTGCGCCACGATAGGTAATATGGGAAACTGAGCGAAGATTCGTGTTTGGGCTGCTGAATGACAGTTGCCAGGCGAATCCAGTCGCCTTGGAATATCTCGATGGAACGCTCCACTTCGCTCG
>JBDNIG010000706.1:0-2095 GCA_041688415.1 Rhodopirellula sp. | reverse complement strand
CAAGGTATCTTCTTCCTCAAACTCTTGTGGTTTATGCAGAGGTTGAAGGTACCTTGTTATTTTCCCAAGCCAATCCCTAAGGCAGATCGACTGGAATCGCGTAAGCCCCTACGCAGCCAGCGTTAACAACAAAAACGGCTTCCAACGCAATCCACAGAGATCAGGAGTTCTGAGACTGCGGCGGCGAAGTCTTTTAGGTTGATACAAGTGTTTTGGAGTGCACTTTTGTTCCGCTGGTCATCTTCGAACCACCTCTCCCGACGAAGTTGGGGGAGGTCGAGCAGGGCCGTTCAGGCAAATGCGAGGGAGGGGGCACGTCGGCAGTTTCAAGCAGTGTTCGCACTCTCGGACGCCCCCTCTCCCGAACGTCGCTAAAGGCTCCGTTCGACCTCTCCCCCAGCAAGCTGGTGGGGAGGTGAAGAAAACGTGTGCATGGCCATACAATCTGCGACCTCCAAAATTTAGACGCCCCACGTTGGCCAGAACGGCTATTGAGCCCCGGCGATATCCAGCTAGTTGCTGGCCCGTTCGACGTATTCGCCGGTGAGCGTGCTGATCTTGATGATGTTGCCTTCTTTAATGAATCCGGGCACGAGGAACTCCGCACCCGTTTCCATTTTCGCGGGCTTGGTCACGTTCGTGGCGGTGTCACCCTTGGTGCCGGGCGCCGTTTCGACGACTTCGAGTTGCACGTGCTGAGGAGGCTCGACGATAATCGCCTGGCCGTTGTAGAGCGTCATGGAGCATTCCATGCCGTCTTTGAGGTATTTCCAGATATCGCCAGCGACGTCGCCCGAGACTTCGTACTGCTCGAATGTTTCCCCATCCATGAACACGTAGTCTTCGGCTTGGCGGTACAGGAACTGGACCGTGGTGGTTTCGACGTCGGCCGATTCGAGCGAGTCGCCGCCCTTGTAGGTGCGGTCGAGGGTGGTGCCACGGATCAGATTTTTCATCTTGCACTTGTACATGGCGTTGCCCTTACCGGGTTTGACGAACATCATCTCGGTCATCAAGTACGGTTCGCCATCAATTTGGATTTTCAGGCCTTTGCGAAAATCGCTTGTGTTGTAACTTGCCACGAGCGGCTCCACTCCCAAACGGAAAAGAATTCAGTGATTGTAAATCGGACGGCAGAGAGTTTAACGAGCGAGGGACAGGTTGTCCCACCCCATCATGACAAAGATTTTATCGGCTCGAGCAAACTCGAAACATCACCGCAACCTTCGCTTCGGATCGCCGAGGATGCGTGGGTCGATTCGATGCGGGGGGCGATCCGGTCGACCGCTGAATTGCGGCACGTGCTCGGGCTACAATCCGCGATCCCCGCCGTTGTGGGCGAAGCAACGGGAGGTTGCGGGAAGGTGGGATTGGGGGAGGAAGACCACGATTTTCCCGTCTTCGTGCCCCGCGAGTTTGCCGCTCGGATGCGGCCCGGCGACGCGTCGGACCCCTTGTTGATGCAGGTCATGCCGAGCGCGTCCGAGGGGGTCGAGGTCGCGGGGTTCGACGCCGACCCCGTTGGCGATTTGCAGGCCAACGTCGCTCCGGGCGTGCTGCACAAGTACTCCGCCCGCGCGCTGATGATCACGACCGGCGCCTGCGGGGTCCACTGCCGCTACTGTTTCCGTCGAGCGTTTCCCTATCAGGAGACCGGATCACGCAGTCAAGCGTACGAGCCTTCGCTGGCTTACCTGCGGCAAAGAAACGATGTCGAGGAAGTGATTTTAAGCGGCGGTGACCCGCTGACGATGACCGATGGAGCATTGGACGCATTGCTTACGAAAATCGAACGGATCGATCATGTCCGGCGATTGCGGATTCACTCGCGGATGCCGATCGTGATCCCCTCGCGAGTCAATCGGTTTTTGATTGATCGGCTGCGTGACTCGCGATTGACGGCCTGGATGGTCGTCCACAGTAACCACGCCGCCGAGATTGACGGCGAGACCTCCGCAGCCCTGCAGCGAATGGTCGATGCGGGGATTCCAGTGCTGAATCAATCCGTGCTGCTGCGGGGCGTTAACGATTCGGCTGATACGTTGGAGTCGCTTTCGCGAGCTTTGATCGACTGTCGGGTGATGCCGTATTATCT
>JBDNIG010000705.1:0-4289 GCA_041688415.1 Rhodopirellula sp. | reverse complement strand
TCACGGCATTGTGGCACTGGCCGCTTGCCTGCCAGTGCTCTTCGACGTGGCCTTCTGCACTTCTGCATCGAAGCCGACAGCTCACACTCTGCTCGCCCTGCTCTTTGAGAAAAGAAAAGGACAGGCGAGAAAAAGGGGAAGGGGGTCGTTTCAGCGATGTTTAAAAAAACGACCCCCTTCCCCTTTTCTTCCTCTTCCCCTTTTCTTCCTCCCTTCCCCTTTTCTTCCTCTAAAAAAAACGACCCCCTTCCCCTTTTCTTCCTCTTTTCTTCCTCTCCCCTTTTCTTCCTCCTTCCCCTTTTCTTCCTCGTCGACACTGCTGCGCAAAATACAATCGGACCCATCGCCACAGCAATCGGCACCAGCACGAACTGGACAGTGCTTGGTGTGGTCGCGATCGTTTTCATCGGAGGCGCTGTCTGGCTACGGAAGCGTGTCGCGCAGGCTGCGGCTACGCGATCGTCTGATGACCCCAAGGAAGAAAGATAAGATTTGAAACAACCTTCAGTAGCAGTCGCCGAGTGCGACGTATCGAGCGCACTCGCAGAACAATCCGAACGCAATACAGCATTCCGGGTCACATTGGTGACTTGCGCTTCCTCGGAACACTTGCTGACGAACATCCGAAGCCTGAAGTCGGAACTCATTCACTCAGTCGATGTTGATTTGGTCGTCTTGTCGGAAACCGAATTCCCATTGGACCGCGCGAGTATTTTTGTTGTTCCAGAGGGAACCAAGCTATCGAAGCTACGCCGGTTGGCATGCACAGTGGAATCGGATCTGGTCTGTATCTGTGATCCAGACGTTGAAGTGAGTCTGGCGGGTGCAACCGCAATTCTTGAAGAGGCGATTAAGGCAAGCAGCATGGGCCAAGAAGTCGTTGCATTTGGGATGATCGACTGCCACGACAATGGAACTCTCTTGGCGAGGGTCGTTGCGATCGACAAATGGATGTCGCATCGCGTGATTCGACCTTTTCTCTGGACGATTGGTTTGGGCATTACGCTTCCGGGCCAGTTTCTCGTGTTGTCCACAAGCGTTTTGAAGCGAATTGATCCAGCAGTCGACTCCTACCTCGACGACCTGTATCTTGGTTGGATTGCTCGCTCGAGCGGTGTCAGCGTGAGACGGGTTTCCGTTGTTGCAGGCGCGGAAGAATCGCGTTCGGCTTGGTCGACCTTACTCACACAACGTTTGCGCTGGATGCATGGGCTGGCAAATTTGTTTTCACACCTGTCTCGGCATCCATCGGCGGTTTTACTACTTTCAGTTCACTTCATCGCGTACCATGGATTGCCAATTTTGTGGATGCTTTGCATGTCAACGCTTGCGGTGTTCTTTCCCGCGTCTGGAGCCGTAGTTTTCTCCGTAGCGGCGTTTCTATTGTCTCGATTGTCTCAGCAGTCCTTGACGGCTTCCGCTACTTTCCTGCTCATTTTCCCACCACTCCATTGTGTTGCGACTTTGCTGTGGTGGGCACCCGTTAGCCGTCAAACACTCAGGCAAAGGTAAACCATGCAAACTGAATCCCTCGTCAAAGCCCACATCCTGACGCATGGCGTCGATTGAAAGTTCTTCTCGTATCTTGGGAAGTTTTTTGCCTACACCTGCCGCGAAACCCAAATGAGGAACAAACATGAAAGCTGACTTCGGAGAAGAAATCTATTCTTCGGCAATACAGAATCCGAAATGGTTCGCAATTGAGGGAGATAATGGATCAGGTAAAGACACTTTGGCAGATTTGCTTGCAATTGACGGTTGGTATTTTGTCAGCCGAAGTGATGCCGTATCCAAGAAGAAAGAAGACGCGAATAAACTTACTGGAACAAAACGTGTGGATGCCTTTCTAGCCTACAATAAAAATTGCGCTACGATCGCGTCACAACGTCATTCGGGAAGCTTCGTAGTTCGCTACTGGCCGAGTACCGTTGCCGCAGGTTTCGCCGACGAAATCTTTAGCTGGATGATTTTCACGGAACAGGTTGAAAAGTGTTTGCGAAGTCTACCTGCTCCTGATTTGACGGTGTTTTTGCAGTGCATGCTTTCGAATCGGCAGAACCGAGTACATAAGCGAGGACACATTGAAGGTGCGGTTGATGATGTTTCGAATCGCAGAGATCTTCGTTACCAGAAAGCCATTCAGCATGTTTCCAAGCGATTAGGGTCTCGGCGATGGAAAAATGTGGAAACATCCGACATGAGTATTGAACAAGTGCACTTTTCGGTGCGAAGCCTTTTAGTCAATTTGGGAGAAACGCCATGACCAGTTATTTTGTTCAGGAAGAAGCAGCAAAAGTTGATGTTGAGACAAGACGCAACAGCGCAAAAACAAAAGTGAAGCTGCTGGCCTACGGAGTACAAGACGATCTCCATCTTTTTGAGTCGCTCACACACTTCAAGGAGGAGCATTATGCTTACGACAATGGCAATTGGGGAGTCGATTCAGGACGCCTTGTCCCCTCGGAAGTGCTCCTTCCCGGTGGCATTGTTTCTAAGATTCACGTTCGGCCCGCATCTCCCCTTCGCCTTCGGCAAACGAAGGAGGGGCTAAGCATTGTCGATCAAAACGAAGCAGTGTTAAGCGAGGCATCAACCTTACCGCGACCAAATTTCTGGAACTATCAAACACAAGCTGGAACGGAAACCAAACGACTTGCCCATTTCTACGGAGCAACATGCCTAAATTATAATATTTATTCCGGTTGCCAGTTCTATGGCGTCGGGAAACCATGCAAGTTTTGCTCGGTACAACCAACTCAGCAATTGCACAATGCCGTTGCCATTCGGAAAAATGCAACCGACTTGGCCGACACTTGCAAACTGGCGGTTGAGAACGATCGTGTGGAATGGTTTTTAGCAACTGGCGGTTCGTATCTAAACGGAGATGCCGAGTTTGATGCTCACGTCCAGGTCTTACAAGCAGTTCGTAGTTGTTTGCCCAAGGAATGGAATGAACGTTTTCGGGGGAACCTTGCACTTATGCCTCCCAAAACGTTGTCCCGCTTAGACGACTTGTTTGATTTGGGGGTGGATCATCCGAGTTTCAACCTGGAGGCTTGGCCGCAGAGTTCGTTTGAACGCATTTGCCCAGGGAAGGCTGAATATGTCGGCTTCGGCCACATAATGGCTGCCTATGAAAGGATTGTGGGCTTGTATGGCGAAGGCCATGCGTGGTGCAATTTCGTCGGAGGGCTTGTTCCATTGCAAGATCAGATGGATGGATTTACTGCGTTGGCGGAACGGGGTGTCATTCCGGGGGCAAATATCTACCATCCTGATGTCGGGTCGCCGCTCGGTGATACGGTCGATAGCCCAAGTGAAGATTACATCGTGCGTCTCTACCAGCACGCAGCCGAGCTATACCACCGATATGGGTACAAGCCGTTTTTCGACTCTGCGGTTCTCCGTAATAGTCTCGCAAATGAAGCTTATGAAGATTTGCTGTGACGAAATCCCTAAATTCAATCTTGTTTTGGCCCGGTATTCGGTGGTCCGAGACCGATTTGCGTAATCTTTTCGGTGCGTTGCGGACTGCGAAATTCACTATTAACCGTGCGGAAGTCACTTATGACTCCGGTGCCCCGCCACAAGATGCTGGGTCTGGAGTGCAAAAGTGGATTGGTGATGCGAGACATGAGGTACCGAAGTGGTGGATTGGCCTGAGTCTTGGTGCTTCGGTCGCTCACATTGCTGCCTGTACAGTCCCAGACCGTTTTAAGCCGAATCGGCTCACGCTAATCAATCCATTTGCAAATCGAGAGGAACTTTCAAAAGAAGCTGGTTTTGACATGAAAGAACAATGGCAAATTAATCCGATCGAGTTCAACTGTCCGTCAGGGATTCACGTTGACCTAGTTATTTCGCGATTTGACAATCGCATTTCCCCTGAACACAGTCGTCGCTTGAGAGCCTGTTTTTCTGGCGCGGATGTCAAGACAATCGAGCTCGATGCTGACCATCGGATTTCGGACGAAGAACAACAGCATTTGCTAGCTGAATCGCTATTGACCAGATGAGTTTTACAGAAGTCATCCGGTGTTGTTTTAATTGCAAATCGATGGTTTTATGTCGGTAGGCGACCAAGCAGATCTGGGAAGTCTTCGTGGGCGGTTCGTATTGTCGAAGACTAAATTGGCAGTGACCAGTCACTGCACACACGAGGACACCGAAAACTGAAACTTCTTCCAACCGAAGGCACTTGGACGTTCGATGAAACTGATAGCGATTTTAATCTCCACCGGGTCGCATTTTGGCCGCAAATGGGGGGCGTTGTCAAGCAGTCGGAGCGG
>JBDNIG010000704.1:0-5426 GCA_041688415.1 Rhodopirellula sp. | reverse complement strand
GTAGGCTGCTGCGAACACACCAGACGGTGCGTCGGTGTCGGCATCGAGTTGGACTGTCACAAATCGGATGAACATCAAAGCGTAGGTGCGGTCTTTTCGATCGGATAACGAATTGCGATCTATCCGCATGTCAGGTGTAGAAAGAGCCCAACATTGGCTGTTGAGCTGATTGACCGACACGCGGGTCGATCGTGCGTTGAACTTTGTCGCCACACCGCGGTACGCGTGAGGAGCGATGCAGCAGCGACGACGATTCTCATTCTAACGCGTAGCATCCGCGGGATTCTAGTCCCGGCATGAACTGCGGACTACTTTGGGAACGCGGGGGCATTGTCCAACGAGCTTTCCCAGACGTTGGGTGGAGCGATATAGTTGGCCCCGCGAACGCACTGGTTTATCATTGAATCAAGCACGCACCATTTGAAACCGAATCAGGACGACCGATGATTGCCATTGGCAAGCCCCCACGACGTCGCAAGCGGCCCGATCCGCCATGGCCGATCGATGCCCACGCCAGTATTTTTCTGCAAATCATTCAAGCCTCCGGTCAGCGTTTTCTGCATCCGTCGACCGTGCAACTACCTCGCCCTGATCCGTTCGCCTCTGGGTTTAGCCATACCGTTCCCAATTCGCCCTTCGCTTCACCGGGACTGGGAACGAAGCCCGCGTCCGAGCTGACGTATTCGCTGTATCTCAATTTCGAATTTGGCAACCTAAACCGCTTTCCAATCGCTTTCGAAACGGTGGTGATTCGTTTCGATCACGCACCGGTACCGCGAAATAACTCGGATGTGATTGAACAAACGACCATTTTCACCGAGAACGCAAAGATCGTTTCCGACTTCTCATATGCACCTGTGAATTTCACGAAGTCTCCGTCCGAAGAAAAACCGCGACAGTTTCAAGTCGAAGGCCGCACCGGTATCGGTCTGTCCGCGTTTGCGTTGGGAGGAGTTCGTGAGATTGAGAAACAATATGCCTCGCGGTTCATTCTCCAGCTCTTTCATCGGGAGGTGGCAGTGTCGCGGCCAATCGTTGCCAGCATCCCTCACGAAGTTCCGATACCGGTGCGTGACCTGGGGCAACACGGCGTCGCACCATTCCAAGGCCTCCCGGTCCGCTTTTCACAGTACTGAATACCAACACAGGCAGTTTGGTCAATTTGTGTCAATCGAGATGACAGCGTTGACGGATGATCTCTATCTGTTTCCACGCTTGGTCGGGAAGAACAACTTCTCGCGCATTGCATTGCCCGAGTGCGATTCATCGAAGCCGGTGATCCTTGCGACGTCGAGCGGATGGGGATCACGCTGGAACCGGAGGCGGACTATGAACTGCAAGCGGATGGACGCGGTGGATGTGAAGACCCACGCGTCACTTACATCGAACGCCGCCAGCGATACATGATGACTTACACGGCGTTCTCCTCGTTCGGTGCTCGGATTGCACTGGCAGTGTCAGAAGATTTATTTCATTGGAAGCGTCTCGGGCTGGCAACCTTTGCGCCGTTTTGCGGGATCGACTTCGTCCATGTCGACAACAAGGACGCGAGTCTGTTTCCGATCGCCATACCGAACCACAGCGGAAAGTTGCAGCTTGCGATGATCCATCGACCACTATTCGCAGGCTCGAAACCGGAGGAAACCGATTGCGATGCATGCTCACGGCTTGTCGATGTCGACCACGAAAGCATCTGGATTTCCTATTGCCGGATGGTGCTCGAGGTATGGAACCGGCTCGCCTCGCTCTGTTTAACTCACACCATCGCCTGGCCACGCCGGTCGCGCCGTGGGAAGCGCTGAAGATCGGCGGTGGGACTCCGCCCGTGATGACGCGGCACCGATGGATGATCCTTTATCACGGCGTGCACGCAACAGACGCGGTAGGCGGCACGGGCAAACACCTTTGTTATTCCGCTGGTGTCATGTTTTTATCGAAGGAACATCCGCGGACGATTCTCTATCGTTCGTCGGACCCCTTGTTGACTCCCATTCTTCCGCACGAACGTGATGGCGTCGTCGAAAACGTGGTGTTTCCTACCGGCATCGACTGCCGTAACGACATCGGACAACCGGATCGGTTTGACATCTATTACGGCATGGCCGACAGCCGAATCGGAGTGGCGAGCATGACAATTTCGCAGCGGCTTCCAACAACGCCATTGCCGAGAGTCGATGCTCCGAACGCCATTGTGCCAGTCGTTCCGAAGCCAGCGGAGGCAACAACATGACAACTACGAATCTCAAATCAGTGAACCGCAGTGTCGTTGTTGTGCTGCGTGGCAGCGTCGTGAACACCCGGTTCGACGAACATTTGCCGTCGATCTATTCAGTCCTGCACGCTGAGGAGGGAGAGTGCATCGTCATCGAAGTGCTGGCGCCGCGAGATGCACATTATGTTCGCAGCATCGCGTTGGCTCCAACGCAAGGTCTCTCATGCGGCGTGCGGGTCGAGGACACGGGCGGCCCGCTCAAGGGCCAAGGGCGAGCGAGTACGTTTCGCCGTGTGGATACCGTATTGACTCAGTTCGCGACCGAATCTCAATTCCTTGATGCGTGCGAGAATGCGACCGATTGGATTCATGTAAATTTCGCTTGATGTGTCGATTCAAATCGCTGAGGTTCAATACGAGTCGTCCTCTTATATGCCGATAAAACTCAGGTTATCTCAGGATCGAGAACCTCCTTGATGTCGATTTCGGTTTCGCGGTCGAGGCGATACATTTGACGGACCAAACCTTCTGCAAATTCTTCCGAAATGACAGAAAGCTTCTGCGATTGTGTTAAGTCGGTCCGATGCAGGCGTTTCTGCAACGCCGACTCGGCTAACTCAGCAGACACCTTGTCGTCAATTTGCTTGAATGCCTTGGCACTGATTCGGTCAATTGCATTAAAGAGCTGTTGTTTCGTGGCGGCGCGATGCAGTAATTTCGACTTCGTTATGTGCGTGGGCAAATTACACTCCGATTCAAAGTGCGCCCCAGAAACCGGGTCGACGCGGTAGACGCTTCCGAGCGACGGCCCTTGCCATCGATCCGACAAGATACACGAAAACCTGATTTCACCAAACAGCTCAAGTAGCCCGAAGGCCAACCCTTCCTCGGAGCGCGCAAAGACAAACATGCGATGCTCGAATTCCGCCTTTTTGCACTCGTTCGGGAATGGCGTCGAGAAATCGAAATCCAACCAACCTTTGGGAACATCGATGCCATCTTGTACAAGATCGATCACCTCGCTTAGCCTTCCCGACCTCGTTTCGTCAGGTTGTTGCACCGATAAGTAGCTCAGCAACATCTTCGCCACCGCTCGCATGTCGTCCAGGCCCCCAATTGTAAATTCGACGTGCGTGCTTACATATTCGTTGTTGCTAACGGCCTTGTGGACTTGGACGCTGTCAAGCGACACGCCATGTTGTTCCAGTTTGCCCCGTACGATTTGTGCAACCTTGCCTTTGGGTGCGCGGATTTGAATGTGCTTTTGACCGCTGGCATCTACTGATTCGGTTACTGCTCCTTTCGGCACGACGGGCTTGCACCCCGGTTGTAAATTCAGTTTTTCGCCGTCAGTCGTTTCTAATTGCGTCAGCGTCGCCGTGTCGCGATTCCGCCCGGTCTTTCCATCAATTAGGTTCATAAAAACGTGTAGTCGCTCGGTAAACGATTTGTCAATCGTTCCGCCGAGAGTGTTGTTGCAGGTCGAACAACAGACGGTCGTGCTCGTCTTCCTGCCACCCAAACCGCTGAGCAAAATGTGTTCGACTGAACCATCGAGTGGTCCGCCACAGTAGAGGCATGTTGTTGCAGTCATCACTCGGTCTCACTGAAACAAGGAATCGGGATTAGTAATTGTTTGGATGCACGACCAATTGGTTAAGACCGTTTTTTCGCAACAAGGTTCGCTTGAGGAAGGCCGGCCACGATGCGCAGGTTCCCTTCTCGCTAGGTCGCGCAGACGCGTTGCCGGAGCAAACCGACGTGGATGCGTTTGCCGTGCTCGAACCGACCGCGAACCGCTACCAGAGCCGATCGACGCCGAGATCGTCAAAAACTTTGTCCACGGTAATGAACCGAAAGGGTTCGCCGATGGCTTGAGCCGCCAGCAACCGATCAAAGGGGTCTCGATGCGCGTCGGGCAATTCGCCGGATCGAAAGATTGAATCCGCGTCGATGGCAAGTGGCTGAAGATCGAAGAACGCGGCTTGTTTCGGAATCCAGTCTCGGGGCGGTTCCGGGAGCGGTAATTTGCCGACAAAGTGTTTCAGGCTGATCTCCCAGAGCGTCACGTCGCTGAGAAACCGGTCGTTCGCTTCGTCGTCGATTGCGTCAACGACCGTTTTGGAAAGACGCGCCGGTTCCGTCGCCAACCATAAAAATGCGCAGGTATCGAGCAGAAGTTTCACAGACCCCATTCCCGCAATTCATCGCTGCTGAGTGGCACCAGTGCTTGATCCGGAACTTGGAATGCGGGGCCAGTCGTTTCGCCGACTTTTGCCCGGCGGCGCTTTGATAAATCAAGCGACTGCATTGTCAGTTCCACACGACAACCTGATGGAAGCAGCGGACGTTTGTCGAGACGAACAATGTCGCCGTCGATCGTACCTAGAACGGAATCGGTCATGGCGGCTTCTCCACGGAAAAAGCAGTTTATCAGATATTCTCTTCATTATAACGGCCAGTCGTTCGACAAGACAGGACAGATTCAGCGTATTATGATCCAGCGCGCTAATTGAGTCGCGAACCGTTGGATTGATGGCCGAAATTCCTTTACGCTGCGCCAGACGCAGCATTGTCGAGCGATACTCCCAAGGCTTTCGACAGCCGAATCGGAGTGGCGAGCATGACAATTCCGCAACGGCTTCCAACGACGTCATTACCGAGAGTCGATGCTCCGAACGTCATTGTGCCAGTCATTCCGCAGCCAGCGGCGGTAACAACATGACAACAACCAATCCCAAATCAGTGAACCGAGGTGTGGTCGTTACGATCCGAGGTAGCGTCGTAGATATACGGTTCGATGAGCATTTGCCGTCGATCTATTCGGTCCTGCTCACCGAATTATTCCACAACACGGTCGGTCACCAAGAGGGCGTCAGCATTTTTTGCGGCGTCGGCGAACGTTGTCGTGAAGGCGAGTAACCAGCAAGACAGTGACGACGAGTCGTTCGCAGAAGAATTGGCCGGCGATTCAATCGACGAAGCCCGCAAAGGACTCGTCGATGCGTTGGTCGCGTACTTCCCGGAGTTCCGCCGCAGTCTCAGAACTCCTGATCTCTGCGGATTGCCCTGAAAGCCGTTTTTGTTGTTAACGCTGGCTGCGTAGGGGCTTACGCGATTCCAGTCGATCTGCCTTAGGGATTGGCTTGGGAAAATAACAAGGTACCTTCAACCTCTGCATAAACCACAAGAGTTTGAGGAAGAAGATACCTTG
>JBDNIG010000103.1:0-4187 GCA_041688415.1 Rhodopirellula sp. | reverse complement strand
CGAAATACAATCGACTTCCCAAAGAATCGTAGCGATTGGCCGTTGGTGTGATCGCAATGAAATCCACCGGAAACGTTCTACCGCTCGTCACTGAAATCGCCAACGGGACAATTGGGTAGATTGGATATGAGATGAATCCATACCATCTCATGGGCTCGAGAAAATCTTGGCCACGTCGGCGGACCATTCGTCCCAGCCGTCGGCGGCTGTTTCGAAATCCACGCGCATCCAGCGTGGGGCTCGCTTGGGCAGCACCGCCGGTGGGAATTTGCTTGCCTTGCTGATCGGAATCTGGCTGGTTGGGCCCATCGCCAATCGATCTTCCATTTGGGGCGTCATCAGGTAGTCGACGAACTGGCTGGCGGCAACCGGGTCGGGTGCATTGTTGATAATTGCCAGCGAGTTGGGGATGCGTAGCGTGCCGGGCTCGCTGGGATTTTGGTCCGGAAAGACCACGGCAACGGGATAGCCGAGTTCCTGTTCGATCATCACGTCGCTGGAGTCGGTCAGCCCCCAGGCCACACGGCCCGCCGAGACCGCCCTGGCGACTTGCCGGTTACTCGGCAGGATCAATGCGTTTTCGGCGATCTCGCCGAGCTGGTCCAGAGCGGCTTGGCGCCCCAGACGCTCCCGCAGAACTGCCCAGTGCGTCGCCGTGGAGCCGAACGTGGGCTGCGACATTGCACATTGATCTTTCCACTTTGCGTCGCTCAGTTCCAGAACACTCCGCGGATATTTTGACGGATCGTCGAGCAAGTCCGTGTTAATCAACAGCACCCGCGCGGTGGCGGCGAAGCCGCACCAGGTGCCGTCCGACGCGATCAGATCGGCTGGCCAATCGGACGGGACCTGCCAGTCATGTGGTTGCAGCAAACCGAGTTTTTGTAGCCTGAGCGTCTGCAGCAGCTCATTGTCCCAAAACACATCACACTGAGGTGCGTTTTTCTCAGCGACGATTAGCTGGAACAATCCGTCGGTCGGCGAGTCGACGTTAGGATCGGTGGGTTCCGCTTTCGACTGGCTTTGCGTCGAGGCATAATCGAAGTCGGCGACGACGCTGGTTTCGTAGTCAACCGATCGTTCAAAGGCGTCCAAAATCGGGTAGGAGTACTCTTCGTTGAGGCGGGAATAGACCGCGACTTCGCCCTCGCTCGTCGGTGCACAACCGGTGAGCGCGACAACACTCAGTAGGCCCGTGATCACCGTCCATGGGCACCAAACTGGATCGGTACGCATCATCCATTCTTTCGTGATTTGTTCATGAATTCCTCGATGCCGTCGCCCGCTGATTTCGTCGTGCAAGCCGTGGCAGAATCGGCGGCCGCGGCGGCGAGTTGGGTGAGCATCGTCTCACCGATGCTCTCATTAATCAACCGCTTGGTCGCCTGAATGGCTTGCGGAAAACCGCGTGCAGTCTGATTGGCCCAGTAGGGTGCAATTTCGTCAATTCTGTTGCTCGAGACGGGTGGTTGGCACAGCAGTCCGGCCCGGTCGGCCTCGGCTGCGGAGAGCGAATGTCCGGTCAAGCTCAATCGTGCCGCCAGCGACGTGCCGATACGAAACGAGAGTAACGCGGCGGTGATCCCACCGACGAGACCACGCTGGACTGCACCGGCTGAAAAAGTCGCCGCTTCGGAAGCCACGATCAGATCGCAGGCGAGCGTGAGGGCGAAGCCGGCCCCAATCGCCGGACCATCGACCGCCGCGATGATCGGTTTGGGAAAACGCAGCAAAGTTTCACAAACCTCGGCGAGCTGCCGCCAATATTCAAACCATTGCTGTAACTGTTCGTGGTCGGGTAGTTCACGGATTTCCTGCAGCACGGACAGATCGACACCACTGCAAAAACTCGATCCTGCGGAGCTGAGCACGACCGCGCGAATACTGGTCGCCTGGTGAACTTCGTCGAGTCCATCGCGAATGTCCAGCAGCAGCCGCGGGTTCAGTGCGGCGTGTTTTTCGGCGCGCCCCATGATCAGCCATGCGACGGATCCGTCCGTTTTCAATTCAAGATGTTGCATAACTGATTGTATAGCAGGGACGATCGGCGGGAACTACTCGCCGCTGTTGGCATCGGCGATCGCTTGCCAGTCTTCGACGACGAGGAAGTGACCGTGGTCGCAGGTGACAAAGACGGCGGTGTCATCCCAGGCGTCGTGATCCTCCGCCCACTGCGTGATTGTGCTGAAGGCGTCGGCGCCGCTGAGCAAAGCACCGATGCTGCTGTCGAGATTATTGGCGTGATTGGCCCAGTCGACGTCTCCGGCTTCGACCATCATCCAGAACCGCGGGATCGCTTGCTCGGTATCGGCATCGCCACCCGATCCGTCCACCGTTGGGGCATGAGCGGGTGCGGACAGAACCTCAAGTGCCGCTGCGGTCATCTCCGCGAGCGTGGGGTTTTCAGCAAGATCTTCTTCGGTGTAGCTCTCGGTACCTTTCACATCGAAGGTGGGATTGTAGTTGCCATCGGCAGTTCGGAACGGCAGGTGGCCACCGCGGACACCGAAAAATCCCAATAGTCGGTCGCCATCCGTTGCGGCTCGGTGAGCCGCTGCGGCGAGCACTTTGCTGCCGTCCTTGCCAGCCGTCCGCTGGGCCACGACGTACCTGCGATGATGCGGATCGGTTTCCCCCGGCTGCAACTCAACGGCGCGAACGTCCGATTCATGCAGAAATTTGTTGCCGGACAGGTAGTTCGCTCCCTGACGTTTTTGTTTGCCCGCGCCTTCGCCCCAACCGCAGCCGATGAGCACGTCCACGCCAGGCAACGGGTGCTGGCGATGAGAAATCGACGGGAGGCCGACGAGATCACGCGAGATGTCTTGGTAATCGCCACGAGAGACATTATTCGCGTACGCCGCAGTCGGGGTCGCATGGCTGACGGGAACACTCGTGACGACGCCGACGCGGAATCCTTCGCTCTGCAGCAGTTGACCGATGCTTTCACTGTGTGACCCATCCACATTCACATTGATGGAGGAGTTGTAGGTTTTGATACCGGACATCAGACTGGTTGCCGAGGCTGCGGAATCGGTCACGGTGTGCGGTTGCTCGCGATCGTGCCCAATGGGGTAAGCACTCAGCGTCTGCTCTTGCCACGGCATTGGGCCAGCGAACGTTGGGTCAAAGCCGCCCGAGACGGGATTCTGACCGCCACGTACCGTTTGTGAATTCACGTCGACCTTGGCACCGTCGAGTCGCGGTGTGGTCCCGATCATGGCAAAGTCGGTTTCAACGCCGCGGTAGTCCTGAAACGATAAACCTCGCCCCCGACCGCTGTCGTAAAGATCGGCGCGATTATGGTAGGTCGCCGCGGCACGAGTGGTTTGCCAATCGGTGCCGTCGAAGATCATCAAGATGATGTGTTTTTTGCCTTGTTCAGCGGCCATTCGTTGCAGTTCGAAAACGTCGATTTGATCGTGGTAGGTGGCGTTGGGATTCAGCGTGCCTCGCGGGACAGCACCGAAGTGTTTTTCCATCCGCTCAGCATTCGAGTAGAAACTACCTCGCTGACGCAGCGGCGAAAGCGTCATTCCGAACGTGTACAGCGGGACCAGCCGATTGCTGTGACTGGTCCAACTGCTGTATTTCTTGGGCTGGTTACCCCAGTGTCCCCAAGCCGCATGCTGCTCCTTGATCGCATCGGACTGCATCTGCCGCATGCGATCGACCGTCGACGGAGGCTGTCCAGCGGCGGGCTCAACCGTGTCTTTGATCACGTCGAGAACCCGGTCGACCGTACTCGGCTGATCCGCCGATACTGGATTGAGTCCCGGCACCGTGACCGACAATGCAGTGAGTAGGATCGCGCCCAGCAGTGCGCGCGCGCCTAACGAATTGACGTAAAATTGCAAAGGGAAATGCATGGCAACCAGGTCGGAAGTGAGGTGGGAGAGCCAGCGACGTTGGTCGCGGGTGGTTTGTTGCACGCAGGCAGGAGATCGCATGACGGAAATGGTCACTCAGCCCTCCGAGACGAATACCAATCAGTCTGCTCGCTCGTCACCGCAGTGTGAAGGGCGACCGCGCGAAAAACTCGTTGAATTCTCGTGTGGGGCTTGGCCTGGACCGCTAAATCTTTGGGGTTGACTCAACGTTTCATACTTGGATTTTTGTTCCGAACGATAAAAACACCATCCAGTCTCCCCTCTCCACCGCTTCGGGGGTCGCGAGGCTTTTAAGTG
>JBDNIG010000011.1:0-3412 GCA_041688415.1 Rhodopirellula sp. | reverse complement strand
TCGGCTGAGTCTCTGGTTCCGTTCTGGAAGCGACTGGGGCGTCGGCGGTCTCGGATCGAAGCGGTCGCTATGGACATGTCCTCCGCCTACATCTCTGCGGTCCAGGGAAATCTTCCGAACGCCGATATCGTTTTTGATCAGCTCAGAAAAGGGGAGCGGGGTCGTTAAACGACTTCAGCTATTCGCGCAGCTATTCGACCCCCCCCTTTTTCGCCCCCCCCCTTTTCGTCCCCGGGGGCCAGAAAATGTCCAGAAAAAGTGACGGAGGTAATGACATTCCGAAAACTATCCACACCACATTTAATATTTTAAATTGAGCCTCTTGGATTATCCGAAAAACCGCCAATCGTCGGAAAGAAAGTGGTCCAGGGCTCGAATACAGATTTGAGTCCGCGTACCTTTTCTTCACAGTGCGAATGAAGTTCGTCATCACAAAATTCGTCCGAAGAAGAACTAAGCTTTGACTCGCTATTCAATGCGAGTGACTCGCATTAACGCCATCGGTCTGCGTTAGCTCTTACATCCGTTTTTGTCGCAGGTGATCTTCTCGGATGAAGCGACCCAGTGATCTGGGTGCATTTTAGTATCAGTGCCGCATCCTGTCGTGCCGCCTTTGGAACCTTGGTGAACTTCTCCAGTTGGTTTGTGCTTTACAGCCATGTTAGAAACCTCTAAATGCGATGTGTGGTCCGCTGCCAACGTAGGCATCGAAAATGAAGCGGGCAAGATTGCTGTATCGCGTCGGAATGCTCGCACAAGTACTTTCACGCGTGCATTCTATTGAATTGCAATTCATAGAAAGCATGACGCGTAAGTGGCAAAATTTGACGATTATCGGCACGACAAGGCGAAAGTAAGCGACGTTACAGTGCTTTGGAAATCCCACGTTGGAGCATAGTTGCGGCGGGGCCATCTGTCAACCACCCACGGGCTGAGCGTAGAGGCACTATTTTTCCAGTCAGCGATAAAGGGGAAGAAGAAGGGGCCACCCATATTTGTTGGCCAGAGAGCTGGAATCCGGCGTCGCAAAGGAGAAATGGGACGCTTTCGTTAGCTGGGTTAAATCGGGTTGCCGCGAAAGAGTGGGTGGCCCTTTTCGGTTCTCTTTTCGGTTTTGTGTGGGGGTTGTCGATTTGGTGAGCCGCGACTCGGAAGCGGCGGGGTGCCGTGCGCTGCGCGATGCCTGACGGCCTTCGGCTTAGCGCTGTCGAGCAAAGTGCGATTAAATCGATGAATTCGTATTCAGCAAGCGGCGGTGAGAAGGCTCACGACGGGCGGAGCCGTCCGTCGACAATTCGCAGCGACGGGTTTTCTGTCGCGTGCGTCAATTATCGAGCAATCCGATCTTGTGGTGGCTGGAGAGACTAAACCCGGACAACGCTGTTGCGGGAAGTTTATTGTCGCTGCCGATCGAGGCTTACTTGTGATTTCTCGTCAGTGTCTTGATACAAGCATGCAAGTTCATGCTGACTGACCTGAGCGTGGCGCCTTCCGACTGCGTTCAGGTTTCACCTGCGGACTGATATCGAGCGTGATGCCTTCATTTTGTTGACAGAATTTGAGAATCTCGAACACATTGTGCATCCGGGGATTACCGCCATCGCTGAGCATTCTCATGAGTGACTTTGGATCGCGGTCGCCGCCCAGTCCTTCGGCTAGACCGCGAAAGCCAATGGTTGCGTTGACGTAGTCACGCAGGATGGATTTCCCAATCTCAACATCACCTTCGAGCATGGATGTGATCGCTTCCACGACCAGTGCTTGGCGAAACGCAGGATCCTTATCCGCTCTTGCCTTTACGGTCTCCTTGAAGTCTCTCGTGAGTGCCATATTTAATTCCTTTTTCTTTCCTCTGTGCTTTCGCTTTTTCCGATTCTCGCTTGCGACATTTGTATTCTTTCCAAAGCCGTTTCGCTTCCGTGATATCTTGTTGCTGTGATTTCTTGCTGCCGCCACAGAGCAGAAGAATGAATGCGTCACCATCTTTTCCGTAGTACAAACGGTATCCAGGACCGAAATCAATTTTGTACTCGGATACACCCTCGCCCACGGACTTTGTGTTGCCAGTGTGTCCCGCGGCGAGCTTCTGCCTGGCCTTTGCGACCTTCGCCGCCACCTTCGCATCAACCTCGTTGAACCACTCTCCAAAGGGCGATCGATCGGCTCGGTCGAGGTATTCCTTCACTTCTGTCATGATGAGATCCTAACTTTTTGTCTTTGCGTATTCTGTACTGCATCGGTTGATCCTTCGGGTAAATTTCTGCTGAGTCTACGCGACGTACACGCGATTCGCTTAACAACCAGCTCTGCCTTGGAATGGTAACACAAGTGTTGCCATTGCTCAAGGTCGATTGCCTGAATAATCGTCTCCAAAGTGGAGAGACAGGAGAGGACATCACCTGCACTTCGTTTCAAGAAGTCACCCCGACATCGTGGCGGAATGGCCTGACGAGGAGGCTCACGACGGGCAGAGCCGTCGGTCGACAATTTCCGGAGGCACAGAGTTTTTTGCCGAGCGGGCACTGTTTACTACGAAGTAGGCGGGAGGTATGGCGCGTTTTTACTCAACTCTGAGTATTTGCATAACGCACTCTTGGGAATCGCTCGCGGAATGCTGGGGGAGGAAGTAGGCGCCACCCATATTTGTTGGCCACAGAACTGGGAACCGGCATCGCATAGGTGGAATGGGGCGATTTGGTTGATTGGGTTGAATCGAGGTGCCGCGAAAGAGTGGGTAGGCCTTTTCGGTTCCGAAGGCTGAGCATCCCGAATCGATTCGGACATACCGCCTAGACGGGGAAGAAAACGTGACGGGGGTAATAAAGCTGGGAGAGCATACTGGAGGCGGTCGTCGTCATATTTGTTTTACGCCCGACAGAGAGCTAACACCACTTCATGGCCGACTAGCCAAGCCCAATGAGATTCAACCTCTGTGACACTTTCGGTCAGGTTCGATCTCGCAGGCGGCGTTGCAATTCTGCAGCGAGTGTCGTCAAACGATCGAAACTGGCGTCATCTAACGGTTTCAAATCATCGGTCTCCAGATCAAGAATTGACCGCAACGTCTCGATTCGACCAATCAATTTGCCTTTTTCGATACCGTCCTTTTCCGCTTGGGCAGTTCTGGCCCACTCGTCACGTTCTGCCTTGAGTCGGTCTTCGTAAAGCTGACAAGGAAAAGGTGGCCGGAACGAATGGCGTTGTCCCGTGTTTTTGCATGTATTTCCCGCACAATCTCGAAGACTGCGCAGCAGACAACCACGCGTTCCGTCGCGCTTCGAAATTTTCATATACTTCACGCGTTAGCAAAAGAAAGGATGTGGCGAAACATTCGCTGACCGTATAATTCGCTTCGGCGTGACCTTCCCTGGTGCTCGATTCTAGTTTTGGCCAGGGAAGGTTCATGTCGATT
>JBDNIG010000703.1:0-4219 GCA_041688415.1 Rhodopirellula sp. | reverse complement strand
GTGATCGCGTTTGATGGCAAAAGCTACTGGATCAACGAGCTGCGGTCGGCGGCGGACAAGGGCTGCGTGATCGATCAAATCAGCATGATCGACGCTGGCGGTGGAACGAACATGTACCCCGCAATGGATGACGCGTACCAGGCATTGTCGGGGGCGTCGGCGAAACTAAAACACTGCATCATGTTGACCGACGGGATGTCCGCGCCGGGGGATTTCGAAGGTTTGGCTGGCGAGATGGCGGCCAGTCGAATGACGGTCTCAACGGTAGCGCTCGGGCAGGGCTCCAGCGAAGAGTTGCTCGAAGAAATTGCGAGAATCGGTGGCGGTCGCTACTACTTTTGTGACGATCCGCAATCGATTCCCCAGGTGTTTGCCAAGGAAACCGTCGAGGCCAGCAAGTCGGCGATCAACGAGTTGCCGTTCTTGCCGCAAGTTGTCCGTCCGACGCAGGTGCTCGAAGGCATCGATATGGAACTTTCGCCGCTGTTGCTCGGCTACGTCGTGACGCGTCCCAAGCCGACGAGTGAGTTTATTTTGGCCAGCGAAAACGGCGACCCGTTGCTGGCGTGGTGGCGGTACGGACTCGGCATGACCGTCGCGTTCACCAGCGATGCCAAAGCGAGATGGGCGGCGGAATGGTTGGCGTGGCCCGACTTCGGACCGTTTTGGGCCCAGGTCATCCGGCACGCGATGCGACAAAATGAATCGCAAGGGACGTTTGTCGAAATTCAATCCAAGGACGGCCGGACCACGGTAAAGATGGATGTCGTCGACAACGACGGTAACTTCATTGATGATTCACCGACGACGGTGACCGTGATCAATCCCAAACTGAAAATTGAACAGATCCCGATGGTCCAGACGGCCGCCGGTCGGTACGAGGCCGAGTTGCCGGCCTTGTCTCGCGGCACCTATCAATTGGACCTGGCCCAACAGCGATCCGATGGAAAAACCGTTCGCCAGTCGCGAGGTCTGGCGATCGGATATCCGGACGAGCTTCGTTTGCGACCGACCGACGAGACGAAAATGAAGATGATCGCGGAGGTCAGCGGCGGACGCTTCGGCGACGATGTCGATGCGATCCTGGAGTCCGACGATCGGACGGCTCGCGATCCCATCGCAATGTGGCCGTGGTTGCTGATGTTGGCGCTATGTCTCTTCGTACTCGACGTGGCATTTCGGCGGGGCCAATGGCCGGAAACCCAGCCGAGTCCAAGGCGTCGGACTTCGGCAACCGCCTAATTTTTTGCTTGATTCGCCTACCGCCGTTCGTTTGACACGAGGGGATCAAAAAGTTTTAGCGGATTTTGTCGCCCCTGACGGGGGATATTCGTATACTGAAGAACAATATTTCTCCGTCGCTCTCGAACTCGTTTTTACTTGTAGGATCCGAGCATGACGATTCGACCAACCGAAACCACTTCAAAAACACGTTCGATCGAGGACATTCTCTCGGGTGTCTCGCGTCGCATTCGAATCCGAAAGGTCAGCAACTGGGCTAGCATCGGGCTGGCGATCGGGTGCTTCGTAGCGGTCGTGATCGCTGGCATCCACGCCGCTGGGGCACCGGTGCCTTGGTGGGTTTTGCCGTTGACGGCATTGAGTTTTGCGATCATCGGAGCGATTGCGGGTGCGTTGATCCCCGTTTCGACTTCGGCGGCGGCGGCGCGGTTGGTCGATCGCCACTACCAGTTGAAAGACCGTTCGATCACGGGCCTTCAGTTTCAAAACGAATCCGATGTGGTTCGGCGGCTGCAGGCCGAGGACGCTCGTCGGCACTTAGATCGAGTCGTTCCCGCTGATTGTGTTCCGATCGCGGCTAACCGTCCCGCATTATTTTCTTCGATCAGTTTTTCCGTGATCGCGTTGGTGATGCTTTTAGCGGCCGGGCCTAGGATTCCTCAAGGACTCGATGCCTCACCGGCGAAGTTGGCCGTCGACCAAGCCGCCCAGCTCCGTGAAACCATGGTCGAAGATTTAAAAGAGCTCGCCAAAGAAACCGACCAACCCGAACTGAACGAGTTGACCGACAAGTTGGAAGAACTCGTCGAAGAGTTGGCCAATGATTCGATCGACAAGCGAGACATGATGGCGACTCTTTCGGAAATGGAACAAGCCATCGAATCGGCCCGCGAAGCGATGCAGTTAGAAATGACCGATGCGCAGATGAAATCGCTCGCCGCGGCGATCCAACCGAGCGAATCGATGAAGGCCGCCGCGGCGGCGATCGAGCAAGGCGATTACGACCAAGCCGCCGACAAACTTGAGAAAGTTGACCCGGATAGTTTGAGCGATAAGGAACGTCGAGCGGTGGCGGATAACCTCAAGAAATTTCTCGCCAAATTGCCGCCCGGAAAACAAGGCAAACTGTCCGGCGCGGCCCAGCAAATTCAATCCGGTTTGGAATCCAAAAACTCTTCCGAATGCAAGGCAGGGATGGGCAAGCTGGCTGGCCTGTGCAAAAGCCAAAGCCAATGCAAGAAGATCGGCGAGTGCATGGCCTGCCAATTGAATTCACTCTCGCAGTGCAAAAGCCAGTGCAAGAACGGAGGTCAGGGCAACAAGAACGGAGGTCAGGGCAAAGGGAAGAGCGACAGCCCGAAGAGCACGTGGGGCCGCGGTGCGACCGGTCAAGCCAACGACGGCCCAGCGACGCGGATCGATTCGGCTCGTAATCAAGAACAGTTGACCGGCCAACAAGGCGACGGACCGAGCACGTCCGAAGTCATCGAAGCTCCCGAGGGTGAGCAGGATGCGGTTCGCCAGTACGCATCGAAGTACCAAAAGTTCCGAAGCCAAGCCGAAGCGGTATTGGACAGCGAACCATTGCCCCCAGGACACCGCGCGACAGTTCGGGCCTACTTCGAAAACATTCGTCCCAGCAACGAGTAAGCAGGTTTGGGAAAGTGTTTCGGTCTATCAGCCGTTTTGCCGTTAGCCACGGTTGCCGTATTGAACCGGGGCTAACGCTGGGCTGGCCAATAGGGTTGTGTGGAATGAATTACCCGAACCTGCCTAACTGCCCTGAACGGAACTGGCCAAACTGCTTCGGTCGGCCGACTAACCCACGTCGCATTGCGATTGGGTGACGATGAGATCGGGCTGTAATTCTTGGTTTCTTCCGCAGAATCGGTGGGTCGAAATGACGGGCCAATGAGTTTTGCTGTCAAGGCAGTGGGGAATGCATATGGACCGCTGACCGGCAGGAGAAACGCTGCTCAGTCCGCCAACGCCAGACGCAATTGCTGGTGGACCTTGGGGATATTCTCATAGGGAGATTCCTCTTCGTATTCGAGAATCACGAAGCCTTGATAGTCGTTGTCCTTCAAGATCTTGACAATCCGGTTGAAGTCGGCGGGATAGGTCTTCCCATCAGGTGTTTTCATGCTGGTTTTGACCTGCACGTTGACCGCGTAAGGCGCGCATGCGGCGATGTCGCTGTAGGGGGTCTCGCTATGAAAGTTGCCGGTATCGAGATTGATACCGATCCACGGACTGTCCAAGCGCCGCATGATTTCAAGCATGTTCGTGGCCGTTAAATTGCCGTGGTTCTCCACACCGATGAACACACCCTTGGTCGCTGCATGGGCAGCACATTCGCCGAGTGCGTCAATCGCTTCGTCGAGCCGGGAAGTGTCTTTGTCGAGATCCCTGGCCGTGCCGGCAAAGAGTCGAATGTGCGGGGCACCGAGGATCGCGGCGCGGTCAATCCACTCTTTGGCCTGAGCAATCTCATCGTCGAGACGCTGGCCTTTGCCGAGCGTGAAATTGTTTCCGATCGCCGTCCCCGAGATTGCTAAACCGCGAATGAACGCGGCATGCCTCAGTGACAGTAGATACTCGTTGTCGCATTCAGGTGGAAAGAAATAGCTGGTCAGTTCCGCGGCATCGAACCCCTGAGCGACGCAGTAGTCGAGAAAACCGAACATGTCGATCTCACGATTGTCCTCAGGAACCTCCTGTTTTTTGCCTCGCGAATATTCAAAGTAATTACGTAGCGAATAGGCGGCCAGCCCGAGGCTCAGACGCGGCGGCCCGCTCCGCGGGATCGGTCCACGTGCCAATGCGGATGAAGCGGTGACGGACGCGGCAGCGAGTCCAGTAAGGAAGTCACGACGTTGCATGAAAGATACCCTTTGAAAAAAGTTGCGTTTTGTAAGCGACAGCGAATGAATAAAGCGAGTCGCTACGTTCGCCAGAACGTGGATTCCACCGTCTG
>JBDNIG010000702.1:0-1588 GCA_041688415.1 Rhodopirellula sp. | reverse complement strand
TGACCGGTATGGCGAGAAATCAAGCCAACTCGCGATGTTTGACGTTAGCTGATCTCGCGGAACGTTTGCAAGATGCGGCGGATCGTGCATCCACATTGGCCGGCCGCTCAACGGAGGAGCCTTCGTGACTGAATATTTGGAAGCATTTTTTCATCAGAGCGCTGCATACTACGCGGTCGTCACGATGCTGTGCGTGCTATTGGTCGAGGCCGCGTCAAAATCACGCGAGCTTCGCTGGCTCTATGCCTGTTTCGTGTACTTGACGATCGCGTTGTGGTATCTCGTCGATCCGGTTTATCGCAGCGGTGAGTATATTTATCTTTCGCGTTCGGATCTTGATTTAGCGTGTGCCCAGATCGCTTTGTTTCTCGCGGTTTTCCGCGGACTACTCGTGTTCATATTGCCCGCAACGCCGACGCGAGTGCTGCGCGCGTTTGATCCTCGCGTGCTTGACGAGGCTGGCGTTACCAAGCTCGTGTTCGTCGCATGGCTGGTATTGTTTGCGATCGGCATGTACCGCGTGAACTTTCAGTTTTTCGGTGCCTTGTTTCCGTTTGAGGGACGTCACTCTTGGGGCACGCAGATGTGGGCGAGACCCCGCGTTGGCGGCTCGCTTAGCTTCCTCGTCTCGGTGGCGAATTACACCTACATGTTCGTCTGTTCAATGTTTGGCATGATCGCGGTGGCGACGATGCGTTCGAATGTTCGCCGTGGGATGATCGGCATGATGTTGTTGACCTGGCCGATGTTTCTGCTCGAAGGCAGTCGGCACAAGGTGCTCATTGTCGCCATGCCCGCGGCATTTTCGCTGCTGCTCTTAAAATCATGGAGTCGGCAGAAGCAGATCGCGTTCGTCGTCGTTTCGTTGCTCGTCGTCAATTTTTTGATGCTGATTGTGATCACCTATCGTAACGTGGGCTATTCGGAGTATTTTACTGATGATCGTCCGCGTGAGATGAAGCATCTGGGGCTGAATATGATTGAGGAGCTGACGTATCTGAATCGGTATCAACAGCATGGGACGATGGAGGTGGAGTGGGGATACAATTATTTCGCGAACGCCGTCAATCTGGTGCCCCGGGTCCTTTGGGCAGACAAGCCGCAGGTTGGAATGAAATTCGCCGTGCTACGCGTTGGTATGTATCGCGGGCAAGCGGCGGCGACGATCTCGCACGGGATCATCGGTCAGGGAGTGACGAATTTCGGACGCTGGCTCGGTCCCGCCGCGCCCGCAGTCATCTTGATCGCGTTCGGATATTGGATATGTCGAATTCCGGAGAGCGGGATGCCGTTTTTGCGTGCCTGTCTTGTCTTGGCTTGTTTCACGGCGATTCCGAATTTCGGTCGTGACATCACGATGTTTACATTTTGGCCGGTTGTCTTCGGCACGTTGGGTGTCTTTACCTATGAACGCTATTTTGTGGATCCGCAGTTGTTGACATCACCCATGGAACGTTCTGGCGGAAACTTGGTTTAAGTATCGATTGGAAAAGGGTAGTCGCGTTTCGCTCGGGACGTCGATTTTATTAGTGAAGTTAAGTGAACTGGCAATCATAGCCCGGAGGGCGGTACATGAATTGCCGGTGGC
>JBDNIG010000701.1:0-3558 GCA_041688415.1 Rhodopirellula sp. | reverse complement strand
TCGGGTTACTAAATCGACAGCCCGCTAGACGCCGGCGATCTCTTCGATCCGCACGCGGGTGTTGGATTGGCGGTGTCCGGTTCGCTTTTTGCTGTGTTTCCGGCGGCGGAACTTCTGCACGTAAATCTTCTTGTCCATGGATTTACCGAGCACGGAGGCCGTGACGCTAACGCCTTCGAGCGTCGGGGTGCCCAATTTCAGGCCTTCATCGCCGCCTACGGCCAATACGGTGCCGAATTGCAGGTTTTCGCCTTCAGGGGTTTCGCGGAAATCGACATCGATTTCCATTCCAGGCTCGACGCGATATTGGCGTCCACCGTCAACAAAGATGGCATACATGTAAAGGATATGGTTCAGGTGTGAGTGATGGGGCGCGAGTGCTCGCGGAGCGGAAATCATAGCGAGATCGTCCTCAGTAGGCTAGGGCAGTGCCGCTTGAATCAGTGCATAAAAAAACCGGGGCGTCTTGGCGGGAAGACGCCCCGGTTTCGCTGTCGACCATGACTTGATGCGTTTGCGAAGAAAATCAAGAAATCCAGCGTCAATCCGGACGCCTGCTCATCCGACCCATCCGTGGGTCGCCTCGATCGACAGTTGCTCACTACCCTTGCCGAACGAATTCGACGCTAGCATCCGTGCGCCCGGCCATCGCGCCCATCCGTGGACGCCGCCGTCGTAGTCAACATGTTATCGTTCCAGTGCGAGACTGGAATTCAACGCTGCCGATCGATTAAGTGATTTTCTGAGTTTCGTTCGTGAACGTTCTCTCCGTAGTGCCTGCAGCGGCTATGTCTGCAGAAGTGGTGGTGGTTGCTCGGTCGCCCCTCGCGGCCCGTGAGTTCAACCAAATGGCATTCAGGCGACGAGCTGGAAATTGTCCGATTCGGATTGGTCACCGGATCGCTCGCTGTGGTCACGCACGGCATCGACGAACTCTTCGAAAATGCGAATGTCCAGTGCGGAGGCGGCGTCGGACTCAGGGTGGAACTGCGTACCGATCGCGAACCAGTCAATCATTTCGCTTTCGATGGCTTCGATCACGCCATCGGGACAGCGGGCCGTCACGCGGAAACCAGGGGCGACCTCATCGATCGCCATGTGATGGCGACTGGTGACGCGGATTTCGCCGTCACCGTAGACACGACCGATCAATGAATCACCGGCCACGTCGAGCGTGTGCCGGTGATTGGTGTCTTGGAGGTCGACGTGCGGCACTGCGGTGGGGATATCTTCTTTGATGTGTAGGAATAGATTGCCGCCCTGTTGCACGTTGAGCAATTGGTGCCCCACCCCAATGCCGAATACCGGCATGCGACGTTCGGCAATCTCAGCCATCAGCATGCGATCGCTGGATTCGCGGCCCGGATCGAGTGGACGCACGCTCGGATGCAACATGAAGCCATCATGGCGGGGGTCCAAATCGGCACCGCCGATAAACATAAATCCGTCAACGGCGTCGAGCACCCGGTGTGCGGATTCCTCGTCCACTTGCGGCGGGACGATCACGGGAACCCCGCCGGCCTGAATGATATTTCGATAATAGCCTGCGCCGATGAAGGCGAATGCGGGCGTCGTCCGAGCAGCGGCACGGAAATCAGCATTGATCCCGATCAGGGGTTTGCGTGGCATCTGAAGTTCCTCTTCGATTCGGCAAATTATGGGAAAAGCCCGCAGCGAAACCTGACCCGATCCTGACCCGCGGAACGTCGCACCACAGTACGAAGTTGCCGTTGGAAAGAGCCCGTCAGAGTGAGTTGAGCCGAATCGTGACGCAAGTCAGATTCAACTTTCGGGGTCTGGCCTTCGTGGCCCACGTACCCGCAGTCGAATCTGCCAACTGAGTCCAATCACAAAACGTTGCGATCTTTGCGAACCTCTTCCCCTGATATCCATCAATTGAGAGCGAGCGAGGCAATACCATCGAACGTTGGTATGGCTCTTCGTGAGCCATGGTGATTCGATCCGAATCATCCTTTCGCGTAGGGGTTGCGTGGCGCGGCAATGTGTCGCGTCCGACGTGCAGGGAAGTTAGGAACCTAAGCAAGCCGATACCAGCGAATTCGATATCTTGCGAAATACGCTCCAAAAAACGCTACAGGTAGTGCTAGCAAATGCATTTTTTGCTAGCAAAACACCTCACGCGGCGATTTTTCGCAACGCGGTGGTGCGGCTGGTATCGCGAAATCAAACGTGATTGACGAGTTGATCGCGCCATCGAGCGTGGCCAAATTAGCAGCGTCTTGCGCGTATCGGTCCTCCCACGGGCGACGGTAGCGACCGGTCCTCGATTCCGCGATAATGGTGGCACGCCCAGCCATTGACCGCTTATTGCCAGCCCAGTCGAAATCCGCGAAGATTTCGACGATCCGAAGCACCAGCCTCACGACCGCCCCTGAGAGCGACCCCCGTCCCCATGAAATCGCCGCTTGTCAATCGAGTAACGTCGCGCGTTGGGCAAGATCGGATTTCGATGACGCCGATGATTGATATCGTGTTTCTGTTGATCATTTTCTTTCTTGTCTCCAGCCACATGGCGCGACAGGAAAACCGACAGCCGGTCACGCTCGCCCAGGCGGACAGCGGTCAACTCGACGATATCGACTCCGCTCCACTCACACTGACGCTTGATGCAGCGGGCAAGTTCTTTTTTGGCAGTGAATCGATTTCGGTAGGTAATCTGCCCGCACGCCTCGCCGCCTACCGGCGCCACGCCACCGATCGGCAGGTGCGTGCCAGGTCGTCTGAGCCGCCCCGCGTGAGCGTCCGTTTGCGGGTCGATCGATCGGTTCGGTACGGCGATGTCGAACCAATCCTCAAAGAGTTGGCAGAACAAGGCGTGGCCGAAGTGGCGATCGTCGTCAGTCCGCGAGATGCCACGTCACCGCGAGCGACCGTGCCATGAAAGCACCACGCCGACGCGATGCGACACACGACGAACCGGGCATGACATCGATGATCGACGTGGTGTTTCTGCTGCTCATATTTTTCGTTTGGACGAGCAGTTTCGACAAGCCCGAGCGAGACATCGCCAGCCAGATTGCGATGCCCGAGAGTGCGATCGAACCGGTCGACGCAGAAGGCCATTCAGCGACTCCGAAGTCTCGCCAAAACGATCAAGAATCTCGCAGTGAAGACGTCGTCGTGCGGATCATCAAGGGCGATGGAGAGGTGACCTACCAAATCGGAGCCGTCGCGGTTTCTGCGATCAGTGAACTGGTTCTCAAACTCAAGAAAATTGCCGCGCTGCCGACCAGCACGATCTTGATCGTGGATCCTGATGACGGCGTTGACTTCGCGGAATGCATCGAGGTCTACGATCATGCGATCGGTGTCGGCTTTCCTCGGGTGCTGTTCGCGGTTGATTGAACCGGTTCGTTGAAAACACCCGCCGCCGCCGCCCAACGCCACCTATTTTCGACACTCGACTGAGCCGTCGGCGCTAGCCGCGGGTGTTACCGGTCAATCACGGTGGAGGGATACCCGCGGCTAGCGCTGGACCGCTAAACCTTTGGGGTTGGGACTTTTTTGGCTTGCGCAATTTTTCTTCACCTCTCCCCC
>JBDNIG010000700.1:0-7619 GCA_041688415.1 Rhodopirellula sp. | reverse complement strand
CGGCGTCAATTCCGACCCGGGGAAAATGTATTTCAGAATGAATTGGCGTTCGGGGCGAATCCGTTGGGCCGCTTTCTTGCTAGTCTTGGCTCGACGGGCAATCGCGTGGTTGAGCATCATGCCGCGGTCGCGGAGCATCGAGTTGATTTTTCCAAAGTAACGTGGGTAGTTGGCCGCACCGATGTGCTCGGACATCCCGATGCTGCTGATCTTGTCATACGTTCCCTCGTGATCGGCGTAGTCGCAGATTTCCACCGTGACCTGATCCTGCAATCCGAGTCGCTCGATCTTGGCCTTGGCAAAGTCATGCTGTTCGTGTGACAGCGTCACGCCGTGAGCGGTAACGCCAAAATGCTTGGCAGCGTGGCAGATCAAGCCGCCCCAGCCACAGCCGATATCGAGCATCCGTTCACCGGGCTGGAGACGCAGTTTGCGGCAGATCATGTTCAGTTTGTCATGCTGGGCTTGGTCGAGCGAGTTCGACCAATCGGTGAAGTAGCCGCAGGTGTACTGCATCTCTTCCCCCAGGAACAACTTGTAGAATTCATTGCCCACGTCATAGTGAAATTGAATGTAATCGGTATTGTTTCGCGCTGATTCGTTGCGTCCAACCATGTCGTCGCGATATCCGTGACCCAGATCGTCCGTGTTGGTTTTGGCGAATAGGAAGGGGAGCGTCTTCCGCGCGACCATCGCCTTGCTGATTTTTTTCAGCTCGGCACGGCTGGATCGTTCGGTGCGGAGGGCTTTGGTGAACTCGATCAGGTCGCCGCCTTCAAATTCAATATGCCCCGTCGCATACAATCGCACGAGCGTTTCGAGTGTCGGGCGGCGCATCAGCGAACCGACCACGCCAGGCCCCGATAGCGAGAGGGTCAAACGCCCGTCCGCATTCGCTCCCAAGGGCACGACGGTGCCGTCCCACAAGCGAACCGAAACATTGAGGTCCAGCGGGCCCGCGATCGTGCGGAGAACTTCGGTGATCGAGGCAAGCTGCGTTTTTGCTGAGAAGGGTGCACCCATTGGAAAGACTCTTTAAGCATGTGGTCGGGAAAAAGCGGTTGGAAAGCGGTCCCCGCGTTCATCGCTTCAATAGCACATCCCTGTGACCGAGTGTCAGAGCAAAACGAGTCAAGGTGCGTCGGGAACTCACGATCGCCGTAGCTTTCGTCGCCAGACGGAGGTGCCCACGCTCGGGTGAAAGTGGCTACGGCATTGTTACAAAAAACAGCGGAGAAGCGTGGCATGGTTCGGGTTGCCTCGCTGGCGCTTCGCGTTCCGCAATCGACCGCCCGTAAGCGGTTTGGGTGGCGAGTGCGCGGTAGCGCGTAGGCGTTTTCGGCTCGGAGAGACGAGCGACAACTAGAAAACGTGGAGCAAGCGAAAATCGTTCTCACAAGCAGAACTGGCATCTCGCGTGACGTCGCCGAGGGAGGGGGGGCGAGTCGATGCAACCGCGAAGTCGTGGGGAATCGTCATTTTTGATCGAAAATCACGTTCTTGAAAACGGGAAAATAGCCAAACTGTACGAAATCAATTGGGGTGGCATTTTTTCAGAAATGGCTACAATGAGTGACTTGTCAATTGGGCCAGCGGGAGTCCCTGTGCTCGGTCTGGCGAGCGCTTCACACGTGCAATTGTAATGATGCGCGTGCGGTGCAAGTTCGCGTTACCTATTTGTTACGAGACCCGAAACGAGAGAAAAGAAACATGTCGCAAGTCGCAACGGAACGACTACCTTACAAAGTTCGAGACATTTCGCTGGCCGAGTACGGTCGCAAGGAAATCGAGCTCGCACAAAACGAAATGCCCGGTTTGATGGCGCTGCGTAAGAAGCACGGCGCTTCGAAGCCATTGGCGGGTGCCCGCATTGCCGGTTGCCTCCACATGACGATCCAGACGGCCGTTTTGATCGAAACTTTGATCGAACTCGGCGCCGAAGTGATGTGGAGTAGCTGCAATATCTTCAGCACCCAAGACCACGCCGCCGCCGCGATCGCCCAGGCCGGCATTCCCGTCTATGCCTGGAAGGGCATGAGCGACGAGGAATTCGATTGGTGCATCGAGCAGACGCTGCACTTCCCCTCGGGCGAACCGCTCAACATGATCCTCGATGACGGCGGCGATTTGACCGCCATGGTACACGATAAATTCCCCGAATTGCTCGGCGAGGTTCGCGGCATCAGCGAAGAGACCACGGCGGGCATTCACCGCCTCGAGGTCCTCAACCGCAGCGGCACGCTCCGCGTGCCCGCCATCAACGTCAACGACTCGGCAACGAAGAGCAAGTTCGACAACCTGTACGGTTGCCGCGAATCGCTCGCCGATGGTGTCAAACGGGCCACCGACGTGATGCTGGCCGGCAAGGTCGCGGTCGTTTGTGGTTATGGCGACGTTGGTAAGGGCTGTGCCCAAAGCCTGCAGCGTTATGGCTGCCGCGTGCTCGTGACGGAAATCGATCCGATCAACGCGTTGCAAGCCGCGATGGAAGGTTTCGAAGTCACCACGATGGAAGAAGCCTGTAAAGAAGGTCGCTTGTTCGTGACCACGACCGGAAATAAGGACATTATCCTCGGCCAGCACATGGCTGAAATGGCTGACGACGCGATCCTGTGCAATATTGGTCACTTCGACACCGAAATCGATGTCGCGTGGCTGGAAGCCCAAGTCGATGCTGGCAAGGCAACCAAGAGCGAGATCAAGCCAGCGGATATCGGAGCAGTCGATCGCTACACGTTCAACGATAGCGAACGCAGCATCATCATTCTCGCCAAGGGACGTTTGGTAAACCTGGGCTGTGCCACCGGGCACCCGAGTTTCGTGATGAGCACCTCGTTCACCAACCAAGTCCTCGCTCAACTCGAACTGTGGAAACGCGAAGAGGAATACGAGAACAAGGTTTACATGCTACCCAAACGACTCGACGAAGAAGTCGCGCGGCTGCACCTCGGCAAACTTGGCGTGAAGCTGACGACGCTGACCCAAGATCAAGCCGACTACATCGGCGTGCCAGTCGGAGGTCCTTACAAAGCGAATCACTACCGGTACTAGGCCACAGCGTCGCCACGTTCGCCAGAACGTGAAGGCCCAAGCAATGTAGCCACGTTCGCCAGAACGTGGAGGCCGTCGGGCGGACGACTGAGGGCTCGTGAAGTATTCACGTCTCGCTTCAAACCGGAGTCACTCGACTCCGGTTTTTTCGTGCCCTGACCGCATTCTTGTCTTCGTTCGTTGCCTCGCCCCCACTGGCTTCGTGTTTGTCCAGCAAATCACTACTGCGGCAATGAATTCGTATTCGTAATGCAGTGGATCTTGGACAGCGTCCGAATCAGCAGTTTGCCGCCGACCACGCTCGGTGTGGTGATGCGGAGTTCATCGAGCCGATCGGTGGCAACGCCGGTTGCATCGGTACCACGAAAGCGAGTGAAATTGTCGCCCGCCAGCGACGTGGTGCTCAGTAAGCAGGTTTGCGGAATTCATTCCGCATAACTGAATGCCACGTTTTCATAACCCGACGCGTAAGCGAGGGATGGCGGCGTGAATCCCTCGCTTACGCGTCGGGTTATGATTGTCGATTCCATCGAAATATTTCCCCGTATCTGCTTAGCAGGAGAATTAACAGCGGCCGCACACAATTCATGTTCAAAACTCGTCGTTTACCGGCACAGTATCCATGAAACCGATCATCATTTCGTCGAAGCTCTGTTCGCCCCAATGCACCGGTATCGACGGATCGGGGTTGGTCAGGTTGTTTTCGCTGTTGTCGAACACCGCGGTACACTCGACACGTGTTCCCTTGGGCAACGTTAGGGGTTCCTCAAGAACGTATTTCAACTGCCAGTTGAAATCATAGTTGGGCACGTTCAGTAAGGTTTGTTCGCGACCATCAGGAAAGGTAACGTCGTAGCGAAACGATTTTCCACGCAGGTGCATGTGGGGCGTCATGCTGACCAGGTTTTCGTCTTGGCGAGCAACATACGTGGCCGTCACCTGATGGTCCGAAGCTCCCGCGGGGATTTCGAATTTGTGATTGATCGCAACGCGACCCGTCAGACGCTTGCGAACGTTCGCCTTGTCGGTAAATTTCACGCCCACATAGCTCTGGTCATCGGTGGAGCTGCCGTTGGGAGTGTAGTGCATTTCGAACAGCAGCCTACTGCCGGCTTTGACTTCCAAGGCGACGCCGTCGGTCAATGCCAGCGGTGGCATTCCCGGTGCGTAGCCAGCGACGACTTGTCGGAAATCACGTTTCCGCGCCCCCGGTGGAATCACGTAGACCAGGATGTGATGGACGACGGCTCGTTTGTCCGGCCGAGCCTCCGCCGCCACGATGTATTTATCCTCGTTCCAACCCGGGTCGACGACGTAGTGCTGGTAATCCACGACACCTTCGGCAGGGACCGCGAAGGGTTGATCTCGCATGGGAAAAATTTCGTCCGGTTCGGGCATTTGCCAGCCGTCGGCAAACTCGGGTGCCTCCGGTAGATCGTTGGCATCGCCCTCGGGCATGCCGTTATCGACCCAAGTCGAAACCAAGTCGCGTTCCTTTTGGCTGAGCCGGGCGTCGTTCGCGAATTCTCCGTGTTGCGGATCGGCGTACCAGGGCGGCATGCGATTGTTCCCGATCACCTCAAGGATGGTGTCTTCCCAGCCGAGCACATCGTCGTAGCTCGTCAGTGTGAAGGGAGCGATCTCACCGTCGCGGTGGCAACTGACGCATCGGTCGTTGAAGATCGGCGCAATGTCTTTGGTGAACGTCACGTCGCCGCGCGGTTCGACTTCATTGGCTCGGCCGATGTAGCAGCCCACCGCTTCGGTTTGGGGAACCCGGATCGTTTGGCCGCTCAGCAGTGAGTCGATCGCGAGCGTCAACTCGGGTTTCGCACCGCGTTCTTTGGAGTATCCCACGCCATACTGGTCATCGATCCGGCCGTGGTAGCGAACGACATGATCTTGATCGAGTAGGAAAACTTCCGGGGTCCGCTCGGCCTCCATGGCGTCAGCGACACGGTTACCGGGATCCTTGAGCATCGGGAAATCGATGTTGTGGCGATGCACATAGGCGGCCATTTCCGTCAGGCTGTCTTGTTTGTTCGAGTTGATCCCGATGACCTGCACGCCGAGATCAGCGTATTGTCGTTGGATCTGCGTCAAGCGCGGGCCGTAGAGTTTGGCCAGCGGGCATTCCGTGCCCAAATACACGATCGCAATCGCTCGGGCGGACGAAAAATCGTCCAACGACACGGCCTTGCCGTAGCAGTTATCGAGGGTAAATGACTCGACCCGTTGGCCCAGGTGCCCCACCGAGGTCGCTTCGACAGCCCCGCACGGCGGACCGCAAAAGGTTGCTAAGGCCAGTACGACGAATCCCAATTTCCACATCGAAACAACTCCCAAATTTCTAAAAACCATATCGGGACAGCCCGTCGACCCAACCCGCTCACGCACCATTGAACTCGAAAACGGGGGATGATGCCACTATGAAAATGTGTCAGATTGTACGGCGCTGCCTGGACAATCGGTCCCGGCGTGAGTTTTTGGCAGACCGGTCGTTTGAATATCCGCTATTTTGCTAGGTGGACAGATCAGATGAAACTATTTCTTTGGACGTTCACGCTCCTCGGCTTGCTGCCTTTAGTGATTTTCTCAGCGCTACACCTTTTTTCGTCTGTGGCTGTATACCGTGAGCTTCCCCAAGAGTCGGGTGTCGATGATGAATTCACGTTCACGACCACGATACGCACGGTTCAGTTCGCCGGCTCAGAGCATCCGCTCGTCGTCTCACCTCAGGCCTGGCCGGCAATTGTTGCTCTCAGCGGTGCCGCGTTGTGCTTGGTGGGACTGTTCCTTCTGATCCCAGGCCAACCGATCTATGCGGACAAGGACGGGTATGCTCGGTTTGCACCCTTGCTCAAACGTGTCATGTCATCCTCGGTCGAATACCCTTCCCTGATTGTTTCGGCGCGTGAGGGCAGCCGAAGCCTGCTCGTGATGAGGTATGAAAACGAGTGGCAATTGAGTCTCACGGTCGAATCAAATGACGTTGGAGCGATTGCAAGAATCCGGCAGTATTTCAAGGATCGAGGTCAGGATGCCGTCCAAGAGTACGAGTCCGCGGATGAAGAAGTCGACGTTAAAACGACACGATTCGTCTTCCCGTTAACGGGCGATCCGGGCCCGGACTCGCAGGCTTGCATTGACGTCTTCGGAGATTGCTTAGGCGTCACTGCTGATGAGCCGATGCAGTTTGACATCGACCAATGACGGAGAATTAAATCTCTTTCAGAAACTGGTGCGATCTGACGCGATCGAAACCGGTCAGTAGTGACCGTAGTTGCTATCGCCCTTCCAGGGCTTGTGATTGTTGCGCTCCGTTTTTCTGGGCTGACGCTCGGCGGATTGCCCAATTCTCTGCTACACCGAAGGTGTTATAGCAATTAGCCGGCGGTCGAGCGAAGCGAACACCGCCGGATAGGAGGAAACCATTGGTATACGGACCCCGAAGGGCGTCCCAGCCCGCTGGAAACCGGGTGCGGATGGCCTGCTGTGGCCCTTTCAGGCAACGCTGTGAAGCATTTTTGAACGTAGGATGGGCACTCTTGCCCGTCCAAATACTCGGGCAAGAGTGCCCAAGCTACGTTCTAACGGGAAAACGCCGCGATACGCGACAAAAAAATGCTTCAAAGCGTTGCCTTTCAAGGTAGGCGTTTTGGATTGTGATTCAAGTCCGGTGGTGTTCGCTACGCTCAAACCACCGGCTAATCGCTGCGATCCTTTCGGGATCAAAAAATTGGGTAATCCGCAGGGCTAACGCCCCAGCCTAGATGCTGCCGTCACTCCGCGACTTTCAATACGAGCAAGTCAAAACTCATGAATTCAGTTTTGATTCGCGATCGCCCCGGAGAGCCGTGGGACAATCCTTACTGATGTCGTGGGAAGGCGGCGGGTTGGCCGTACCAGGGTGGATGGAATCCGGCGCGGACGGCCAGCAGCACGGCTTTGCCATGTTGGTGTTCGGGCCCGTGGGTGTAGTCCCATTCCAACCGTTCTTCATACCGCAAGATGCGTAGGTTCGATGATTCTCGCACCGCCATCGCCGCCAATTGATTGGGCTTGAAATAATTGATCACGGCGCCCGCCGTTTCACTGACGGGCTCGCGACTTGCGTTGCCGGGTGGTTGATCGCTGCCGGGGTCTTCGGTTGTGTGGACGTGCACGTACAGGAACCCCGTGTTGCTGAGTGCGTCACACATTCGCTGCCACACCCGGTCGGCATCGGCGGCCGGAATATGGTCGAGCACCGTGGTTGCGATCACCGCATCGTAATGTCCGGCTGGAAACTCAACGTGACGGACGTCGTCCATGCGGGTACGCACTCGATCGGTGAGGCCGCGTCGGGCCGCCCGCTCTTCGATTCTCGCCAGTCCCCGTTCACTCAAGTCGACCGACTCGACTTCATACCCGCCAGCGGCGAGTGCCAGGGTATCGCGTCCCGCACCGGCCCCGAGGTCGATCGCGCGGCGGGCGCTGTTCGCCTCGCCTGCGGTCTGGTCCAGGTAGGCCGCCAGAGACGCAGATGGGTCAATACCGTACGCAATATCGTCGCCGTCGTAGGCGTT
>JBDNIG010000699.1:0-19807 GCA_041688415.1 Rhodopirellula sp. | reverse complement strand
GTCACGCTCAGCCATGAAAACATGGTCGCCAATGCGTGGCAGCAGTTGATGTCGACGCGGGGGCGATTCGCCAAGGACACGATGCTCGCGGTGCTACCGTTCTTTCACAGTTATGGCATGTCGGCCATGGTCATGGGCGGCGCCGCGATGGGAGCGACGCTGGTCCTGCACCACCGCTTCAACGTCCGCCAAGTGATCTCATTGATGATCGAACATCGACCAACCGTGCTGCATGCGGTGCCAGCGATGTTGGCGGCGCTGAACGCGCGACTCGATGAATATCCCGCCGACCTCCGATCGCTCAACTGGGTGATCTCCGGGGGCGCTCCATTGGACGCCGACATCGCCGAAACGTTTGCCTCGCACTGCGGTGCGTTGGTCGTCGAAGGATTCGGGCTGTCCGAAGCCTCACCCGTCACGCACGTCGGCGATCTATTTGACAAACCGCGTTACGGCACGATCGGATTGCCGTTGCTCGAAACGCAGTGCCGCATCGTCGACGAACATGGGAGCCTCGACGAACATGGGGGCCTCGACGACCTGGGCTGCGGCGTCGTGGGCGAACTGATCGTACGCGGCCCCCAGGTCATGCTCGGATACTGGCGAGATCCCGAACGCACCGACGCGGCCATCGAGGATGGATGGTTGCGCACGGGTGACTTGGCGACCCGGGCCCCGAGCGGCCGGTACACGATCGTCGGTCGCACCAAGGACCTGATTATCACGTCGGGGTTCAATGTCTATCCCGTCGAAGTCGAAGCGGTCTTGCAAACGGCTGACGGCGTCGCGGAAGTCGCGGTGATTGGACAACCTGATGAGCAGCGTGGGGAGGTCGTCAAAGCCATCGTCGTCCTGAAGCCGGGAGCGAATTGGGATGAAGACGCGCTGCGCGAGCATTGCAACTTGCATCTATCCAAGCACAAACAACCGCGCATCTTTGAACAATCCATCGGTGAACTGCCCAAGAACTTTTTAGGCAAAGTGATCCGTAGAAAACTGCGAGAACAAGATCCAGAAAACCGTCCAGGAGCAAGCTCATGAGCACGTCAGAAAAAATCGAACCGTTCACTCCCGTGGCCATTGTCGACGGCGTTCGCACGCCCTTCGCCAAAGCGTTTGGCAAACTCGCAAACGTCTCGGCCGTGGAACTGGGCCGGATCACCGTGGAGCAATCACTGCGTCGCTGTGGGCTGGCTCCTGACGCGATCGACCAAGTCATTTTCGGCAATGTCTCGTCACCTCCCGACGCAGCCAACATCGCCCGGGTGATCTCGCTCAAAGCCGGCGTGCCGCAGTCGCGGATCGCGCACACGGTCAATCGCAACTGCGCCTCGGGGATGCAATCGTTGATCGCCGCGTGCAATGCCATTCACTACGAGGGAGCCACCGCCGTCGTCGCGGGGGGGACCGAGTCGATGTCGCAGATCCCGCTGCTGGTCAGCCCGGAAGCGGCTCGGTTGTGGACACGATTATCGCGTGCGAAAACCATGATGGCCCGGCTCAAGGTGCTCAAAGATTTTCGCCCCCACCATTTCAAACCGATCGCTGGCATCGAGTTGGGACTCACCGATCCCGTCAGCGGGATGAACATGGGCGAAACGGCCGAACTTCTGGCGAGCGAGCACAACGTAACCCGGACCGAGCAAGACGAGTTTGCCGCGGCGAGCCACGTCAAAGCGGGACAGACGCAAGTAGAGTATTTCTTTTCCGGTGAGATCACACCCGTTGCTCTCCCAGATGGTGGCACCTTTGAGAAAGACGACGGCATTCGGTCGGGACAGACGGTGGAGAAACTCGCGAAACTGCGACCGATCTTTGCCAAGGACGGCACCGTGACGGCGGGCAACAGTTGCCAGATCACGGACGGCGCCGCGGCGCTAGTGATGTCGTCCGCCTCCGGTCTGGAGCGTTTTCCACGCCCGCCACTTGGCCACATGACGGCATACGCGATCGCGGGTTGCGATCCGCGGCGGATGGGATTGGGGCCGGTCTACGCGGTGGCCAAGCTGTTTCGTCAAACCGGTCTGTCACTCGCCGATTTTGACTTGATCGAAATCAACGAAGCTTTCGCGGCCCAGGTCATTGCCTGCGAGCGTGCGATGGCGTCGAAAACTTTTGCAAACAAGGAACTCGGCCAAGACCAGCCCGTAGGCGAGCTGCCGATGGACCGCGTCAATATTCACGGCGGCGCGATCGCGCTGGGCCATCCCGTGGGCACAACGGGCACACGGATGGTACTGACGTTGCTCCGCTCACTTCGCGAACAGGGAAAGCATCGAGGACTCGCCACGCTCTGCGTCGGCGGTGGCCAAGGAGTCGCCATCGTCGTCGAAACACAATGACCATTCCGTAATCAACGGATCGATCCGAATCTCTCGTGGGCCGACAGCGTTTGTCGCGGGAATTGCCCCGATGTTCGGATCGGATCCCCATCAGGAGAAGAACATGAATCTCGCAGAGCAACATTACGACGCCTTTCACGTTGCGACCAACGCGAAGGGTGTGATGACCGTGGCGATGGACGTTCCCCAGCGTCCCATGAACGTGTTCACCCAAAGTGTCATGGAAGAACTCGAAGCGATCGTGAGCGAGATCGAATCCCGCTCGGACCTCCGCCTAATTGTTTTCCGCAGTGGGAAAGAAAGCGGCTTCTTGGCTGGCGCCGACGTTCGCGACATCGCGTCGATCAATGGTCCAGCACAAGCGGGACGGTTGATCGATGCGGGGCAACAACTTTTCCACCGTGTCGATCATCTGAAAACGCCGACCCTGGCGGTGATCCATGGCCCCTGCCTGGGCGGGGGACTGGAATGGTCCCTGGCGTGCGACTACCGCATTGCTCGCGACAACAGCAGCACCAAGATCGGATTGCCTGAGATCAAACTCGGGGTGATTCCGGGCTGGGGCGGCACGCAGCGATTGCCCCGGCAGGTCGGCTTGGTGCAAAGTCTCGGCATGATCTTGCAGGGCAAGACGGTTTCGGCGCACACGGCGGCCAAGATCGGTTTGATCGATCGCGCCATTTCTCCGGACGATTGGGAAGACGGTGTCGAGCGTTTTATCGAAGAAGTCTTGCGAGGCGACATTCGAACGAAATTGCCGCTGCGGAAACGGGCTCAGCGCTATCTCGAATTCACGAAACTCGGCCGCTCGTGGATTCTCCGCAAGGCACGTGCGAAAATTCGCTCCAAGGCGGAACAGTACCCGGCGCTGCCCGCAGCGATCCATGCGATCGAAACCGGTTTGCAAAAACAGGGTGCTGGATACGTGACCGAACGCAGCGAGTTCGTCAAACTACTCGCCACGCCCACCTGCCGCAGTCTCCTGAATTTGTTCTTCGCACGAGAATCGGCTCGTGATATCAAAACGTGGGCAACCCGCGCCGATCGAGCGGACATTCATTTCCATGAAATTCGCCACGTTGGCGTTATCGGTGCCGGCGCCATGGGGGCGGGCATTGGACAATTTGCCGCCGTCCGTGGCTACGATGTCGCGTTTCGCGAGGTCGACGAGTCCGCGGCGCAAACGGGCCTCGCTCGCGTTGCAAAGTTAATGGCGACCTATGCGGATCGAAATCGGTTGAATGCGGACGAACGCCGTGAACTCGACGAACGGATTGTCATGTCGACCGATGACGACGCGATCGTGCTGTCTGATTTGGTGGTGGAAGCCGCGGTCGAACGAATTGACATCAAACAGCAAATCTTCGCTCGCTTGGACGCTCTCGTCGCGACGGATTGTATTCTCGCAACGAACACGTCATCGCTGTCGGTGGACGCGATTGCCACGGGGAACGAGCATCCCGAGCGTGTCGCGGGGCTGCATTTTTTCAATCCGGTGCATCGAATGGAATTGGTCGAAGTGGTGCGTGGTGAGCACACCAACGACGACACCATCACACGTCTGGTCGCGTTCGTGCGTTCACTCGGCAAGACTCCGATCGTGACCAAGGACGCCCCGGGGTTCCTCGTCAACCGCGTCTTGTTTCCCTACCTTGGCGAAGCGGTAATGATGTTTAGTGAAGGTTATTCGCCCACCGAAATCGATCGTGAACTGCGTCGTTTTGGAATGCCAATGGGGCCACTCGAACTGATCGATCAGGTTGGTGTGGATATTGCCAAACACGTCGCGACGTCGCTCGGCGGCGTGATCACGGGACTCGATCCTGCTGTCGATGTGCTCAATAAGATGGTCGAGCGTGGCGACCTCGGTAAGAAATCGGGCAGTGGGTTCTATCGATACCAAGACGATAAAGTGCTCCCACAAAAACTCGCGGCGTTATCGCCACCGGTCTCGTCGGAACCCGATGACGGCTTTGCCGACGATGGCATGACCCTGCTCCAACGCCGATTGGTCTATCCGATGCTCCGCGAATCCGTGCTTTGCAAAGAGCAAGGGATCGTTCGGGAAGATTGGATGATCGATCTCGCCATGGTACTGGCGACCGGATTCGCACCCCATCGCGGTGGCCCGCTGCGAGTCATCGACCGCATCGGGGCGGGCATCGTGAATGAAAATCTGAAACGCCTGCAGGTCGCTCATGGCAAGAGATTCTCGCCACCCGACACGATCGCTGCGATGGCGACCGCAAATCAGCGGTTCTATGGCAGCGAAGGTTCCATCGATACGTCGCAGTCGGAACGGTCATCACGCACCAACGATTCCTCTTCCACCAGGAGCCTCCCATGAGTACTGACTTTCGAAACGACCCATCGCTCGACCCGCCCACACCAACCACGCCCGGCGCCGAGCCGACCGGACCAACTGCCGCCGAGCCGACCGGGACCACTGCCGCCGAGGTTCCTGCGACCGCGAAACCCGCCAAAGCCGAATCGTTCGCTGAGGTCGCCCTCAGGCTGGGTGGGGCGTCGGCCGACGAGGCGAAACGGACGGGCGTGTTGGATTCGGCTGACGATGAAGTCGAAGCATTGTTCGTACCTCGCTATCAAACCATCAACAGTCCCGTGCACCGAGCGGTATGGGAGAAACGCAACGAGACCGCTCAGTTCGAATCGGTACCCCTGCGTTCATCACCGTCGGTGTCGCTGGTCGTCGAACAGGCGCTCACGATCGCGCGCAAACATCGCGACGAGGACACGCTGTTCGGCAGCGATGGTAAGATCACCAACAAAGTACTGGCCGAGTTGGGGTCGGTGGGTTACTGGGGTTTGCTGGTCGATCGCGAATACGGCGGTAGCGGCGCGACGATGCGCGAATTTGCTGACATGATCACGCAAATGGCCACGATCGATCCCACCGTCGCGGGACTGGCGTCGGTCCACGGGTGTATCGGCGCGGTCGATCCGGTGCGTTCCTTCGGCAACGAAGAACAGAAGTCGCGTTTCCTGCCAAAACTCGCCGACGGTCGCGCCCTGTCCGCCTTCGCGCTCACCGAACCCGGCGCGGGTAGCGATCTGACGGCGCTGCGGACGACGGCGGTACTCGACGGGGATGACTACGTCGTCAATGGTGAAAAACTTTTTATCACCAACGCGATCCCCGGACGTACGATCGGGTTGGTTTGCAAGATCGACGATGAACCGAGCGTTCTGATTGTCGATTTGCCCGCGGAAACCAACGAGTCATTCTCACTCAATCGGTACGACATCTACGCGCTGCGACGTGCGCATAATAACGGATTGGTGTTCCGAAATTTCCGTGTGCCCAAGGAAAACCGACTCGTCCCACGGCAAGGTGACGGATTAACGATTGCCTACCATGGGCTGAACTTGGGCCGCGTCTCGCTGTGCGCCAACGCGGCGGGCGCGATGCGTTGGATGCTGGCCGAGATCCTGCCGTGGGCGGCCTACCGAGAAACCTACGGGCTGGCGATCGAGCGTCGCGAGTTGGTTCGTCGCCGCGTCGGTCGGCTCGCGGGCATGATCGTCGCCTGCGATGCCCTGTCGGCGTGGTGCTCGGGACTGCTCGACCAAGGCTACCGGGGCGAAATGGAGTGCATCATTGCCAAGATCTTTGGCAGCGAAATGCAAAAGGAGGCCGCGATCGAGCTGTTCATGAAAACGCACGGTGGGCGGTCCTTCCTCAAAGGTCACCTGTTCGGTGACAACGTGCATGATTTCTTGGCTCCGTGCATCTACGAGGGCGAAGGCGAGATGCTCGGGATGGCCTTCTTCAAATCAATGGTCAAACAGCACGGCAAGGAGTTCTTTGAACCGATCGGGCAGGCGCTGCATGAACTCGGAGTGAAGAAACCCAATCCATTCAACCCCGTCCACGCGTGGGCGTTGCGCAAGCCGATGATGAAATACGCGAACTGGTATGCCGGACAAACATTCAAGTCCGCGCACTGGACGCCCAACGATGTCGCGGACGCTGACCTGAAAAAGCACATCCACTTTGCCCAACGGTACCTGTCGTCGAGCGGCATGAAAGTCAGTGCAACGATGCGGAAGTACCAGTTAAAACTGGCCGACCGCCAGTGCCGGATGTCGGACTTGTCGCTCGACATCCAGTCCGCAGTCGTGGTCTTGGTCACGAGTCTGTTTGCCAGCCGCAGTGACGACGCCATCACGCGCGCAGCCGGTGATGTGATCTGTCGCGAGCTGCGTCGGAAGATGGAAGGCGGCAAGGCGAGTGATGATGAGTTCCGCAGGGCCACGGAACTGGGCGCGACGATCAGCGAACAAGGCTGGTCCGCACTCGACGGCGTGCAATCGAGCGAGATTTTGATGCCTTACAAGAAAGAATCGACCCTATGAACTTCCGCGACCTGTTGCCTTTTCTACCACCATCGAAACCTTTGCTCCCACCCCAGCGAAGTACGGTAATTGCGTTGGGCGGTGGCGGTGCTCGTGGGTTAGCACACCTCGGTGCCCTCGAGGCAATCACGCAAACGGAGATTCGGGCCGAGCGGTACGTCGGTGTCAGCATCGGAGCATTGATCGGCGCGATGTGCGCGATCGATACGAACGTTCCCCGAATTCAATCTCGCGTGATTGGGTTTCTTACTTAACGATTCCATTGAGCATCGTCGCCGCTGATCTGCGGAGTGGACACCGCGTCGTGTTGGAGTCCGGTTCACTGCGGACGGCGATTCATGCATCGATGTCGTTGCCCGGGATCTTCCCTCCCGTCGAGCACAACGGAATGCTGTTGTGTGACATCGGCGTGGTCGATTCGATCCCCAGCACCGTGGCCAACGCCTACGCGACCGATATGACGATTGCCGTTGATATCGGACAAAACAATGCTCGGATCGAAAATTTCGATTCGGCGCTCGATGTGATGATGCGAATGCAAGACATCGGCGAACAAATTCTACGCCGAGAAAAATCCCAGTGGGCCAATATTCATATTCGCCCCGACCTTGCTGAGGTCGCTTGGTTCGATTTCCGCAACCCAGAACGGCTCATCGATTGTGGCCGCGATGCGGCATGGGAACAGCTCGTCAGACACCGGTTTCATCGCGCCAAGGAAACCTCACCTAAACTATCCGATGCGATGTGCGGGTGAAGGGAACACGATCTCCTCCGTTGGGTTGTCGACTCAGATTTCCTGAGTCGCGAGTGGAGGCGGCGCGAGATGACGGCGGTGAGTCCCGTTAGGGACGGAAGCTCCATGCCGGGGACGCAAGTCCCTGGGACAAGGCCGGTGGAATTGAAAACAAACGGGCGTTAATCAAATAAACCCGCAACGCGGAAGGGCTAGTTGCGAAAACGGACGCCGCGCTCGTTCATGCTAAGCAGATACTGGGAAATATTTCGGTGGAATCGACAATCATAACCCGACGCGTAAGCGAGGGATCCACGCCGCCATCCCTCGCTAACGCGTCGGGTTATGAAAACGTGGCACTCCGTTATGCGGAATGAATTTCCCAAAGTTGCTTACAACCGGCAATTGTTGAGGGTCATTTCGAAGACGGCGGTGGCGCCGATGGTTTTGAGTCGGTCCATGAGGTCGACGACTTCGCCGCGGCGGACCATCACCTGGACGCTGCACCAATCGGGATTTTCGAGTGAGTTGATTGTTGGCGAGTTAAACCCGGGGGTGACCTTCTCGGCTTCACCAAGTGCGGCCCGGGGCACGTTGTATTGGATCAGTGAGTAGTCGCGAGCGATGACGACGCCTTCGAGTCGCTGCACCAAGCTGTCGGCGATATCGCTGAGCCGACTGGATTCATTTTGAATCAGGACGGTTTCGTAATGACCGATTTCTTCGAGGATCCGCAGACGATTCGCCGCCAGCGTGCTGCCGGTTTCGACGAGGTCGACGATGGCGTCGGCAACGCCGAGTTGGATCATCGCTTCGACGCTACCGGCGAGCGAGACCAGATGCGCCTTGGCACCGTGGTCGGCTAAATAGCGGCGAGTGACGTTTGGGAAACTGGTGGCAATTCGTTTCCCGTCGAGTTCCGCGGCGGACTTGATGTTCGCATCGTCGGGCACGCAAAAGGCGAGGCGGCAGCGACCGACACCGAATTTCGTGCGTTGCTGGACAGCCGCCCCGGATTCTTCCACGAGATCGCCACCGGTGATGCCCATATCGATGGCTCCTTCGGCGCAGAGCGTCGGGATGTCGTCGGTGCGCAGGTACACGAGATCGACATTCATGCCGTTGACCCGAGCGAACAGTCCGCGGTTTTGGCGACGGAATCGCAACCCGGCCTGGGACAATAGATCGGTTGCTAAATCGCTCAGGCGTCCCTTGCTCGGGATACCGAGCCGCAAGTGAGAGTCGGAGATCATGGCCGGTACTTTCGTTAACAATCGTTGGTTTTGCGGGAGGCTTTTTCGGCCAAGCCGGAAGTGCCCTCACGGCGGGCGAGTTCGGCGGCGACTTCGTCGAGTGAAATTCCGCGCCAGGCGAGCATGACGAGGGTGTGATACAGCAGGTCGCCGGCTTCGTACACCGCATGGGAGCGACCTTCCTCGCCAATTTCACCCGCCGCTTCGATCAGCTCTTCGGCTTCCTCGCGTATTTTTACGCCGATTGCCTCGGCACCACCGTCGAGCAGTTTGGTAGTGTACGAGCCCTCCGGACGCTCAGCGGCGCGTTGAGCGAGGGTCGACATTAAGCGATCGAGCGGAGCGAGAGATTCAGGCACGGGGGAAGCGGTGTCGTTTCGAAGGAAAGTTCACGGATGGGCTGTGCCTCGCCGTGGAGTCAAGTCACGCGAGAGCCAGATATTAGTCGGGCGCGGAGATTTCGCCAACCGCCACATGCTTTCCAGATCGCCGCTGGCAGCGAGGACAGAAAAACGTCGCACGCTGGACTTGAACGATTCGCCGAATCACGCCCTCACCGCACCGCGAGCAGATATCACCCGCCCGATCATAGACGCGGTGCATGTTCTGGTAGCCCCCCGAGTTATTGAGTGCATTGCGGTAGGTTCCGTCGCTGAGCGTACTGCCTTCGTAGGCGATTGCGACGGTCAATACGGTGCCGATCGCGGCGTGCAGCCGCGTCCACTGAGGGCGAGTGAGCTTGTCGCATCGCAGACGCGGATCGATGCCCGCCACAAATAGAATCTCGGCGGCGTACAGATTTCCGATTCCGGCCACGGCTGTTTGATCGAGCAACGCGACCTTGATCGCACGTCCGCTGCGACCGAGTCGTTGGCGGAGATCGTCAGTCGAGATCGTCAATGCGTCTTCACCCAAGCGTGAATTCACTCGCGTTTCGTATTCGTCCGAACTCAGCAAACGAATCGTGCCGAGGCCGCGTCGGTCCCAGATTAGCAGCGGACCAGGGCGATCCGTTCGACGCGTGACCGATTCAGTACTCCTGCCCGACGGCTCGCCCCGCTCCGCTCCGCGGCCATTGCCACCGGAGAAGTGACAGGGATCAAAATCAATCCGCAGCCGCAGATAGTCCACACTGGGCGGTTCGGTGAGCAGCACCAACCCGCTCATCCGCGGTTCGATGACGAGTCGTTGCTCGGACTCGAATACGATCATGACCCGTTTGCCACGCCGCTCGATATCGGTGACACGCTGACCGAGGAGCCTCCGGCGCATCTCATGGACTCCCGGCTCGAGCACGCAAGGTCGACATGCACAGGGCGGCTGCATGACCTCGATTACCCGCATCCCAATGATCCCACGGATACCGCGGCACATCGTTTCGACTTCCGGGAGTTCCGGCATCAACGATTCTTCGCACCGGTGTCTTCGGATTCATCGACTCGGAGCAGTCCGAGTGTTTTCCCCACTGAATCAAGCTCGAACTTGTACCGATTGAGATAGCTCATCCCTAGCAGCGGCTCGGCTTTCTTGCCGATCGGTTCGAGCACGACGGCATCGACATCCTTGGCCTCGAACTGGCCTACGCGAACGCTGTCGAGGGTGACTCGGCGACCACTGATCTGCTCCCCAGTGGCGAGTTGCAAGCGAAGAATCGGAGCGTCGTCGGGGACGACCACCTGCAGCGTCGCGGCCGTTTCGGCTGGCAACGTCACCAGCGTGGCACCGCTGTCGATGATCATCCGGATGGATTGTTGATTCACACTGACCATCGTGAACAGTGCGCCACTGCGAGAAGCGTCCAGACCAATCGTTTCCTGGAACACTTCCTTCTCGAAATCTCGCAAGCGGTTCTCGACCGCACGAACGATCTTGTCGGCATCGATGTCTTGGGGGACGTCGAAATTGGTGTGCATCACGCCGACTGCAATCTGAATTTGCCGGTCTTGCAGTTGGGCGTCGATCGTTTGCTGTAGTTCGTCAAAGCGTTTGCGGACTTGGAAAACCGACTCAGCGTACTTCTGCTCGGCGGAGTTGAGCTCGGTTCGAGCTGCCTGCACCGCTTTATCGTGCTTAGCGTGTTGTTTTCGAAGTTGTCGGACTTGATTTCTGGTGACGTTGATCAGCGCCACGAGTCGATTGTTTTTACCGACGTCGAGACCGGCCACGCGTGCTAGCTGCAGATTGAGTTCACCGTCCTGGCGTTGGAGTTTATCGATTTCGTTGTCGAATGCCGTGAGTTTCGCCCGGGCGTCAGCGACGTCGTTTTGCTGCAATCGCAGCTCGCGGCGACTGCGGGCGATCCTACTGAGGAGCCGCGACAAATCCGCCGCATCGGTACTTTGCAGAGAATGACCGCTCCGCCGCAATCCCGCCTCGAGCAGCACGTCGTCGGCTTGCGCCACGACGGCATCGGAATACTTCTTGGCAGGTGAATCGGTGGTTTGGGAAGCCGCCCCCGAACCGTCGCCATCGTCGGCCCGCACAATCGTGGGCGACAGAAACGAACTCCCACTGACCGGCAGTGAAATCAGCATCACGGCGGCGAGACGAGCAATGGTTTGGGGAGGTGGTGACATTCCGGTCCGTCCAAGGTTTTTCAACGAGAGCCTTCTATTGTAAACTAACGAGTCGCTTGAAACTTCATCTTTGCAGCCCTCGTTATTAGGTAAAGTCATCTTTCATGGATGCCTCCAAAATGAAACCGGTTCCCATGACATGCCCAACTTGCGGGAGAAAATTTTTGTCCGACGAGACACCGACACCGCCATTTTGCACTCCCCGATGCCAGTTAATCGATCTGGGACGTTGGTTCAACGAAGAAATCGGAGTGCCCTTCGAGGGCGACGCCGAGGACACACCGGTCGAGTATCGTGATCAACCGGACGAACCTTAACTTCGTCGGGAGAGGTAAAATCAAAGTCGCACAGGCGGAACAAAAATGGAAGACCGAAAGACAGCGTCAACCCTGACTGTTTAACAGCCCACGCCACGCTCGGAATCGTGGTTTCCACGCGGGGATCGACCGATGGCACTTGCCCAATGCCATCTACTTTAGACCGCCAAGCGGTCTTGGTAACCCGACGCGTTAGCGAGGATCACGTGTTTACTAGCCAAAACACTGCGTTTTCCTCGCTCACGCGTCGGGTTACCATCGCGGCTACGCCCCGAACGGTGTTAAAGTAGATGGCATTGGGCACTTGCCCCCCGGTCCGGACTTGTTCACAATGAGGGGTCATTAATTTCGTCACGGCAGCCTTTTCCAGCACGCGAGTGTGGGAAAGGTTTCTTTTTTTGGTTTCTGCGAACTTCAGGATGACAGGCATGGTTGAATCCGTCCCCATGACCCGCGAGGGATACAACAAGATCAAGGCGGAAATTCACCGTCTCGAAAACGTGGAAATGCCGCTCGTGACCGAAAAGATTGCCGAAGCCCGCGAGGAAGGCGATTTGAAAGAGAACGCGGAGTATCACGCTCAGCGAGAGAATCAAGGCATGTTGATGGCCAAGATCAACGAGCTCAGGGACAAAGTCGCGCGTGCTTCGATCATCGATCCAGCGAAACTCCCCAAGGACGAAGTCGTCTTTGGATGCACCGTGACGGTGGAAGATGTCGCCTACGGCGATGAAGAGCAATTCACGCTCGTCGGTGCGGGAGATGAAGATTACGACGTTGGGAAAATTCTAGTAACCAGTCCGTTCGGCCAAGGTCTGTTGGGAAAGAAAGTCGGTGATGTCGCCGAAATCGATGTCCCGGCGGGCAAGATGAAGTTCAAAATCTTGAAAATCTCATTTGACCTGTAGACCAATCGCCTCGTTAGCCGATGACGCCTCCTTAGCGGATCGCGATCGCTGTCTGCAAAGGTTGCAATACCGATTCAATCAGATATTCATCGACAAGATCACGGCAAAGACCCGCGAGACGGTTGAACTCCGCCGCAAAGTTCTCGTCGACCCCGAGTGAATCGTAGCGGCGAACCATGAGGTAAACACTCAGCGGTTCTTCGGAAAACTCGCACGAGCGGACTTGAAATGCCGTCGTGCGAGTCTCGAAACTGATCCGGCACTGAGTGCGGCAGTCCTCGTCGAGCGAGAACTGGATCGCTGGCTCGTGCGAGAGAATCTTCCCATACGGCAGCTGGGTGAACTTATCCAACCCGGGGGCGACACCGATCGCGTCCTGCAAGATCTCGTTATGGTTGCCTTTGCAGACGAAATCAAACCCCAGCATCACGCTGAGCGATTCGCAGTCCAACGGGCTGACCGACAACTCGTAGGGCACCATTTCCAGCACCGCATGATGCTGCTCGCAAGCATCGACGAACGATTCCGGATTGACCATTCCACTGTTGATCCGTTTCGGTTCCGTCGAGACCCACCGGTACGCACCATTGTCTTTTTCCTCTTCCAAGACAAATTCGTCTTTCTCGCGACAGTAGAAATTCGACATGTTCGGATATCGCTTGCGCACCTGCTCGAAGTAGTGCAAAACCGACTCGCGGCCCTGCGGCAACTCCATCTCGGTGGACAAGTTCATGTTGACGTAGTATTCGTCACCGAAGGCGCCGTAGTCAATCATGTCGTGAAACCAGGGGGTGGGAGAGTGGGAGAGGGGGAGAGTTCAGAGTGAGCGGGCTCGGGAAGATTCTCACCGATAGCATAACCAGATTGAGAAGCTAGAAGCTAGTGGCTAGTGGCTAGTGGCTAGTGGCCAAAACGCTGGATGATTCTTCGAGGTCCAGTTCTCCCAGTCGATAGGGCAGCGTCACCCAAAATGTGCTCCCCCGGCCGAGCTCGCTCTGGAAATCGATCTCGCCACCGAGCAGGATCGAGAGTTCTTTGACAATTGAGAGGCCCAGTCCGGTACCGGCGAACTCGCGGGTCAGCCCGTCATCCTCGAGCACCTTGGTGCTCTGACGGAATTTTTCAAAAATGATCGGTTGGTCTTCGTCGGCAATCCCGACCCCCGTATCGATCACGGACATGCGAAACCGACCGTCCGCTAAATCGACGACGCGGATCGTGATCATCCCACCTTCGGGCGTGAACTTGATTGCGTTGCTGAGCAGGTTGTTGATGGTTTGGCCGAATTTATTGGGATCTTGATAGGCACTCGGCAGGTCATCGGGAACATCAATTGAGAGTGAGATATTTTTGTCTTCGGAGAGCGACTGGATCATGTCGCACTGGGCGCTGATCAACCGTGAGATTTGGAACTCACTGAGTCGCACCTCCATCTTGCCCGCCTCCACTTTTGCCAAGTCGAGAATGTCATTGATCATTTCCAACAGCAGTCGCCCGCTCTTTTGAATGTTGGTGGCGTATCGCCGCTGCTTGCCTTCGAGTGAATCGATGCCCTGGAGGACTTCGGAGAATCCAATGATGCTGTTGAGCGGTGTGCGCAGCTCATGGCTCATATTGGCGAGAAAGTCCGTTTTCAAGCGGTTGGCTTCGTAGAGCTGCAGGTTCAACTGTGCGAACTGATCCACCCGGGCATCGAGTTCCCGGTTCACGCTTTGCAGTTGCGTCTGGGTTTCGGTCAGGTGCCGGAGCATTCGATTGAACGCGTCGGCGAGCTCGCGAAATTCATCCTCGGTATCAATCACCGCACGCTGGTTCGTGTCGCCGTGAGTAATCGCATCACTGACATCGCGCAGGTGCAACAGCGGCTGCAGCACGAGATACCGAACGATCGCGTGCAGCACGAATAACGTCACTGCCACGATCAGCATCGCCATGGCGACCACGGCGGCACGAATTTGATTGGTGTCGTTGAGAATCTTGTCATCCGGCATACTCACCCGTTTGACCCGAAAGGGCAATTCGGCGGCCCGAGTTTCCGGATCGACTTCCGGTGACAATGCGATTGCTGAGCCAGTTGGCGTGTGGCAGGCAATGCAGTCTTGGGTGAGAAAGACCGGTTCGTAGTAGATATAACGGCGCTGAATCGGCCCGATGGCTCGGAACAGCGGTCGATTGCCCAGTCCGATCCGGCTCATCGCAGCGTCTTCGGCGAGGTTCACCGGTTTCTCCAGCCCCGGCTGATCTTCGCGTAAACGATTCGCCATCCGGGTGCGAAAGTTCACCTCGAGTTCTTCGAGAAGTTGACGCTCCGAAGGTGACCCTGGCGGAGTCGCTGGCGCCAGATTGTCAAAGGGGTGAGGGTCTTCGAGGCCGAGGATGTCGAATTCAATGTCCTCGCTGAGTAACTGGGATCTTAGCCTCGAAACCGCTTGCCGCTCGCGTTCAAGGCGTTGTTGAGGCACGCCGTCTTGATAGATCGCATTGGCGTGTAGCAACATCATTTCGGTGGCTGCCACATCGCGAGCCTGTTGCTGGGTCGTCATCCGCACGAAACGGTCCGCTAGCAGCAGCACGACGCAAAACGCACCGCACATCAACACGACCAGCGCCGAGCCGAAGAACAGCAAACATTTGCGTTCCAGGCTCATCGACGCGACTAGGCTTTGGAAAAACCGCAGCATCAGCAAAATAGGTGCAAGGGGAATGGACAGAACGTACGAACCAATTTTCAGCGGTAGACTCGCTAGTTTGACTGAAATTCATGGCGGTGACGAGACGAATCCTCCCAATACTCACTTTTCCCGTGATTGGGATAGATTGCCAAAATCCTACCGTTTCCGTGCTCGGCGCACTCGCAACTAGAAATAATGCTTGTTTCGCTGCGGGCTGACAATTACGATGTCCTGCGTATTGTCACGGATGACTGTGAAAAAGCTGCCTGATCGGCTTATATTTAACTGAATCTGTTCCCGCTTTGACCTCTGTAAAACCCTCCGAGACAATGATGAAGCGTTCAATTCGCCACTCCCTGCGATGGAGCCTCGTGGTTACGTTGGCCACCTTTCTAAGCACTGGCCCCGTCGCCGCCGGTTGGCTTCACCGACACGTGCAGGCCTGTCCACCCGAGCCCGTCTGCTCGCCCGCCCCCGCGTGTTGCACGCCTCAGCCCGCACCGGTGTGCTGCCCCGAGCCGGTATATTCGCCGCCGATGATGGACTGTTGCGAGCCAGCACCCTGCTGCGGCGACGAATGGATGGGCAGCATGTCGGTCATCGAGGACACCTCGGAGCTGGGCGGAACAGTTTTGCATGATGCGGATGCCGACGTCGATTCCAAGCAATCCTCGGATGCGGATCAAGCCTCGGATGCCGAACAATCCACCGATGCGGATCAGTCACCGCCGCAGCCGAAGCAAGAGCAAGACGCTGACACGGAAAAGTCGCCGCAGTCGGACAACGACACTGAGAGCCCTGCGTCGACACCGGCCGACCAGGATAATGCTGGCGACAAACCTGACGCGAAACAAGCGGACACCGACGTGACTGCTCCACCAGCAGTCGTCCCGGCACCTCAGCCCGAACCCACGCCAGAGACGGATTCAGATGCGATCGCTGATGACCTGTTTGATGGTGGTGATGAACCTGGCATGGAGTTGCCCGCCGATTCGCAGCCTACCGCACCGGAGTTGGCGGTTCCTGAACCCGTCGCCCCGCCCGCCGATGCCACGGCGGACGACCTGTTTGGCGACCTCGAAGAACCCGCGATGACGCCCGAGCCCACACCACCTGCGACCGCACCGACTGAGGCGGAGTCAATCGATGACCTGTTTAGTGCACCCGCCGACGACGCCGCGGCACCCGCCGATGACGCCGCGGCACCCGCCGATGACGCCCCAGCACCCGCCGATGACGCCCCAGCATCCGCCGATGATGCCCCGGCACCCGCCGACGGCACGCCAGCACCGGCCGACACGCAAACGCCACCAGCAGACGAGGGCAGCGTAGACGAGGGCAGCGTAGACGATCTGTTCGGTGGCGACGCGGCGAAAGCCGACAGCGAACCAGCCATGCCGGCCAACGATGCCGGTGATAGCCCTCAGAACGTCGAAGATCTCTTTGGGGCCCCCGCAGATTCCGGCTCGACGCCCGCCAATGATTCCCCCGATAACAGCGACGATCTGTTCGGTGACCCAGCGGCTCAGCCCGACGCGGATAAACCAGCCACGCCGGAAACGCCCGCCGACGGCACCGATGACTTGTTCAGTGAACCGCCAGCGGACGATTCCGATGGGGGTGCCTTGGACGACTTGTTCTCAAGCTGGAACAACGGTAACGACTCGATCGAGGATACCGCGGCGATCGAAAGCGACGAGCAGATGGAAATGCCGCCAGCGGCCGAAGAAACAGCGGCGGTATCGCAATCAATCGACACCCCGATGGGGCTCGATAACACAGAACCTCGCACGTGGGTCGACAACACGGGAGGTTTCCGCACGGAAGGCCGTTTGATCAAGATCAGTGACGATTACGTCAAACTGCTCAAGGAAAACGGAAAAACTTGCACCGTTCCCAAGAGCCGCCTGAGCGCCGAGGACAGTGACTATGTTCAGTCGATTTCCCAACGCGTGGCCTTGTTCGTAATGGCCACACCGAGTCGTTAAGTTGGGACGAAATCGAAATTGAGACTTCAACTCTGCGAGCAATCCTCTCGTTCGCAGAGTTGATTCGGTTGAGGTAAGGATCGAGCGTTGCGTTCGCGGATAGGCTTTGAACTCTTAGTAACCCGACGCGTGAGCGAGGGACCAGGTTGCATCCCTCGCTTACGCGTCGGGTTAGGATTGACACGCTCATTTCGTAAAAACGATTCAATCGACAGCCCGCTAGCCACGGTTTGGTCCGTAATAACCAGGCTATCGCCCAAACGGCTCATACAGCCAACCCTAATCTTGGACGTTGACAAACCACGAGGAGCGAAAGTGGTCACTGAAAACCCACGCGACCCTGACGCTTCACTTTTGCTCGAACGTGCCCATTAGCACGGTCTGACCGAGCACGTGGCCGTCGAGAGCCTTGAGCAAACTCGCCTTGGTGGCCTGGGACGGATTCACATCCAGACGCTGATCGACGGCATACAGGTGAAATCGATATCGGTGCGGGCCACTGCCCGGTGGCGGCAACGGCCCCCGATAACCCACATTGTCTTTGCCAAAGCTGTTCGTGCCTTGTTGAGCGACCACGGGAGCGGACAATTCCGCCTCGTGCGGCACGCCATCAGGTAGCACGCGAAGGTCAGCGGGTAAGTTGTAGATCACCCAGTGAACCCACGGTCCTTCGGGACGCGGGTTGGCGCGGCTGGGAGCATCCGGGTCGTCGCAAATGATCGCGAACGATTTCGCATTTTCGGGTACATCGGACCACTTCAGAGCTGGCGAGACATCGTCACCGATTCCCGTGAATTGCCTTGGGATCGGTTGCCCCTCGGTGAATGCTGAACTCGTCAATTTCATTTTAGCTACTCCTGTGTATGGATGAATGTCCGTTTCGTTGACATCATTTTGCGCCATCGCTGGGGAAGCGAAAAGTGCTATTGCGAGCAAGCACGCGGTGCGGCGGGATCTCGCCGAGATGCCCGCGAACGAGTTCGCAACCAATCCAACGGGCGGCGTTGTCGAGTTCAATGTGCTCATTCTCAGTACCTTCGGGCGAGATCGCGACTGATCCGCGGGATGCTCACAGGATCGCGAGTGGATTGCGTTTTGCTTCCAGGGTACCACGCGTGACGCCAACGCGGTTATCTGCCGCCAAGCTTCGCCACACATCGGGACCGCTGACCTGACCGGACAGCAATCGACGATACAATTTCAGTATTTCCTCGGCATGGGAAGCTGACTCGTCGAGCAACTCGACGCGGTACCATTCCAAGCCGCGATCGATCAGTGACGCGACGACATCAGCCGCACTTTGCGCAGTGGCGTTGTACAGGGTATTGCGGCACGCGATATCGGCTTGCAAGACGTGCATCTTGCCAACGCGATCTCGTAACTGCACGACGTGTCGATCACACGGACGCCCGCAATTGGTCTTGTTCGTTCCCGGCGATAGCACACTGCAAAACACGCAGTGCTCCATATGAAACATCGGCATGTGCTGGTGCATCACCATTTCGATCCACTCGCCTGGAGTTGCCGCAATCAAACCATCGAGCTGATCGGCATTGAGATCGTACGATGCGGTCACCCGCTCGACTCCGCGATCGATCAACCACTCCGCCGCACGATGATTCGCGACATTGAGCGAAAAGTCGGCCACGGTCGGCACGCTGGCCGCGATTGCTGCATCAACCGCAGCCAAGTTTCGCGCGAGCATACCATCGGGTTCATACTTCAAAATTTGCCGGATCAGTCCCATCTCACCCGGCTTCTGCATGCGAATCGAGGCGATCCAGGTCGGCACGTCGGCGGCACGTCCGATCCGGACGGCATCGCGGTGCGTTCGCACATCGTGAAAGTCCGCGATGACCGCATCGACGCCCATGCCCGCTGCCGCTTCGAGCTGCTCAATCGTCCGGCACAGAACGGATAGCTTCGGTGTGACACCGCCTATTGCGTGGGAATCCTCACGGAATCCACGCGTCAGGGCCAGCCCCGCGTCGACATCGACGACGCGAACGGGCATGTCCTCGAGTTTCGCCGTTAGACGCTCTACTAACTCGCGCCGGGCCGCATTGATTAGTGCCAGTGGCACGATGGGAGCACCGGTAATTTCAGCTTCCAGTCGGCCGAGATGAAACGGTGTTCCACCGAGCCGGCCGAGCTTGTCCGCGAGCACCTCCGGGGTGATCGCATGCTTGCGAGCCGCTTCGAGCGGCGCGTCGGAAACCACTTCGCAGGAAATTTGCGGCGGATTCGTTGCCTGCTGCGCAGAACCAGGGGCGATTCCCGTAATCCGCAAGCGTGCTCCCACTTTCGCTTCGACGCGAAAATCGAGTGGTCGGGTGCGACGAGGTTTGCCACCGAACGTCGCGGCGAGCTTTTTGTTTAGCTGGGGGTCGTCATTCTTGAACACGACCGCGTTGTCCTCGATGCGCAGCAAGTCGATCGCCCCCCTCGCAAAACCGATCCAAACATCACTACCTGACTTCGCCGCCTTTAACTTTTCCTTGGATCTCCCGACGGACGGAGCCGTCGGTCGACGATCTAATGTAGCCGGATCGCTCCGTCGATCCGAGCTGCGGGATCTCCCGACGGACGGAGCCGTCGGTCGACGATCTAATGTAGCCGGATCGCTCCGTCGATCCGAGCT
>JBDNIG010000698.1:0-3690 GCA_041688415.1 Rhodopirellula sp. | reverse complement strand
CTCGCCACGTCATTGATGTACATCCAGCTCTAAAAGACTCGCTCACGTGTATGAGCAAAGATGGTTTTGAAGCAGTTTATAATCACGTCTGCGACCTGATCGACGAGAATTGGAAGGAACACATTGACGCGTCGTCGGTGGAGGAACTCGTTCGCATTCGACTGGCTATCCAGTTCTGCTTTTCCTGTTTGCTCGAGGCCGACAAGGCTCTCCTGATTCATTCGTCAATGGCGGAGTACTTCGGGGTCTCGACGCGTGAGTACCCGCGCACACTGGTTGAAGATCAGTTGCCTCCCGGTGATCCAGCAACCGTCATCAACCAGCAGCGGCGAGATGCCTATAATGCGGTCGTTGCTGACGCAAATTCAGACACGAAAGATCGACGACCCCGAGTTCTCACACTACCGACCGGTCTTGGGAAAACGCGATGTGCTGCGGGCTGGGCCATGCACTGGCGAGCAAAGCTGGAGCGAGAAACCGGTATACGCCCCAAGCTGATCGTGGTATTGCCGTTCCTGTCGGTCATTGAACAGACCGCTGGAGTTTATCGTGATCTCCTGAATCTGAAGGAACATACCAACGACGTTCACCTGCAGACCAGCCATTCGCTCTCCCTGCGAGACCACATGGATGTGGAAACCGAATCAACAGACGGCGAGAAAGATGCTGATGCTCAAAGCCGAGCCGAATTTGTGCTGGACACTTGGAGATCTGAAATTGTGCTAACAACCTTCGATCAGTTTTTGCTGGCATTGATGGATGCAAAATCGCGACACCAGCAAAGGTTTCACAACCTTTGCGATGCGTTGATTGTTATTGATGAGGTGCAGGCGTTTCCCGTGCATTTGTGGCATCCGGTTGGCACCTTGCTGAAGGAACTCGCGAATGCAGGACGTTCCAGGTTGCTACTGATGACCGCCACGCAACCGGGCATAATTGCTGCAGATCAGCGAGTTGACATTATCGAAAACCCAACCGCGTATGCTCAGCCACGGTACCAGATTGAGATCGACCCGAGGGAAATGACGCTTTCACAATGGCTTCCTCAGCTCGTTCAGGAAATCCGTTCGAATTGCGACATCCGCAAATGGCTGATTGTGGTCAACACACGACGGTGCGCTCAGACGGTCTACTGCTACCTTAGGGATACGAGAGTCCTAACGCATCCTCTGTTGCTATTGTCTAGCGACATTGTTCCGCGTGACCGGCTGGATCGAGTGCGGCAGATCAAAGAATGTTCGTCGTGCATTGCGGTGACGACTCAATGCGTGGAAGCTGGTGTGGACATCGACATGGATTTCGTCGTTCGAGACTTCGCTCCACTGGACTCCCTGGTTCAGGTCGCTGGGCGGTGCAACCGAAACGGCAAACGAGATCGCCAGACCGTGCGAGTGGTTCGTCTGCTGAATGAGCGAGAAGATGGGACCGATGACAGGGCTTTCTGCGAATACGTGTATCGTGATGCAAAAAACAATTCCATAATCCAACTGCAAATCACCAGGGAACTCCTCCAGAATACAGCGGTCGTCAACGAAGAATCCGTCACCGAACTCGTCGAAGAGTACTTTCGCCGACTTGGAAACGCAAAGGACAAGGGAAGTGAGATAACGAAAAACTGGGCCACCTTCGGTCATGATGAGCTCAACATTCAACGCGAACTGCGAGGTGATAATTCACGACAGGTAACTTTTGTCGTCACGAAACTCGACCCGAGACTGAGCGAAGATCTGGAAGCCGCCTACGCTGAACCCGATCGTTGGGCTCGACGCAGAAAACTGCGAGATCTCGGCCCGCGCATTGCGCAGGTTTCTGTAAGCGTTTGGGTGACGCACAGATTTCGCCCGGAACAGATCGGGGAACCATTTCCCAGCTTGGAATACCCGTCGTTTTGGTTCCTCGATGACAGATTTTACGACGAAGCGGAACTCGGTTTGATCACGCACGACTTCGATGGCAGCAGTACCGGAACTGAGGTCCTATGAACAGTCCAATTTCACAACCCGATCCTCGTGGCAACGGCGTTCGATTGATGCTAGTGGCGACATTGCGGCTGGCGATCACGCCACCTCGGCCGAGACCATTGGCAGCACATCTTCGCGGTGCCCTCGCTCAGGCATACCCGGAACTCGATCTGCTTCACCAGCATGGTACCGATGGTCTGATCTATCGGTCACCACGAGTGCTGTATTTCGTGGATGGCGATGGGCCAGTCGTGACCGCCATTGAAGAAGGTGCGGAAGCTTTGATGAAAACGCAGCTTGTCGGTCGAGTTCTCAGAATGGGAGCAGTCGATAGAACGGTGATCGACTCAACACTCAAAGTCGTACAGGCAGAATTTGGCCAGACGAATTCTTTACTCACATATGATTTCGAGCGCCCGTGGCTGGCCCTCAATCAGAAAAATCACCAACAATTCGAAGGGATGTCACAGCCGGAACGAACTGAGTTTCTCAATCGACAGCTCTGCAACAACTGCCTCGCGCAGGCAAAGTCATTTGGTGTACGAATTACACAGCAGTTGTCCGCGCAATCACAACTGCGAAATTGTACAACGAAACACAAAGGCCTACCAATGATGGGATTCACCGGAAAGTTCTCGATCAATTTCTCAATCCCGAATGGAATGGGACTTGGGAAGTCGGTGTCGAAAGGTTTCGGAAGAGTTCGCTTAACACCATCTTGAGACGAGTTACCCATGTGAGGACAACCGAATTATGCACAACATACTACCTACCATCACCATTACTCACGTCTTGGAACATTTGTTCTGTCCGAGGTTTACGTACTTTGAACATGTGCTCGCGATTCCGGAGCGGCAGGAGAAGCGGTGGAAGGTGCAAAAGGGACGCGAGGTGCATTTGGAGCGGGCGAAGGTGAATAAATCGTACTTGCGAAAAAAACTGCTAGTCGTCAAGCGTGAGTTTGATGTACCGCTGGCCGATACGGAGCTGCGAGTGCGCGGGGTGGCTGATGAAGTGCTGACGTTCGAGGATGGCACGATGGGGCCGCTGGATTATAAGTTCGCCAAGGCGCCCAAGAAAACCTTTCGGACTCAACAACTGCAGTGCGTTCTGTACAGCATGCTGATCGAACGTGTCTTCGAGTGTGAGGTCAACCGAGGCTTTTTGTGTTATACTCGTGACAATTACAAGATTGTCGAAGTGCCGATCACCACGCGAGCCCGCTCGTCGGCCTTGCAGGCGGTCAACGAAGTGATCGAGGTGATCCAGCAAGGCTACTTGCCGCTGCCGACCTCGCAACAACGTCGCTGCGTCGATTGCTGCTACCAGAAGATTTGCATTCGTTAATGCGAAGCCGGTGAGCGAATTAATGGCTGTTTGACAATCTGGTTGTTTAACTCTTTTCCCACAAAGTACTTACGACGAATTGAGTTTGCGAGAGTGCGCCGTATTCCACTACATAGCGAGTCTTTTATCATTCAGATGCATTGCTTTCGAGGCACCGAAAAAAGTGCCGAACCCCAACGCGCAAAAGGACTTACACCCCCAGAGCTGTCTGCGACGCCAATCCATCACAACAAGGATTGAAACTACACGATGTCCGCGCCGGGTGCAACGGCTGGTTTGTCTGCGACGCCAATCCATCACAACAAGGATTGAAACCTGTGTACTTTGAGCGTGGTGGTATGCCTTCGTTTTGTCTGCGACGCCAATCCATCACAACAAGGAT
>JBDNIG010000697.1:0-8500 GCA_041688415.1 Rhodopirellula sp. | reverse complement strand
TGCTGTGCGGTAAGCATTTTATTCAAGTCTGCGGTTTCGATCGTTTCGATGGCGGGACCGCTGCTGAATAGTTCCGAGAGTTGTGCCGCAGCGATCTGTGGCTCAATCACGCTGAATAGGAGTAGGGCGAGGAAGGCGATCGATTTGTACATGATTGCATTAATTTCGAGGTTGATTGTTTTGCGAGACGTTACGCAATGTACCAATATAACGTACCGCAACGCCGCCGTGCTGGAAAACTCGTTGGCCGCCCCCACGGCTACGAACTACAACGTCGCACCCGTCAATCATCTCAGTGAAATAAAACATCGCATCCAAGAAGCCCCGTTTCCCGGCCACTCGCCGGGGGCCGTATCGCATTGGTGTTGTCCGTGCGGACGGACCCCAGTTTGCCGAGCTAACAGGGGGGAGCCGAGCGGTATTGCTAGCGTCTACGCCTTACTTTTGGCGGCGTAGAGTTCGGCGTACTCGATAGCCCAGGTATTGATCAGCTCGGAAAACTCTTCCGGATCGACATCCTGAATTTTCGTGTAGTGAGCGCGATTGAAGATCTCGCGGTTCATCACGGTGCCTTTGCCCTTGAGATCGAGCACATGAAGGTCGCGGTAGGGTCGGATGACGAGTTCGAGTCGGCTGTAAAGGTTATTGCGGCGACCAGATTCGATGCGTAGATCGTCGCGGTAGCAGGCCTCACCCCAGCCTTCTTCACCGAAGATTCCTTCGGTGCGGAATCCTGGGAAGTGCTCGGCGACACGGTGGATTGCCGATTCAATCTGGTCCGAGAGGGATAAGCGATAGGACGTATGCAGACGCTTGAGATCCTCCTCGCTGAGTTCCTTGCGGCGTTCTTCGGATGCCTGGTATTCGCCGCGACGACGACCTCGCTCGATCGCGGACTCGAGTCGCGAAGTAAAGTCGTCGCTCATTCGGAGGCTCCCTCGGTGGGACCGGTAGGCGATTTTTCGGCGGGAACATTGGCGGTCTCACCGGCAACCTCGGTTGGCGATGAGTCCGCGGGCGAAGCGGCAGGCTGTGCGGCGGACACATCCGGCACGGGTTCCGGCTTCGTTTCGGCTTTGGCTGACTCGCTTTCCGTCGAAGCCGCTGGGGCTGGTGCGGTCTCAACCGGTTTTTCCTTGGGAGCTGTTTGTTTCTCCGTGGGCGCTTTGTCTTTGGTGACAAACTGCATCAGATCGCCGAATGATCGCAACGGCTCCTTGCCCTTCTGCATGGCGTCGGTCAGCGGTGCCGAATCGGGTTCTTTGCCGGCGACTTCATAAACTTCGGGACGGCGTGGACCACGACCGCCGCCGCGTTGATCGCGTCGTCCGCCACCGGATGAGCGGCCGCGATTGCCGTCACGCCCGCCGCCACGATTGTCCCGTCGCTGGCCGCCGCCCGCGGACTCGGTGCGTTCACCTGAGCCCGAACTTCGCCCGCCTTGACCGGCATTGGCAGCACCGGCTGGGTTGCCACCACGGCCACGCGAACCGCCAGCGGAATCGCGTCCGCCGGCAGCAGCCCCGCCACGCGGACCACCGCGCTGGCCGACGTGTCCACCGGACTGACCACGGCCGCGTCCGTCCTGACGATGCGTCTGCAGGTCGGCTTCGCGTTCGGGCGAAATGGCGCTCAAGCCGACACGGCGGCGTTTGCTATCGATACCCGTGACCCAAGCGGTCACGACATCGCCGACCTGAACCGCTTCGTGCAGGTCTTCGACAAAACCGTCGGACACGCGGCTGACGTGAATCAGGCCGCTGCACTCGGGCGTCAGCTCGACGAAAACGCCAAATGGCATCACGCCGACGACGACGCCGATGACTTGATCGCCCTGTTTGAGGTCGCTGAGGGCCGGCATGCTGTTCATCACTGCCGGTGCCGGACCGCTGACGGTGCCTTCGCCAAAGGGTTCGCACAGCCAGCTGACGATCTGCAGCGATCGATGAACGCCGACTTGCCATTCTTTGATCAGTTTCTCAACCTTGGCCCGTTCCGGTTTCGTTTGGCGGAAGGGTTCTGCGGCAGGCGGCGTGCTCGACTCGGCTGGTGGTGACTCGGCTGGTGGTGGGGCGGCATCCGAAGCGGCTGCGGCTGATTCGCTGGTCTCCGTTTTTTCGGCGGGGGTTGAATCGGACGCGGATTCGCTACCTTCTGAGCTTGCTGAACCCTCGCTTGGCTCGGCCGCGGCGCTCGACGACGGTGATGCGTCGTCGGCGTTGGCAGCCGGTTCGGAGCTAGTTGGTTCGGAGCTAGTTGGTTCGGAGCCGGTAACCTCGGCTGCAGACCGGTCGCTGCCCTCGAGGGCGTTTTCGCCTTCGTTCGTGACTGTTTCGGTGGATTCCGTCTCCGTCGTGTCGGCCGGGCCAAAGGCCGCGGTTTCTTCCGCCGGTTCGGTTGCACCGGATGACTCGTCCTCGCTAGCGGCATCCGTGCTCGAGGGAGCATCGATCGGTTGTGGCTCGCTGTAGTCGGGGAATTCGTAGCCCGCCGGTGATGCGGGCGGTAGTTCGATCTCGAGCGTCTTGGCCAACCGCTTCGCCAGCGGGTAGTCGTCTGGATGAATCAAGGTTCCATCGAGGGTCTCAGAGCTGCCGAACACTCGCAGGAACGGCAGTGCTTGGCGGGTGTGGATGGGTGACGGCCAGTCGGCCCGGGCTAGCAGATCGTCACGCGAATCGATCAGTTTTTCACGGCGTTGGACATCGATGGCTTCCGCCGCTTGCCGCGTCATGCCCGGTAATCGTTCGAGCCACGACGCGGTGGTGGAGTTGACGTCGACGCCCCCACGAGCGGCACCACTGACCAGCACGTCTTCGATCGCGTCCAAGATGGCTTGATCGGAAAGCTCGCGTTGAAACGACCCCAATCGCAACTTCAACGGATCGACTTTGACCATGGCTTGGGAAGGTTGCAGGGTGGAGAAGGCGATCCAGGCCGCGGCGCGGAATCGCCGCGGCGTTGACATCATTTCTTGATCGCCCGCTGCGCTGCCCGCATAGGCGTCGGCGCCGCTGCGGTCGGCCAGTGTCCAGCGAATCGATTGCTCGGCAGATTGTTGGATCAGCTCTCCGATTGCGATCATGCACGCACGCCGGGCCGGACCATTGCTGATCACGATCAAATCAACGTGATGCTGGTGAATCAGCTCGCCAATTTTCGTCACCGCGAGGGTTCGCATCGCCGCTGACAGTTGGCAGGGAATGTCTTCATTATGCAGCACACGACCGTCCGCCGCGACGATCGACGTCGCCGCCGTGCGCGGGCCGACTGCGTCGATCGACATCACGACCTTCGCCGAGACACCACCACGATTAATTTGGCTATGCAGGTTATCGGCGGCGATCGATACGAGCCGCGCCGAGGCTTGCTCTTGGATTTCGTCCCACCAGGCACCCTCGGCAGCATCGCGGAGCGCCGCTTCGTTGGCGACCGCAATACCCGCCAGGTGATCGCCGAAATGACGATTCAAATTCGTAGCGGCCTTTTGCATCTCCGTGACCAATTGAGCGGCGTCATAATCAAACGCACACTGGGCGACTTGGCTCCGCAGGGCACGCCCAAGCATCACGATTTGGAACGCACTGAGTTTTGCCGCAGGCATGCGTTTCCCAGCGAGCGGCTTGAGTGTGCTGACTAACCAACGGCGGCGGCGTTGACGAGGCGAAACCTTTTTCTTTTTAGGTGGCTTGGCGGCGGGTTTTTGCTCCGAGACCGTGCCCTTTGAGGTTGGATCGGCCGCCGCGGTGACTCTCTCCGGTGCACCGGAGTCGCTCGGTGCTGCTGTTGGCTCCGTGGTTGCTGCCGGTTCGTCAGTAGCGACTGGCGCCGCTGGCTCCGTGGTTGCCGGTGGCGTTGTCGCCTCCGTGTCGACGACCGATGCGGTCGGTTGCGCAGCCTCGGTGCCCGTCGTTTCGTCGGACGCGGCGTTCTCGGGCGCTGGGGCCGCCTCGGAGGCTGGTTCCGTCGGAGCCACTAATTCCGCCTCGGGCGCTGATTCCGTCGTGGGCGCTGATTCCGCCTCGGGCGCTGATTCCGCCTCGGGCGCTGATTCCGCCTCGGGCGCTGATTCTGAAGGTTCTGTATCGGCCGTTGGCGGTTGCGGATCACCGGATGTGGGCGCCGCTTTGTCAGCAGGCTCTGAACCTGCGGCTAACGCCGCCGGGTCGCTGGATTGAGTGGCTGCCGGCGAGGCAGACTGCGTACCCGCAGCTAGCGCCGTTGGATCGCTGGCGTCGGTGAGCGTTTTCGTGACGGCGGAGGCCTCGCTCGGCTGAGCCTTGCTCTTCTTCCGCTTCTTAGCGGCTTTCTTCGACTTGGCTGCGGATTCCCCGCCGTCTTCACCCCCGTGGGGATCGGTGACTGCAACGACATGGATCTTGGCGTTTCGCGATAGCCAGCGGACGGCCGCACCCATGATCCGTGGATCACCGCTGAGTCGTTTCGCCAACGCATCATCGAGTTTGGCGATTACATCGTCGGTGGTTGGAACCGCCGCAGCAGAACCTTCAGGGGATTCCGGCGTCTCCGTTGCGGCGTCAACCGGAGGCGGCGTTTTTTCGCAAGCTTCGATCAGTGACGCAGCGATCGCTTCGAGATCCTCCCCGTCACCCTTCTCGGGGCTGAGCAGGCGGACGGCCAACCGTTGGGCTAAACTGCCTGATTCACTCCCTTCGGATTTAATGCGGCGACTGAGTCGATCGAGCAGCCGACGTGATTTGGCCCCCGAGATCGCACGCCCTAAAGCCGGATCGGCCAACTGCGTCGACTGCCACGCCGCGCGCAGTTGATCGCGATATTCGTCGAGTCGTTGCTGGGATCGCACCGCATGCGAAAGTGCCCATAAACTTGCTTCATCGAGTCCCCCGAGTTCGTCACGCCGATAGCGAGCCAGAAATGGGGGCGTGTAGCCTTGCTCAATCAACGGCAGGGCCAAACGTAAACTCGATACCTCGCAATGCCCGCGTTGGGCGATTGCGTCCAGATCAACGTTCATCAGATGTTCGGTCGCTTTACTAGCTTGAAGGGGACGACGCGAGAGTCAAACGGTCGTCCGCGAAACATGCAAAAGTGGGTAAGAAGATTGAGCGATCACCGTCGCGTGGGGTGTCTCCACCAGGCGGAAAACGCATCCCCAAAACAGACGCGAAACCAACCTGATCGAAACGCTGCGAGGACCATAGGCGAATCGCTCACAATCGAGCTGAGAAAACATACGTCGCCGAACCGATGATTGTCAACATGGTCGACATTGTCGACCGACGGCTCCGCCCGTCGTGAGAAAACCGGCGCGTATCAGCTCGGACGGACGGAGCCGTCTGGCTACAATTGTCGACCGACGGCTCCGCCCGTCGTGAGAAAACCGGCGCGTATCAGCTCAGACGGACGGAGCCGTCTGGCTACAATTGTCGACCGACGGCTCCGCCCGTCGTGAGAAAACCGGCGCGTATCAGCTCAGACGGACGGAACCGTCTGGCTACAATCGTCGTGAGAATCGAGACAATCCGCTGGCCAGCCCTTGAACAGCGGGGCCGCCCTCGCGTACCATTGACTAGTTCAAAATAATACACACCTCGCGTTCTACCTTCGGAAACGCGTCCCAATTAGCCCATTTTTTTGTGTAAACAGCCATGAAAGACGGCATCCACCCGAATTATCAAGACACCACCGTCACCTGTGGTTGCGGCAACACGTTCCAAACCAAGAGCGTTCGTCCCGAGTTGAAAATCGACATTTGCAGCGATTGTCACCCGTTCTATACCGGCAAACTGAAGTACGTCGACACGGCGGGCCGGATTGATAAATTCCAGAAGAAATTTGCCGCTGGCACCTATGGCAGCCTGCAAAAGCCCAAAAAGGCAAAGAAAGCTATCAAGTGAGCGGTTCGATCCGCGACAATCTTGAAGAAAAGCTCGCCCGATTCTTGAAGCTCGAATCCGACATGGCTGATCCAGCCGTGCTTAGTGACGGTGCACGGATGAGCGCGGCGGCGCGCGAGCACGGCGGCTTGGCTCGCGTCGTCGGCAAATATCGCGAGTTCAAACGGCTCACTGAAGAGATTCAAGGCTGCCAAGAGATTGCGGAAGAAACCGACGATTTCGAAGAACGCGAAATGGCCGAAACGGAGATGAAATCGCTCCGCTCACAGCGGGAAACGCTGTGGGAAGACTTGCTCAGCTACACCGTCGGTGGTGACGACTCGCACCGGACACGCTGCGTGATGGAAATCCGCGCCGGTACCGGAGGCGATGAAGCGGCGCTGTTTGCACGCGATCTCTACGAAATGTACCGTCGCCATGCCGAGCAAATCGGCTGGAAAACCGAGGTCATGGATGCCAGCGCGACCGAGATGGGCGGATTCAAAGAAATCATGTTGACCGTCGAGGGCGAGAATGTGTATCGCGATCTGCAGTACGAATCCGGTGGACACCGCGTCCAACGTGTCCCCGAAACCGAAACCCAAGGACGCGTCCATACTTCGGCGGCAACCGTGGCCGTGATGGCCGAACCGGAAGACGTCGAAGTCAACCTCAAGTCAGACGACTATCGAATCGATAAGTTTTGCGCCAGCGGCCCCGGTGGCCAGCACGTCAACAAAACCGAATCAGCGATCCGGTTGACGCACTACGAAACCGGCGTCGTCGTGCAGTGCCAAGACGAAAAGAGCCAGCACAAGAACTTGGCCAAGGCACTGCGGGTGCTCAAAGCTCGGATCTATGAAAAAAAGCGGGAAGAGGAAGCGAGTAAACAGGCCGAAACCCGCAAGGGTTTGATCGGCTCGGGTGACCGGAGTCAATGCATCCGCACCTACAATTTTCCGCAAAATCGCTTGACGGATCACCGTATCAATCTCACCCTCTACAAGCTGGACCAGATCATTGCCGGTGATCTCAATCCCATTACCGAGGCGCTGATTGAGTACGACCGTGATCAGCTCCGCGGCGACATGATCGATTGAACCGATCCTCCTCTATTTCAATAACGGATTTTAGGCAACGGACGCTTTTTTATGACTACCCCCAGCACCGAACCATGGACCGTGCTGCGGTTGCTGCAGTGGACTTCGGATTTTTTCAAGTCACGCGGCAGTGAATCACCGCGCCTTGATGCCGAGATTTTGCTCGCCCACGCTCGCGACTGCGAGCGGATTGAACTGTACACGGCGTTTGCCGAAGTCCCCAGCGACGAGCAACGGATCGCCTTTCGTGAACTCGTCCGGCGGCGCGGCGAAGGTGCCCCCGTGGCCCAGCTCGTTGGTTTCCGCGAGTTCTATTCGATCCCGATTCGCGTCAATGAAAACGTGCTCGTCCCGCGGCCCGAAACCGAACATCTCGTCGTCGAGGCGATCGATCAAGCCAAACGGATCGCCTCAAACGTCGCCGATCGACCGCTGCGGATTCTCGATATCGGGACCGGCAGCGGCGCCATTGCAATTGCAATCGCCAAGAATCTCAAGGATGCCGAAATCATCGCAGTGGATGTTTCCTTGCCTGCCCTCGACATCGCTCGCTGGAACATTAACAAACAGAAACTCGGTGAGCGGATCACGCTCATGCAAAGCGACTTGTTCGAGTCGCTCGAACCGGACTCGCAATTTGATGTAATTTGCAGCAACCCACCCTACATCAGCCAAAGCGAATACGACGAGTTGCCCGATACCGTCCGCAACCACGAACCTCGTGGAGCGTTGCTGTCCGGTGACGAAGGTACCGAAATCATCGCCCGCCTCCTGGCTGACGCGCCCGCTCACCTCTATCCCAGCGGGCGACTGGTTCTCGAATACAGCCCCATGATTGCGGACGCCTGCAAAGCAATGGCCCAAGCGAGCGGGCGATGGAGCGATATAAAACGCATCCGTGACCTCGCCGGCCACCAACGCATTCTGTCATTGGCGAAGTCTGAGTAGGCGTGTCTCTCCGAGGCACGCACCCGAGCCTGATGCCTGTCCGAGTCTCGGAGAGACTCGGCTACTCAGCACAGGTATGTGATATCGTTCGCGAGTTTTCTACCGGAACGTTTCCGAGGCGAGAGATGGGATGAGTGCGTCACGCACCCCGCGGGACTGAGCCCGGCCGAGTTGTTCGACACCTGAACGGATCGCAGACGCTCCGATGCGGCGTCTGCCGTCAATTTCTGGCATTGCAATCGAGGCAGTGTAATTTCGCACCGACTCTCAACAGCAGTCGGCCCGCGGCGAAAGCGGGCGTCGCGCCCACGCGACCGCCCAGTTCAAACTCACTGACCTCGCCCTTGGTGTCACTGGCGGTGGTAACGTGTGCGGTGCCTTCGAGCGAGATTAGGAGGAGTTGCTCACCGACGATAATCGGTGACGCACCGAAATTACCACCGATGCGTTGACTCCATCGCGATCGTCCCTCATTGGCGGTATCAAAACAGTTGGCGATTCCATTATCGGAGATCGTGAATAGCAAACCGTCTCTAACCGCGGGCGTGGGCACGTAGCATGCGCCGCGAGTGATGCGAAAGACCTCTTGGGGAG
>JBDNIG010000696.1:0-4961 GCA_041688415.1 Rhodopirellula sp. | reverse complement strand
TGTATTCTCCGGCTCGTAAATCGGTGAACGAATACCGACCATCGGCGTCCGTCGTCGTCGTGGCCACGACCTTGCCCGAGTCATCGAGCAATTCCACGATCACGTCGGCCAAGCCTTCTTCATTGGAATCTTGTACGCAGTCGCCATCACGATCGACGTAGACCACACCGGATAGTTCCGCGGGCGGTTCTTCACAAAAATCGTAGTGCTCGGCCTTTTGGCCCGACCCAATCGTGATTCGTTTGATGCGGTTGGAGCCGTCGACCACGCCACCGAGAGAACCCACCGTCGCACCACCTTCCAAGTATCCACTCGGTTGGTGTTCGATGACAGTGTAGTTTCCCGGCAACAGGTTACTGAAGCGGTACATCCCATCCGCGTCCGTTGTCGTCGTCGCGACGGTTTTGCCGCTACTGTCTTTCAATTCAATCTCAACACCGGGCAGTGTCGGCTCTCCGGGATCAAGGACGCAGTCGCCGTCCAGGTCAACATGGACCTGTCCGCTCAGCGAACCGACCTTGCGTTCCCCAAAGTCGTAACCAATCCCATCGAGACCCTGACGCAGGGCCACGTCAACGAGTGAGTCCCCGTCGCTGCCGAGACGTCCGACGGGGCTGCCACCGATCGTGCCCACGTGATCCTTGCCATCGATGAATCCTACTGGTTGCGATTCGACAATGCGGTAGCTGTCCGGTGCGAGATTGTCAAATTGATACGCCCCCTGGGAATCGGTATGAGTCGTCGCCACCACCGTTGCGTCCGAACCGATCAAATCCAACGCAACGCCACCGATCGCCTCCTCACCAGCATCTCGCTGCCCGTTGTCGTTGCGGTCGTGGTAAACCTGACCGGCGAGCGAACCGGGCGCCGCTTCGCAAAAGTTGTATTCGTCACCGTTGCCGCCTGAGGGCAATTCGATATTGCCGATGCGTCCACCATCGATTGCCGATCCAGCCGCGACGAGTACGGTGGAGGCGAGTGTGTGGATATCACCGGTGTGTGCTTCGCCATCGAGCAGACCGGCGGGAGTGACCTCGACGATGCTGTAGACGCCAGCGTGCAAGCCGGTAAAGCGGTAGCTGCCGTCGGCACTCGTGTGCGTGGTCGCGAGCGTTTTGCCGTCTTCACCGACCAAGCGAACCTCGGCGCCCTCAATGGGTTGACTGTTGGTCACGTCATGCGTGTCCGTGCAGTCTTCGCCGGGGTTGACCAAGTAGACGAAACCACCGATTGAACCGAGCGGTAACTCGCCGAAGTTATAGTGGATCCCTGAGTCGCCACCCTTGAGCAGTACATCGCGAATCTCGTCCCCGGGATTGACCGCCGTGCCGACGATGCGTCCCGAAATGGAACCGGCCGCGTCGATGCCATCATCGGTATCGCCGGGTTGATCGAGTTCGACGATCCGGTACCGGCCCGGCATCACGCCGGTGAACTCGTAGGAACCATCGGCACCGGTCGTGGTCGTCAGAACTGATTGCGGCTCGATGGTATCGATCGGTTCCAAACGAATGCGAATCCCCACGAGTCCATTTTCGCCGGTATCCTTCGTACCCGAACCGTTGTCGTCGAGATAGACAAAGCCAGCCACCGATGCTGGACGCGGTGTCTGCGTGACGCTGGCCACGGCGCCTGCGGAGCGATTCGGTAGGCTACCGACATCGTCGCCTTGATCGGGCGGGAGATTCAATCCGTAGTCAGCGTGCGGGTCTCCGTAGTCGTTGAGAAAGATCGAATCGGCAGACGATTCGAAGTAGTTGGGGGCCTCGAATTTTGCATCGAGAATCGAGTCCTGGAACTCTTGTCCCGACGCGATCACGTCGAGTCGTTCGTTGAACTGGTCGAGATCCGCGAGGTTGCGGAGAACCTCGTCGACGTCGATCGTGAAGATCAAACGATCGCCGGCCTGAAAGTCCTTCGGGTGAAGAATCAGTTCCTGGCCACCATCATCGACCTCCGCGGTTGCTTCTTCGGATTGTCCAGGCGCCAGTTTGAAGGGATGATATCCGTTCTTGCCACGGCCACCGGCCTCGGTATCAAAAATTAGATCGCCGACGCTAATCCCGTCGTCGTCTTTGTCGGTGCGGATCCGTAGTTCGGTTAGTTTTGTGCCGGGAGCGCCTCCCGTAAAAGAAACGATAAACCGATCACCTTGGGAATCGCTACCGACATCGGATTCGAGGTAGTCCGTTTCCACGTAGACCACACCGACATGAATCGGATCGGCTGCCATCAGGCGGCGCGGTTCGAGCGATTCCACCCGCATGCTGCGCGAGTGGACACCGGCATGAGAATGCGCCGGCGCGATCAGCCGGCTGAGTCTGCCGCGCCGCGCCCGCACGCTCGCTGATCTCGGTGCTGCCTCGGCAGTCGTCGACGCGCCGCGACCGGCGCAACCTCGACCGGAGAGTCCGAACGACGCACAAAAATCTTCGATATGTTTCCAGAACACGCCGGACACCTCCCTGTGTCACCGTCTTTTTCGCCTGAATGATCGTCGCTGCCAACCGCTACTCGGTCGCAGTTTACCGGGGCGTTTGCGCCAGCGGGTCAACTCCGGACTCATTCCCCAAGGCGATCTTGTTGTCAGATTTCATCATCCTCGACAAATCCCAACGTCGCAGTGTTGCGTCAAAACCACCCGAGATCAGATTGCCGTGATTGACGACCAACGTGGAGATCGTGCCAACGTGCCCTCCCAATTTCGCTTGAACATGCAGTTCTCGATGATCATCTCCGACCCGGACAAGATAAATTTCATCATCACTGCCGGCCGCGGCGATCGTCCGATCGTCGATCACCGCGAGCGAGAACAGACGGCCTGATGTGATCTTCTTTCGCGAGAGCAACCGTTGAGCCGCCGTATCGAAAAGGATCATCTCACCAGCTTCGGAAACACTCACGAGCACATTGGAATTGGGCATGAAGGCGATGTCGCGAACACGCGCCGAGTGCAAGTTCTCGTCCATCAAAGTCTCACCGGTCGTTGGATCGAACAGGTGCAGATACCCGTCACGCCCCGCGACGGCGAGCATCCGCCCATCATCACGGTAGGTGCAACAGCGCAGGTCCACGCACCGGCAACGTAGCTGCGGCATGCTGTTGGCGGTACGTCCGATCAAAAATACTCGCGAATCAAAGCCCACGGCGGCAATTTGTGTCCCCGATGCCGAAAAACGTACGCACGCCAGGGCGGGGGCTGAGTCGATCTCTTGCAGCACCGCAAAATCTCGTCGCCGGTCCCACAAAATGAGCTGACCGTCGTTCCCGGACGAAGCCAGGCGGTCACCCGAGGCATCAAACGCGAGTGTCCGAATCCAATCAAAATGCCCCGGTGTGGAAGACTTCGCCGAGCCACCCTCGCCCAACACATGAACCACAGCGAGCGATTCGGCGTTCAAGATCCGAATCACATGGTCATCACCGGCAACGGCCAAAAACTCACCACGCGGGTCCACGGCGATCGCGGTAACGACAACCCGGTCAAGATGCGAATCAACCGGTGGTAGTCGAAAGATTCGTGAGACCAATCGCTCCGAATCGCTCGACCAAACGTCATCGGCGGCACTCGACGGATCTTCCCCGAGGGCTCGATGGCCACCCGCCCCGCCAGCGGCGGCCAGGATTCCCACGAGCGTCAACGCTTGACGCCGCGTGAGCATGTTGTTTCCTTTTCTCCTCAAGATATTTCCCCCGATCCGGCCGCGCGTGCACAGACACTCCCGTCCCTTGAATCGGCATCTCAGCGCACTCTCATGAGCGCAATCCCGTTCCGAGGAAGAATCCATTCACGGCCAAAGTAGGACTCGTCGCCTTGCGCTTCGAGAAAGGTCGCGCGAGCGTCCAAGAAATAGCTGCGGCATTTCGTGATGGTATCGAACCGGGCTCCAACCGCCACCAGATCGATCCAATTGGTTAATTATCGCGGAATATGGGAGAAAAAGCAGTCGTTCAAATTCGCTACGACTGAACCAGACCGGCATCGATCCCTTCTGCTTGGCACGCACCGCATTCAAAAATCAAAAATCAAAAACCCTCCAGTCACCCACTGGACTGGCAAATATCACGGCTTGGTGGGCAACTGGGCAAGTTCGGCAGATGCCGTTCTGTTACGAAGTTGAGCCAGAGGTCTGGAAAATGAAAAAGTTAAATTGAGAACTGAAAAATGCAAAATTGTGTCACAATCATTTGATATTTTGCATTTTTCACTTTTCAATGAATCACACACCCGTTGATGTGCCGCGTAGCGAGTTGCAATCAGTACCCACCATTTTTGCCAGCCCAGTCACCCACCCCACTCCGCCCGTCTGGAGCATATTGTCGACCGACGGCTCCGCCCGTCTGGAGTCCCAGTCGATGTGCGCTTCGCACGAGGCGTCCCCGCTTCGCACAACACGTCCCCCACCAAAAACACAGCGATCGCAATTCATTCGGCTCAACCAGCTCTGGCGTTACAACAAACGCGAGTTCGCCAACACGCTCTTCGCCGCCGCATCGCAAACGCTCTCGCAATTGCTCGCCGATCCACAGTTCCTCGGCGGGCGGCCCGGAATCCTCGCGGCACTGCACACCTGGAATCAGAAGCTCGACATCCACGTCCATCTGCACGTCCTCGTGACGGCCAGAGTGTCACGACGTATCTAGCCCGCTACATCAAAGGCGGCCCGATGGGCAACTCGCGGTTAATCAACGAGCAAGACGGCGACGTCAAGTTCCGTTATCGGCTGAGCGAACTCGAAGGCGGCGATGGCAAGCGTCAAGGCGTGACGCAACTGCCCGTCAATACGTTCCTGGCACGCTGGTTCGAACACGTTCCACCACGTCGCTACCAGTGCGTGCGAGGCTACGGGCTGTACAGCGGCAACCAGCATTCCCAGCTAGCGGTCGCACGGGAAGCTCTGGGCGAGCCGTCACTGCCGAGCGAAGCGGCAGGCAATCCGAGTTGGCAGGAGGTTTGCGAG
>JBDNIG010000695.1:0-2630 GCA_041688415.1 Rhodopirellula sp. | reverse complement strand
TTCCCCTGGTACGGACGCTCAGCACAACGTTGTTACCGCAGTCGCACCTCCGCCAGAGGCCGAAGTCGGTGGCTAGTCGTTCTTCGTAAGAAACTTTCATTCTCTATCCAAAACCGGTTTTATCCCGGCACACCCTGACCCCTTTCCTTCGTCTGTGTGGCGGCATCGTGCCGGAAATTGCGACGACATCCTGTCGTCGCTTGGGTCGCTTCGCTCCGGTGCGTGCAAGTGTTGCGAGGTCGATGAACGTGGTCGGCATCCAGCCGAAAAGTGTGGCGGGCATCCTGCCCACCAATAAGAAAGACCACCTTGCAGTGGCCTCGTCGGGCGTCGTTTCCATCCGGTGCAGAGTGTGGTTCACTCACCTAAGAGACCTTACCCATTAGATGGCTTCTTTTGATAACACGCCGTTGGATTTACCCTAATTACTAGATCAAGCAACGAACGATCTTGACCAGAATTTAGGTAATCTGCTAGGTCATCGATCTCACAGTCAGAAACTATTTCTGAAATTGCAGTTAATATTGTTACTGATTCTAGACCAGGATCGCCGTACGGATAAATCAATGCAGTTGCGTTATCGGCTGGTACAAATAAACAAGAGGTCCAGCCACCACCGTCGGCGATTGTCTTGCTTATTCTTTGAACGAAGGAGTAATCAATTTCCGCTGCGTCCCAAAGAGTTGCCACGAAGTCCTCGGAGCGGTTTATTAAAATCCTTCGGTCTCTCAGCGTGGCCAAAGTGCTACCGATCAACGGAACCCACGAAAACGGAAAGTAAACGCCAATCGGTATTGTAGAAGTGTCATTCGGCATAAAGTTGACCCCCCGTCAAGAAAAACTCTAGAAATACTGCCTTTTTAGAGCAGTGAGAATATTTCCTTCCTTGTCTGAGTAAGTGCAATCCCCGCATACACATGCAGCCGTACAAAAGCCTGCACAGTGAACCTGGGTAGCAGCCTGCGCAAGACCATGAGCGATCAACAACGGTCCCGCGACCCTTCCAATTGATCCAGTGATCGCGCTAAACAGCTTATTAGGCTTTCTCCCGTTGTTTATGAGGATGATAAAACCTTTTGGCATGTTTGTAATCTTGTTGAAGCTATTGGCTGAGACTCGAATTGCATGAGCAAGTCTTGGTTTACCCATCGCGGTGGCGATTTTCGCGAAAACCTCTTTAGGCCATAGTCCAACGCTCAATTGCGCAATTGCTGCTTCAAGGGCAAGGTTTAAAGGATCGTTGTCAGCTACACAATCTGCCATGCAATCAAGCCAGTCTTCGCCCGTGGGGTCTGCGCCGAAAACCGGATGGCTGGCAAGAAACTCGTATAGATTCCATGGACTCCCGTCATACCCGATGGGGTCTCTGGAGCAAGACTCCAATCGTCGGCGATTGCCGTAAATACAAGTCGATTTGCCGGTGCGTTTTGCGGAAGTTTTGCACGAAGCTCGGCGCGATCGACAGCCACTCACTCTCGCGCGTGCGCGAGTGCGGTTTTTCAGGGTCGGGCGGCGGATCGTAGATGCGGTTTTCACGCCTCTGATTGTACCTGACGGCGCGGCGGTCGGGGCAAGATCCAGGCCCAAAAACTTTTTTCTTTAGCTGCCTTCCATCCTGGATCGGCGCACCGGTGGCACCGGTCCACGACCCAAGCAGCTAGAAGCAGCTAAAGAAGAAGTTTTTATCAGCGCGATGGCGCGGGCGTGGACGCTTTGTTTCAGACGCTTGCGGCAGAGCCGTCAGGATCGTCGTCATCGTCGCTGTTGGCTTTCAAGTCGTCGGGGGCTGGTTCTTCGCGGTCGTGATCGGCTGGGTGAGTTAGCTCGTGGATTTGACGTAGTTTGCGGATACTGACCTGAGTGTAGATTTCCGTTGTCGTCAGTTTTGCGTGACCGAGCATCGCTTGGATGTAGCGGATGTCGGCACCGTGCTCGTGCATCAGCGTCGCCATCGTGTGACGGAACAAGTGACACGAACCCTGCTTGCCGATCCCCGAAGCGTCGATGTAACGACGGACGTATTCGGTAAGGCTGTCCGGGTTGATCGGTTCGCCTTCATTGGTCAGGAACAGCGTCGGTTCGGCTTGGTTGCACAGGAGCTCACCCCGCGCCGATTCGATATAAACCGTGATCCACGACAGCGCACGCTTGCCGATCGGGATGATGCGATCTTTCTTCCCCTTGCCTAGTCGGATCATGATCGTTCGTCGCTCCGAGTCGATGTCGTCCAGACGCAGGTTAGCCAGTTCGCTGCGACGGATGCCCGTTGAGTAGAACGTTTCCAGGATGGCTCGATCACGAACGCCAAGCGGCTGCGTGATGTTCGGTTGTGCCAAGACTTGTTCGGCTTCGTTGGCAGTCAGGACGGCTTTGGGGAGGCGGTGGCCCAGCTTTGGTAGGTCAAGTTCACTGGCCGGATTGAACAGTAAGTAATTCTTTCGAGCCAGCCATTTGAACCACGCCCGAAGACTCGACAGGTGCGCGTATTGACTGCGGAACGACAGCGGTTTGTCTTGCTCAGTCCGGTGCTGGTAAAGATGACGTTGGAAGCGTTCTAAGATCGGCTTGGTGATTTCGTTGGGCTGGGTGATCCCGCGAGCGATGCACCACAGGGCGAACCGGCGGACGTA